>NC_015580.1:2553750-2863437 GCF_000253255.1 Novosphingobium sp. PP1Y | reverse complement strand
GGCCATCGTGATGCGCCGGCGCATTGCCTTCAACGGCGTTGTCTCGGTTGCAGCCGACCGCAAGGGGAACGTCGAAGTGGCCGCCATAGGCCTGCCTCTGGACGAGGACTATCAGGCGTTCATCGAAGAGGCGCGCAGCGACGTTGCCCAGGCCCTGGCCAAGTCGAAAAAGGCGGATCACGCCGACCGCGTAGAGGCCGCGCGCCTGGCCGCGCGGCGTGCGGCGACCCGTTGGTCGGGCAAGCGACCGCAGGTCCAGGTCCTGCTTCTCGAGAATTGATCGGAGCGGGCCCATGCAATGGACATCGATAGCCGCGATCTACAGCCTGCTGTGGGTCCTCAGCGCCTTTCTCGTCATGCCGATCGGCCTGCGCACGCCCGATGAGGTGGAAGGTCACAAGGTCGAGGCCGGTCATGCGGACAGTGCACCGATCAATTTTCGTCCCGGCCGCATCGCCCTGCGTGCGACGGTCCTGGCCGCGGTGCTGATGGGGCTGTTCTACCTCAACTATATCTATGACTGGATCGAGGTCGAGGACCTCAACTTCTTCGGCGATCCGCCGGTCAAGGACCTCGGTTACTGAAGGTAACGCAGCAGGGCGGTTCCCTTGTGGGAGATCGCCCTGCCGGTCTTCCGGGCGGTTCAGTTGCGCAGGCGTTCGATGGCCTGTGCCAGGGCCACGTAGAGCTTGCCCATGTCCGACGAGAGCAGGGTCACGCCCAGCGCATTGCCGTCACGCGTCGAGAGGATCTGGCGCAGGATCGCTTCGAAATCGTGGATGTAGCGGCTGACGTGCTCGCGGAAGGCATCGTCGCGCTCGAAGATCTGCTGGATTGCCTTGGCTTCTCCGGCTTCGAGGAGCCGCACCGCACGGCGGGTGAAGATGCCGCGATCGCCCCGCAGGTAGGCCGCCCAGGCCGTGTCCGAAACATCGGATGACAGAGCGTTGGCGATGTCGATGGAATTCGAGTTGAGCGATTCCGTGATAAGGGCGACGCGCCGCGAGAAGTCGTTGTCGACCTGCTCTTCGGCCCGGCTGCGGGCATGGGCAACGCGGTTCTCGAGGTTGCCGACCAGTTCGTCGATCTTGCCAAGCTGGTCGCGCAGCTGGATAGCGGCCTCCCGGGTCGCTCCCGAGGCATGGGCGACGGCCTGATCGAGCTGTCCGGAGACTTCGGCGACGCGCGAACGCATGGCCTTGTCGATGGCCATGGCGCCTTCCTTGCCGAGCTGGTCGGCGACGCTCGCGACTTTCGCCGCGCTCTTCGTCTCTATCGCTTCGATGCTCTCGGCAATCGTTGCGTTGAGGGCCTCGATGGAGGCGCGCAGCTCGGTCCCGGCCTTGTCCGAAGCCTTGGCGGTTGCCTGTTCGATTTCGTCTAGAGCGCTACGCAGCTCGCGCAGCAGGGCGGCGTGGTCGCTGCCCTGCCGATTGATGTCGGCATGGGCCGAGGCGAGCGAGGCCATGAGTTCGTGCAGCGCCGTGCCGGCGGCGTCGATCTCGTTTGCAAGGCCTTCGCTGCCGTCTCCGGCCTGCCTGAGGCTTTCGAGGAGGGCGGCCACGCCCTGATTGACGCGGTCGAGACGGTCTTCGGTAATCGAGAGGGCTTCGGGCAGGGCGTTGTGCGCCTGCTTGGCGCTCGCCTGGATGAGCTCCAGCAGCCGGATGCTGTCGTCAGTGAGCTTTTCGACGTCGTTGTCCGTTGCCGCCAGGGTTGCGCGGGCCGAGGTCAACCTTTCGGTCAATGCGGTCAGGCTTGCGCTCAGGACTTCCTCGCCTTGTGCGCTGTCTTTCGAAATGGCCCGCAGGCGCGCTTCGAACCCGGAGAGCTGGCCGGTGATCGCAGCTGCCGTTTCGCGCAGGTTCTCGCTCTGGATGCGATGGTTCTCTAGGCGTTCGGCGATGCCGCTGTCCAGCTCGCCCAGTGTCTCGCGCAGGCGGGCAATCGCGGCGTGTTCCTGTTGTTGCTGGCGTTCGAGACGTTCGGCCGCTTCACCGGCGAGACGGGCGGAGCGCTCCGCGAACTTCTGGTCGAGGCGCATGGCCTCGTTCTCGATACCGGCGAGCCGCTCGGTGAGGCCTTCGAGTGCCTTGCGCTGCGATTGCGCGATGGCATCGCTGACGCCCGCCTGTTCGCTCTGCAATTCGGCCAGGGACGATTGCAGCCGTTCAACGGCCTTCGTTTCGGCATTGCGCAGGGCGCGTGAGACGACATCGCTTTCATCGCGCAGGGCCTTGAGGCGGGCACGCAGCGACGTGAGACTTTCGGCTTCGTGGGTGTCGAGC
Source organism: Novosphingobium sp. PP1Y (assembly GCF_000253255.1). NCBI lineage: Bacteria > Pseudomonadati > Pseudomonadota > Alphaproteobacteria > Sphingomonadales > Sphingomonadaceae > Novosphingobium > Novosphingobium sp. PP1Y. Next base: position 2,861,149 of record NC_015580.1, on the reverse strand, counting down.
TGGCTGCGCGTGTTGGCGATTTCCTCGCTGAGAGCGGCGGCACGCGTGCGCACGGCGGCAAGGGCTTCGATCTCGTGCTTGTCGAGTTCGGTGCGGAACTCCTCGCTCTTCTCGGTCAGCGCGGCGAAGCGCTTCTCGGTCAGATCCTCGAGTTTCTCGCACTGCGCGGCGAACTCGCCTAGCGTCGTCTCCACGGCGCTGCGCAAGGCTTCGACCTGACGCTCGCTTGCGGTGCCGAATTCGTTCAGGCGGTTGAAGCCGGTTATCATGTCCTCAAGCTGGACATGCGCGGCGCGGCCCGCATTGCCGATGTTGTTGGTGACGTCCTTGGCCGAGCTGGCGATGACGGGAAGCTGGCTGCGCAGCTTTTCCATGTTTTCCAGAGCCGCATGGCTGACCGAGCTGATGGAATCGACACGCGTCCCGTTGTCGCGGATCAGTTCCTCGAGACGCCCGGCGTTCTCAGAAATGCGCTCGGCGGCGATGCGGCCGAGGCTTTCCAGGTCGCGCGACTGCGAGGCGAGGAATTCGCGGGCGAGGCTGAGTTCGCGATTGACCGTGGTCAGGCGTTCTTCGAGCCGCGCGGATTCGCGTGACAGAGACTGCGCGATGTCGCCGAAGCGCTTGCCCTCGCGCGCACTGTGGCGAAGCGCGAGCAGCCAGCAAAGCCCGATCAGCAGGACCGGAACAGCCCATTCGCTAACCAATGTAGGAATGGCCTCAAGGGTAACGCCGGGTTGGAACTGGGGAAGGCGGGCGAAGAGGAACAAGGCCGTCCAGCCCGCTGTTGCCAGACCGGCCAGGAGCGGAGCGATCCACGCATTGGAGGCCGCTTCTTCCGGCTCTTCATGATCGCCGACCCAGGCTTCGTCCCAGTGCTCCTGCGCCTGGCGGGGCTGCTCGGCACCCGTTTCTGCGGGTGTAACCTCGGGCGCGGTAGCCTCGGGCTTGTCCGCGTTTGCCTCGTTGCCGCCGGCGCCGAAGGCAATGATCCTGTTTTCTCCAGCCATTTCGATAGAATACCACGAGCCGGGCGGCGATAAACCCCGGTTTAATACATTGCCCATTATCCTGGGGAAATGGCTTACGAATCAGGCGCCCTCGAAGCGACATTGGCTGCTGCGGCAGGCGGAGACGCCGTGCTTTTCGAAGAATTGCGCGCCAGTTTCCTCGAAAGCGTCGCGCGCCAGGTCGACCTGCTCGAACGCGCGCGCTGCGATGGCAACTGGAACCTTGCGGCAATGCGCCTCAAGGGGCTTGCAGCCAGCTTCCATTCACGTGCCTTGCTCGATCTGGCGGAGGAAGCCTTGGAGGCGGCTCCGGGCGAACCCACGGTCGTCAGGCGCCTGAAGGCATTCCTTGCGGAGTTTTCCGCCGATTGATCGCCCGGCGATGCTTGGCACCGACCAAGCCTGTGCCTAAATGGGCGCGCTTCGCTGGAGATTGAAAACTGCGCATCGCTTTGCTTGCCATGACTGAACCCGCGGGAGCGGGACAGGCGTTTCCGCGCGGATTTCTGCGGGTGGCGGGCGTGAGCGTGGCACATCACCAGCTTGGCCTGGCCCTCGCGCTCGACTGCCAGCGTGTCATCTGCATGGCGCGCGGCACTTCGCCCGAACTTCTGGCGCTCCAGCACGCGGCAGAAGATGCCGGGCTGCAGTTCTACATTGCCACGAATTTGCGCCAGCTCAGCGGCCTCATCACGGCCAGCGATGAAGTGCTGGTCGTCACCGAGGGACTTTTCGTCGATCCGGGAAGCGTCACCCACCTGTTCGAGAGCCGCGGGCCGGTGGTGCTGGTCATGCCGGTCGAGAATGCCTTGGCGGCCGGGTTCGAACGGATCGACCTCAACCGCGCGGCGGCAGGGATCATGCGGGTTCCGGGCGAATTGATGGAGCGGCTGCAGGAGCTGCCGCCGGATTGCGACATGATTTCGGCCTTGACCCGCATAGCGCTTCAGTCGGGCATTGCCATGCGCGAGGTGCCTTCAGGGGTACGCATCGGCGCCAACTGGCGTCTGGTCCGCAACGAGGGCGAAGCCGTCGCGGTGGAGGCCGAATGGCTTGCCGAGCAGGTCAGTGACGGAAGGCAACTTTCTCCGGGCGGTTCGGTGGCTCGCCTTGGTGTCCTGACTTTCGGCACATCGCTGCTGCAGGCCGGCAATGCATCGAACATGCTCAGCCTCGGCGCCTTGGTATCCGTGGGACTATCGGCAGTACTGGGCTGGTTCGGACTGGTCTGGATCGCCCTGATTTTCGCGGCGATCGCTGCGCTGCTGGTCGAAAGCAGCCGCCTTTTGCGGCAGGCGGAGCGCCGGGCGCGGGGGCAGATGAGGCCGATCATTCCGCGCGCCGACGCATTGGGCTGGCTGGTCGATATCGAAATCGGTCTGCTAAGCCTTGCAGCGCTTCCGCGCGTTGCCGGGGAATCGTTGATCTCGTGGGCGTTTCCGCCGATCATGCTGGTTCTGCTGGTGGCGCTGATACCCAATAATCTCACCGGTTCTACCGCATCGTGGTTCCGAGATCGGGCACTGCTCGGCGTTATACTGGCTCTTTCCGCGCTCTTCGGGCATGTTCAGATCGTGGTCGAGCTGATCTCGATCGGCCTCGTCCTCGCAGGGTTGATCCTGCCGCTACGGCGCAAGGACTAACCCGGCTTTAACCAAGGATGGCGTAATACGAGCCGATGATCGATCAAGCTGTTCATTCGGCTGACCGGGACAACGTCGAAGCCGTGCTTCGCGACGAGCTTGCTCGCGGCGATGCGATGGCGGGAAGTGTTCTTCCGATCCTGCGGCACCTTATTACCGCCGAAGACAGCTCCGTCTTCAGTGACGAGATCCTTGCGCGCGTGCGCGGGATGCTGGCCGATCTTGCCAATGCCTTGCTCGATGCGCTGGCGCAGAGCGCAGGTCAGCCCGACCACGCCGTTCATCCGGCCGACAAGGTTTCCCTGCTCACGCGGGCCTTTCTCGAAAATCAGGCGCTCCTGTCGCATCTTCATGCCCTGGCGCTGGAATGGCAGCTGACCGAGCGCCTGCAGTCGCGGCTCGCGCTCGATCCGGTGGTTTCGCCGCTTTTGCAGAGCTTCGTGTCGGCCCGCGAAGGCGCGATGCAGGATCTTGCGATGAAGTTCCTTGCCGCGCAGGCGCGCTGGTGCCAATCGCAGCGGCGCATGAAACTATCGCTGTTCGAATTGCCGGCCGATCTGTTTCATGAAACGCTCGTGACCTTGAGCGCGCGTGCAGGCGATGATCCCGAGTTGATCGAGCGTGCGGCCTTCGCCGAGGCGGCATTGCGGCGCAAGTACAACGAAGGGGGCAGTCGGCTCGGCCTCGCGTCCCAGCTTGTGATGAGTATGTCCGGGGAAGTCGAGGCCTTGCTTTCGGTCGCCAATTCGGGGGCTGCCCTATTCCTCTCGGGGCTGGCGATCGGCTCCCGGCAGAAGCGCGACGCGGTGGTCCTGTCAACCCATGAGGCGCAACTGGCGCGACTGGCGCTGGCTCTGCGCACTGCAGGCCTGTCGCCCACTGGCGTCGAGCAGCAGTTTCTTGCCCTGCATCCAGACATTACCCTGCCGCAAGGTTTCGACCGGCTTGGCGCGGACAAGGCATCCGTCATCCTCTCGACAGGGCGCATCGCAGGCTGATGCAGGCAGGCGGAACCATTCTCGCCCGGGCGGTCAGCGATCCCGAGGACAGGCTGTTGACGGCCGAAGAGCCGCTAGCCGGACTGCAATTGCGTTGCGGCGGAGATCTCCCGGGAACCATTGCGGTTCCGGAGCTGCTCGAGCTCGTGCGCAAGGCGCGCCGCTATCGCTTTCGACTTGCGCGGGCCATATCGGCCAACGATGGCAGCGATACGATTACGGCCTGGGTCGAGGTCGAACCGCGCGAGGGCGAGGCGGGCGAGACGCCCGGCTGCGACATCGTCGTGCGAAACTGGCAATCCTCGCCGCTGCCCTCTGAGGAGATCAGTTTCGCCGAACGCCGGCGGATGATGACCGACCGGCACCTGGCCGAGCTGACGGCACAGCTCGATGGTTCGCAGCGCGTCCTCACCGCAGTGACGGACAGTCCCGACCTCGCGCAAGTGGCTGCACGGATGGAAGAGGGGATCGGTCGGCTCTGGACCGATTTTCTCCCGCCCGAGAATGTGACACACCAGCAGCCGCTGCACTGGCGCCTGCTCGATGGTACGCGCGTGAGCGTGGAAGGTTCGGACCGGCCCTGGCGGATCACCCTGATCCCGCATATCCGGCCGGGTTTCGATCCCTCCGGTTTCGAACTCCTGCTGATCTCCGACGAGCCGCAGGCCGGTGAAGTCGAGACTGCGAACCCGATCGAACCTGCCTTGCGGCGCAGTCTCGTCGGGCAGGATCTCTCACCGGTCCTGCGTCAGCCGATTTCGCGCATCATCGCCAATGCCGAGACGATCCGCTCACGGCTCGCCGGTCCGATTCCCGATGCCTATGCGGACTATGCAGGCGAAATCGCCAGTGCGGGCAAGCTGCTGCTGGACCTGCTTGAGGATCTGGCCGACCTCGAAGTCGTGGAATCGGAGAACTTCTCCACGGCGCCCGATCACATCGACTTATCGGAAGTCGCGCGGCAGGCTGCCGGAATTCTCAACGTCCGCGCGCGGGAAAAGGGCATCGTCATCGATGCGCCGCAAGTGGCTGAAAGCCTCCCCGCCGTGGCCGAATTCCGCCGCGTGCTGCAGATCCTGCTGAACCTGATCGGCAATGCCATTCGATATTCGCCGGAAAAGTCACGCATCTGGTTGAGACTCGAGCCCCTCGGGTCGATGGCTCGCGTCATCGTTGCCGACCAGGGACCGGGCCTGTCTGACGAGCAGCAGGCGCGAGTGTTCGAGAAGTTCGAGCGCCTCGGGCGTAGCGGCGACGGCGGATCGGGGCTTGGCCTCTATATTTCGCGCAGCCTCGCAAGGGCGATGGGCGGCGAACTGTCGGTCGAGAGCGCGCCGGGACAGGGCGCGCGCTTCATCCTCGACGTACCGGCCGACCCTGAAGCCTGAACCCGGTTCAGGCCTTGCCGTTGCCGCGGCGAGCCAGCCACACGACGATGCAGCCCACGGCTGCAAGGATTGCGCCGCGAATGGCCCATGTGCGGTCTGCCAGCATGAAACTTTCCGCCGGCCACATGACCACGCCCGTGCCCTGACCGACCCAGAGAAGGCCCATGGCGATGGCCAGCAGGCCCAGGACAAATGCTACGATCCTGATAAACAGCATGAAGATTCCCCCGCCATGTTCCCGAACGGCCTACCTCATCGAGGTGGCCGGATTATGGCGGGTTGGCAAGTTCCGAGGTTCCACTTTCTCCGGCGCCCAAGAAAAAACCCCCGCTTTCGCAGGGGTTTCTCCTAGAGACAGCCCTTGCGGGCGGCCCCGTCCGGCTTGCCGGTTATCAGCGCTGCGAAAGCGGCACGTAGTCGCGCTGCGTCGGGCCGGTGTAGAGCTGGCGCGGACGGCCGATCTTCTGGCCGGGATCCGAGATCATTTCGTTCCACTGCGCGACCCAGCCCACGGTGCGGGCGAGAGCGAAGAGCACGGTGAACATCGTGGTCGGGAAGCCGATCGCCGAAAGGATGATGCCCGAGTAGAAGTCGACGTTCGGGAAGAGCTTCTTCTCGACGAAGTACGGATCGTTGAGAGCGATTTCCTCGAGGCGCAGGGCGGTCTCGAACAACGGATCGTCGACCTTGAGCGCCTCGAACACCTCGCGAACGGTGGACTGCATGACCGTCGCACGCGGGTCGTAGTTCTTGTAGACGCGGTGGCCGAAGCCCATCAGGCGGAACGGGTCGTTCTTGTCCTTCGCACGCTCGATGTAGTGCGGAATCTTGTCCGGCGTACCGATTTCCTTGAGCATGTTGAGAGCGGCTTCGTTCGCGCCGCCGTGTGCCGGGCCCCAGAGGCAGGCAATGCCGGCCGCGATGCAGGCGAACGGGTTGGCGCCCGACGAACCGGCGAGGCGCACGGTCGAGGTCGAGGCGTTTTGCTCATGGTCGGCGTGGAGGATGAAGATGCGGTCCATGGCCTTCTCGACGGCCGGGATCACTTCATACTCTTCCGCGGGCACGCCGAAGGTCATGCGCAGGAAGTTGCCGGTGTAGGACAGGTTGTTGTCCGGGTAGAGGAACGGCTGACCGATCGAGTACTTGTAGGCCATGGCCGCAATCGTCGGCATCTTGGCGATCAGGCGGTGCGAGCTGATCTTGCGGTGCTCGGGATCCGAGATGTCGGTCGAATCGTGGTAGAACGCCGAGAGCGCGCCGACCACGCCGCACATGATCGCCATCGGGTGCGCGTCACGGCGGAACCCGCGATAGAACGTGGCGAGCTGCTCGTGCAGCATGGTGTGGCGGCTGATGGTGAACTCGAACTTATCGAGCTCTTCCTTGCTCGGCAGTTCGCCGTTGAGCAGCAGGTAGCTGACTTCCATGAACGACGAATTTTCAGCCAGCTGACCGATCGGATAGCCGCGGTGCAGCAGGACGCCCTCATCGCCGTCGATGTAGGTCAGCGCGCTTTCGCAGCTGGCAGTCGAAGTGAAGCCCGGGTCGAACGTGAACATCCCGGTCTGGCCGTAGAGCTTACGGATATCGACGACATCGGGGCCGACGCTACCTTTCAGGACAGGGTAGTCGTAGTCCGCTCCACCTGCGGACAGTTTAGCCTGATCACCCACCAGTTCTTACTCCTTATACCTGTGACCCGGCCGGGACTTCGGCCTGTGCGGCAATGCGCGCGAGGCTTTCGTTCCTGCCGAGCAGAACCAATACGTCGAAAATTCCCGGCGAGGTCGTCTGACCCGTCAGGGCTGCCCGCAAGGGTTGCGCGAGCTTACCGAGGCCCAATTCGAGTTCCCCGGCCATTGCTTTCAGGTTGGCTTCCAATGCCTCCAAAGTCCAGTCGGATTCCCCCGACAGACGCTCGTGAATGACAGCAAGGCGCCCCCGCGCCTCGTCGGTCAGAAGAGCTTGCGCCTTCTCGCTCATCGCGAGAGGACGGGTGGCAAACAGGAAGGCGGCGCCTTCTGCAAGTTCGTTGACGTCCTTTGCTCGCACCTTGAGAACAGGCATGGCCTTTTCGAGCAGGACGGGATCTGCGTCCGCGAAGCCATTGGCCGCCACGAGCGGAAGGACGAGTGCCGCGAGGCGGGCGTCATCCGCCTCGCGCAGGTAGTGTCCGTTGAGATTCTGCAACTTGGCAAGGTCGAAGCGGGCTGGCGACTTGCCGACGTGGGCAATGTCGAACCACTCGACCGCCTGGTCGCGGGCGATGATTTCCTCGTCGCCATGTCCCCAGCCGAGCCGCAGCAGATAATTGAACAGCGCTTCGGGCAGCACGCCCAGCTCATCGCGATAGGCATCGACGCCGAGCGCGCCGTGGCGCTTGGACAGCTTGGCGCCGTCCGGGCCGTGGATCAGCGGTACGTGGCCGTAAGTCGGCACTGACCAGTCCATGGCGCGGATGATGACGAGCTGACGAAAGGCGTTGTTGAGGTGATCGTCGCCGCGGATGACGTGGGATACGCCCATATCGTTATCGTCGACTACGACAGCCAGCATGTAGGTCGGCGTGCCGTCGGAGCGCAGGATGACGAAGTCGTCGATCTCGACGTTCTGGACCGTGACCTGTCCCTGCACGAGATCGTCGATTACGGTCTCGCCATCGCGCGGGGCCTTGATGCGCACGACGTAGGGGCGATCGCTCGGCCAGGTCGCGGGATCGGCGTCGCGCCATTCGCTGTCGATGCGAAACGGGCGGCGCTCTTCCTGCGCCTTCTGGCGGCGCTCGGCGAGTTCCTCGGTCGTGAGGTAGCAGCGATAGGCGTGACCGGATTCAAGTAATTGGGCGGCCACTTCGGCGTGGCGCTGCGAGCGCGCGAACTGGAATACCGGTTCTTCGTCGCCTTCGAGGCCGAGCCAGGTCAGGCCGTCGAAGATCGCGTCGATGGCCGGTTCGGTCGAACGGGCGCGGTCGGTGTCTTCGATGCGAAGCAGGTATTTGCCGCCGTGATGGCGGGCGAAGAGCCAGTTGAACAGCGCCGTACGGGCGCCGCCGATGTGAAGGTAACCCGTGGGCGAGGGGGCAAAGCGCGTAACGACGGCTGACTGGCCGTTCGATCCGCTCGATGCACTGCCGCTTGCCATTGTAAATCCCTTCCTGTCCAATGTTCGCCATGGCCAGCCAAGCCAAAGCCCGAGATGAAAATAACGCAAGCCGCGGCCTCGCCGGGGGCGCTGCATTGCAGCATCGGCCATGGAACAGCAAGAGCGAGTTGTCGAGGGTTTTGGCGGGCCTGGAGCGATTTCTTTCTGTTGCTGGCTTCGATCGCGGGCCTTGGCTGGTCGTCTCATTCGGCGCGGGAATCGCGGCGTGGTTCGGCCTTCCCGGACCGTTCCATTGGGCCGGATGTGTCGTCGGAAGCAGTGCCATGGCAGCTTTCGCGGCGTGGATCTGGCCGGATCGTGAGCGCTTTCCCCACATGCGAGTGGCAGCCTGCGCAGTTTTTCTCATGTTTCTCGCCGGTTGCCTGACGGTGTGGAGCAAATCGGCGCTGGTGGGACAGGACGCAATCGATCGCCCGGTCTCGGGAATGTTCCTTGGAAAAGTGCTAGGTGTTGAAGAACAGCCCGCCGAACAGCGGGTCAGATGGATCGTCGCAACGCGGGAACCGGGCTCGGGGCGGTCGATAAAGGTTCGGCTTAATGTTCCCGACGATCTGGGCGTTGCATCCGTTTCGTCAGGGGCGGTGATTCGCTTTGAGGCGCGGTTGATGCCGCCGGCTCCGCCGATGTTTCCAGGTGGGTATAATTTTGCGCGCACCGCGTGGTTCTCCGGCCTTGCTGCAAGTGGGAGCGTCAACGGCAAAGTCGAGATCCTCAGGTTGGGCGGCAAGGGCGATATGCTCGAATCTACGCGTAGCGCGCTTTCCCGACATGTCCGTGCGCGGATGAGCGGTCCGGAAAGCGGGATTGCCGCGGCTCTGGCGAGCGGGGACCGCGGAGGCATTGCAGAGAACGATGCGCAGGCGATGCGCGATGCTGGTCTTGCGCATCTCCTGGCGATCAGCGGTCTTCACGTCAGCGCGGTAATCGGGGCTGCCTATTTTCTCTCGTTGCGGTTGCTCGCGCTTTCGCCCGCGCTGGCCTTGCGGTTCCGGCTCCCGGTGGTGGCGGCGCTGTGCGGTGCTCTGTCCGGGATTGCCTATACCCTGTTGACGGGCTCGCAAGTGCCGACGGTCCGTTCCTGCATCGGGGCGATGCTCGTGCTTGTCGCGCTGGCGCTGGGGCGCGAGGCAATCTCGCTTCGGCTTCTGGCTGTCGCCGGGTTCGCGGTCCTGCTGCTCTGGCCCGAATCGCTGACAGGGCCAAGCTTCCAGATGAGCTTTGCGGCCGTACTTGCGATTGTGGCGCTGGCGACCAGCGGGCCGGTTCGCCGGTTCCTGGCACCGCGAGAGGAATCGTGGCTTTCGCGGCTTATGCGGCAAGCAGCAATGCTGTTCGTAACGGGCTTCGTCATCGAACTCGTCCTCATGCCGATCGGCTTCTACCATTTCCATCGCGCCGGAGCTTATGGTGCGCTGGCCAATGTGCTTGCCATCCCGCTCACGACTTTCGCGGTCATGCCCTGCATTGCCCTCGCGCTGCTGTGCGACATTGTGGGACTGGGCGGGCCGTTCTGGTGGCTGGCGGGGCAGTTCATCGACCTACTGCTGGGCCTCGCGCACACGATCAGTGCGCTGCCCGGCGCCGTTTCGGTTTTGCCTGCCATGGGGACGGGCGGCTTCCTTCTGTTCGTAACCGGCGGCCTGTGGCTGGGCCTGTGGAGCGGGCGCGTGCGGCTGCTGGGACTGGTGCCAGCCTGTTTCGGTATCGTCTGGCTCATCCTGCTCGAGCCGCCGGACATTCTCGTGACCGGCGATGGCCGTCATGTCGGACTGCTCGACGATAGCGGCGATGGGCTCGTCACCTTGCGCGACACCGGCAGCGATTATGTGCGCGACAATCTTCGCGAATTCGCAGGGATCGAAGGCGAATTGACGCCGCTCGCATCGTGGCCGGGTTCGAGATGCAATCGCGACTTCTGTTCGGTACGGATCGATCGAGCCGGTCGATCGTGGGACTTGCTGATCGCCAGAGGCCGCGACCAGGTGCCCGAGCGGTCGCTGGCAGCGGCCTGCGACAAGGCCGATATCGTCATTGCCGACCGCTGGCTGCCATGGAGCTGCAAGCCGCGCTGGCTCAAGGCCGACCGGACCATGCTGGACAGGACCGGCGGGCTTGCCATCAGGCTGCGCGGCAGATCCGTCGAAACCGTGGCGGCAGGGCAGGGCCGCCATGGCTGGTGGAAACCGCGCGGGCCGTGATTTCGGCCCTGTCCGGAGAGTACGCCTTCCTGAAAGTACGCCTCCCGGAGAGCGCGCCTGAAGGTTACGCTTTCCGGGGCAAGCTCAGTGATAGCGGCGCAGCAGCCCTGCGAGCTTGCCTTGAACCTCGATCTCGTCAGGGCCGTAGATCTGCGGTTCGTATGCGGCATTGGCGGGCACGAGGCGAACCATGCCGCCATCGCGCTGGAGATACTTGAGCGTCGCTTCCTCGCCACGAACCAGGGCGACGACGATTTCGCCGTCGCGTGCGGTGTTGGTGCGACGGATCAGGGCAAAGTCGCCGTCGAGAATGCCGGCCTCGACCATCGAATCGCCCGAAACCTCAAGCGCGTAGTGTTCGCCCGAGCCGAGCAGGGCTGCCGGAACCGGAAGCATCGACTGTCCTTCGAGCGCCTCGATGGGAACACCGGCAGCGATGCGACCGTGCAGCGGAATCTCGATGACGTCGTTCGCCGGTTGGGGCGTGCGTTCGGGCTGCTTGAGCGCGGCAAGCGATTCCTTACCGGCAGGAGCGGCGGCCTTCGTCGCGGGCTTGCTGGTGACGTCTTCGGGCTGGCGCAGGATTTCCAGCGCGCGGGCGCGGTTCGGCAGGCGGCGGATGAAGCCGCGTTCCTCAAGCGCGGAAATGAGGCGGTGCACGCCCGACTTCGACTTGAGGTCGAGCGCTTCCTTCATCTCCTCGAAGCTGGGCGAGATGCCGCTTTCTTCAAGCCGGACCTGAATGAACTTGAGCAATTCATGCTGCTTGCGCGTCAACATCTTCGTTGCCTCTTTCTCTGCGTCCCCGAGCGTTGTTCTGCTTGTGAACAATGAGAGAACAATTAAGCAACAGATTCTGGAACGTCAAGCAATACCGCCGTTTTCGAGCAGGAACACCCGCACCGTGTCTCCGGGCGTGGCGGCCGGTGCATGCGCGGGACGATCGATCAGCACATTGCTGGCCGCAAGGGCGCTGAGTGCACCGCTGTCCTGCAGCGTCATGGGCACCACGCTCTCGCCGTTCCAGTAGCCGCGCAGGAATTCGCGGCGGTGGCCGATGGCCCTGAGCGGTGCGTCCAGAACGGTCGAGATCTGCATTGGCAGCGAACGGTTTGCCCCTAGCATTGCGCGCAGCATCGGCAGGACAAAGAGATAGGCGGTGACCATGCTCGAAACCGGATTGCCCGGCAGGCCGATGATGATCTGCGTGCCGCCGCTGCTGCGTTCGCGGGTGGCAACAAGGATCGGCTTGCCCGGCTTGATGGCGACGCGCCAGAAGTCGAGCCTTGCGCCCCAGCGTTCGAGAGCCGGGCGCACGAGATCGTGATCGCCTACCGAGGCTCCGCCGCTGGTGACGATCATGTCGCAATCGGCGGCCTCGTCGAAAGCGCCGATCAGCGCATCGAGCGTGTCGGTCACGGGGCCGATTCGCTGCGCCTCGACCGGCAGGGCGCCAACCAGCGAGACCAGCATGGCGCCGTTGCTCGCGGGGATCTGGTGCGCAGGGCAGGTCTCCGGATCGGCGGCCAGTTCATCGCCGCTGTCGATCACCGCGACTTTCGGCATGCGGCGCACCGGCAGGTGGCGATGACCCGCGGAGAGGGCCAGCGCGATATGCGCCGGGCCGATGCGGACTCCTTCGCCCAGCACTTCTTGCCCTGCCGTGAAATCCATTCCGCAAGGGCGGATGTGCTTGTGCGGCGGTTCGGGCAGATCGCCGCTGAGGGTAATGAGGTTGCCTTCCCGCCCAAGGTCTTCCTGCAGGATCACGACGCCGGCATCGGCGGGCATGATCGCGCCGGTCGAGATCCGCACGGCCTCGCCCTTTTGCAGCGTGCCGGTAAAGGGGTGGCCTGCGGCGCTTTCACCGATCACCTGCCATGGCCCGGTGAGGTCGCCTTCGATCATTGCATAGCCGTCCATCGCGGAGAGATGGGCGGAAGGCTGGGTGCGCCGCGCCAGCAGCGGTTCGGCCAGGAAGCGGCCCAGCGCGCTTTCGACGTCGACGCGCTCGACCGCTAGTGCTTCGGCCAGTGCAAGCAGGCGGGCCTGGGCATCTTCGAGCGGGATCGGCGCGGGACCTGCCATCAGTGCCGGTCCTCCGCGCGCCAGGTCCCGGACTTGCCGCCGCGCTTCTCGATCAGGCGGATGTCGCCGATGACCATGCCCTTGTCGAGCGCCTTGGCCATGTCGTAGATCGTCACCAGCGCCACGGAAACGGCCGTGATGGCTTCCATTTCCACGCCGGTCTTGCCGGTGAGCGAGGCCGTCGCCGTGGCCCTGACGGCTTCGTCCTCGAAGCTGAAATCGACATTGATCGCATCGATGGCGAGCGGGTGGCACATCGGGATCAGGTCCCCGGTGCGCTTGCCCGCCATGATCCCGGCGATGCGCGCGGTGCCCAGCACGTCGCCCTTGGGGGCATCCCCGGCGCGGATCGCCGCGAGTGCCTCGGCTGACATCGTGATCCGCCCCGAGGCAATGGCGAGCCGCTGCGTCTCTGCCTTGGCGCCGACATCGACCATGCGCGCCGTCCCGTCCGAATCGATGTGCGTGAGGCTCTTGTTCATCTCAGACCTTGACATCCTGACGAGGTTTACACGGTTTACACAGTCCAGAAGCACCAGCGAAGCGGCTCCGCAGGACCGGTAAGCGGGCGCTTTCGGGGCCGGGTACATTCGCGCTCATGGCCCATGGATGGCAGATTCCCCGGCTGTAGGACAGGGCGGGCTTCCCGATTGCATCGGCACGAAGTTTATCCTTCGAGCAGCGCCCGCGTTGCCGCCTCGACATCGTCATGGCGCATCAGGCTTTCGCCAACGAGGAAGGTGCGCGCGCCGCACTGCGAGAGACGCTGCAGGTCGGCATGGCCGTTGATGCCGCTCTCACTGACGAGCAGCGTGCCTTCCGGTGCGAGCGGGGCGAGCCGCTCGGTCGTGGCGATGTCGGTGACGAAGCGCTTGAGGTCGCGGTTGTTGACGCCGATCAGGCGCGATTTGAGCCGGGCCGCGCGCTCCATTTCATGCTCGTCGTGGACTTCGACGAGGCAGTCCATGCCGCGTTCGAGCGCGGCCGCCTCGATCTCGGCCATCAGCGTATCGTCCAGCGCGGCAACGATGATGAGGATGGCGTCGGCCCCGATCGAACGCGCTTCGGCGACCTGCCAGGGATCGACCATGAAGTCCTTGCGGATGACCGGCAGCGAGACCGCGGCGCGCGCCGCGACGAGATAGTCCTCATGGCCCTGGAAGTAAGGTGCATCGGTCAGGATCGAGAGGCAGGCCGCGCCGCCCTTTTCATAGGCGACGGCATGTTCGGTGGGGCGGAAATCCGGGCGGATCAGGCCCTTCGACGGGCTGGCCTTCTTGATTTCCGCGATGAGGGCGAACCCGCTCTCGGCCTTGCGGCGTAGCGCCGCCTCGAAGCCGCGCGGCGCGCTCTGGCCGGCAGCCTTCGCGTCGAGCGCGGAAAGCGAGGCAAGGGGCTTGCGGGCGGCGACTTCCTCGCGCTTGGTATCGCAGATCTCGGTGAGCTTGTTGGACATGGCGGGCCTTCGGTGCCTGATGCGGTTCGGTATGGGCGGGAAGCGGCGCTACTTGAGCGCGTCGATCCAGCAGTTGAGCAGGGCATTGGCGAGGCCCTTGTCGATGGCCTCGGCAGCTTCCTCGACGCCTTCCCGCCAGGTCTTTGCTTCACCGGCGACAACAAGCGCACCGGCCGCGTTGAACAGCACGGCATCGCGATAGGCGCCCGCTTCGCCCATGAGCAGGCGGCGCAGGGCCTGGGCGTTGTACTGCGGATCGCCGCCGCGAATGGCATCGACCGGCGCGACTGGCAGCCCCGCGTCGGCGGGCGAAACGCGGCGCATGGCCAGTTCGCTGCCGGTCACTTCCGCAACTTCGTTGCCGCCTGCAAGGCTGAGTTCGTCGAGGCCTTCATCGCCGGAGACGACGAGCGAATGCTCGGTGCCCAGGCGAAGGATCGCCTCGGCATAGATCGGCACGTAGGCGGGCCGGGCAATGCCCACGAGCTGGCGGCGGACCTGCGCCGGATTGGCAAGCGGGCCCATCAGGTTGAAGATCGTGCGGCGCCCCAACTTCTTGCGTAGCGGCATCAACCGCCCAAGCGCCGGGTGGTGGCGGGCGGCGAAGAGGAAGCAGATGCCAAGGCCGGCCAGTGTCGCCTCGGCGGTCTCTACGGCGCGGTCGAGATTGAGACCGAGCGCCTCGAGCGTGTCGGCGGCGCCCGCCTTGGAACTGGCCGCGCGGTTGCCGTGCTTGGCGACCGGCACGCCGCAGGCGGCAACGACCAGCGATACGGCGGTCGAGACGTTGAGCGTGTGATGACCGTCACCGCCGGTTCCGCATACGTCGATGGCATTGGCGGGGGCGACGATGGGGACCATCCGTGCCCGCATGGCGCGTGCGGCGCCCGCGATCTCGCCGGCATTCTCGCCCCGCTCGGAAAGTGCGACGAGAAACGCGGCGATGTCCGCCTCGGGCACGTCGCCGTCAAGGATCGCTGCGAAGGCGGCTTCGGCTTCGGCTTCCTCTATCGGATGGCCGGGATCGGGCAGCGTCATGCGACGGCCCTGGTCTCGATGCCGCACAGGCGCAGGAAGTTCGCCAGCATGTCGTGCCCGTGCTCGGTGGCGATGCTTTCCGGGTGGAATTGCACGCCGTGGATCGGCAGGCTTGCGTGGCGGAAGCCCATGACGTGGCCATCGTCGGAGCGGGCGTTGACCAGCAGCGTCTCGGGAATCTCCTCGACGATCAGAGAGTGATAGCGCGTCGCGGTGAAGGGCGAGGGCAGCCCCTCGAACACGCCGGTATTGTCGTGCGTCACCGGCGAGGTCTTGCCGTGCATCAGCCCGCCGCGCACGACCCTGCCGCCGAAATACTGGCCGATCGACTGGTGGCCCAGGCACACGCCGAGCAGCGGCTTTCCGGTATCGGCCGCCGCACCGACGAGGTCGAGGCTGATGCCTGCCTCGTTCGGGGTGCATGGCCCCGGCGAGATGAGGAAGCCCTGCGCCCCGCTCGAAATCGCCTGTCCGGCCGAGAGCGCATCGTTGCGCACGACTTCGACCTCTGCCCCCAGCTCCATCAGGTAATGGACGAGGTTCCAGGTGAAGCTGTCGTAGTTGTCGATGACTAGGATCATGATTTGCCCTTTGCCCTTTTCTCGACGACGATCAAGGGGCCGAGCGGAGGTCCGCCATCGACGCGGCCCATGTGCGGGTCCCACAGGGAAGAGACGCTGCCGTCGAGGAACAGCGCATTGGGGCAGTCCAGCGCGTCGCGGAAATAGCGGGCGAGCCTGCCGAAGGAGATCGGTTCGTCGGAAATGACGAAGTGCGCGTTGCCTTCGCGGTCGACGCCCACGCCATTGCGCAGCTTGAGCGACTGGCCGTCGGGCGCGATGCGGGGATGCAGCTTTCCGGCGATGACCAGCATCGGCCCCGACTGGGTGCCGAACTGCGGGCGGTGCGAGACGCTCTGGGCAAAATCCTCGCTGGTGCGAACGGCCCAGTGGCCGCCGGTATCGCCATAGAACACGCCGTTGGGCAGAAGGTGGAAGTTGCCGTAGCCCTCGTTGCGGTTGAGCGTGTGCAGGCGATTCCCGTCCTCGACGTAGTAGCCGATCGGCTGCCCTTTCTCGTCGAACATGCCGCCGTTCATCGCAAAGGCGACTTCATGGCTCATTTCCGGCCGGTCGACCGCGAGCTGGGAGAGGCTGCGGTAGGGCTCGCCACCCTTGGGTCCCAAGACCATGTGGATGGTGTGGCGGCCCGGCTCTGCGGTGCAATGGGTGAGCGATGCGCCCTCGAAGCTGGCGGCCTCGCACGGCGGCGGCGGCGCCGCGGCTTCCTGCTTCGCATCGCCCGAGGAACAGGAGGCGAGCAGCAGCGCCAGCAGCAGGGCGGGCGCCGTACGGGTCACTGCCCGAAGCCCGGCTCTCCTGCGACGCGGACTGCTTCGCGCGCGGCAGCGAAAAGGGCGCCGGACTTGGCTTCGCATTCGCGCTGTTCGTAGGCCGGGTCGCTGTCGGCAACGATGCCCGCGCCCGCCTGGACGTGGAGTACGCCGTCCTTGAGCACGCCGGTGCGCAAAACGATGCACGAATCGACCGAACCGTCGGGCGCGAAATAGCCGACCCCGCCAGCATAGGCCCCGCGCGTTTCGGGTTCGAGTTCGGCGATGATCTCGCAGGCATGGACCTTGGGCGCGCCCGAGACGGTGCCGGCCGGGAAGCCGGCGAAGACTGCGTCGATGGCATCGTGCCTGGCGCTGTCGAGCCGGCCGACCACGTTCGAGACGATGTGCATCACGTGGCTGTAGCGCTCGATCGTGTAGCTGTCGGTCACTTCGACGGTGCCCGCCGCAGCCACGCGGCCGACGTCGTTGCGCCCCAGGTCGAGCAGCATGAGGTGTTCGGCGCGTTCCTTGGGATCGGCCAGCAGGCTTGCTTCGTTGGCCTTGTCCTCGGCCGGAGTCTTGCCGCGCGGGCGGGTGCCCGCGATCGGGCGGATCGTGACTTCGCCGTCACGCACGCGCACGAGGATTTCCGGGCTCGATCCGACCAGCGCAAAGCCGGGCAGGTCGAGGAAATAGAGGAACGGCGAAGGGTTCACCCGGCGCAGCGCGCGGTAGAGCGCAAGCGGCGGCAGCGGGAATTCGCAGGTGAAGCGCTGGGCCAGCACGACCTGGAAGATGTCGCCGGCCTGGATGTACTCCTTGGCCCTGAGCACCATCGCCTTGTAGTCGTCGGCCGCCATGACCGGCGCGGGCTCGGGTATTGCCAGGTCGGGCCGGGCCGGCGCGAGCGTGGCGGGCACCGAGAGGCGGCGGAGCGCCTCGTCGATGCGCTCCGCGGCGGCTTCGACCACGCGATCCGGCGAACCGGCGTCGGGCCAGACCGGCGCCACGCAGAAAAGCTCGTCGCCGAGGCGATCGAACACGAGGATCAGCGAAGGCCGCACGAACAGCATGTCGGGCACGTCGAGGCTGCTTTGCGGCGCGCGCGGCAGCTTCTCGACAAGGCCGATGGTCTCGTAGCCGAAATAGCCGACGAGGCAGGCGAGCGCCTTGGGCAGTTCGGCGGGCACGTCGATGCGGCAGGTCTCGACGAGGTTGCGCAGTTCGGAGAGGCTGTCGCCGGGCAGGGGCGCGAAGGCGTCCTTGTCGGACTGCCACTTGCGGTTGATCTCGCAGCTGGCGCCGCTGGCGCGGAACACGAGGTCGGGATCGAGGCCGATCAGGCTGTAGCGCCCGCGCACTTCGCCGCCTTCCACCGATTCCAGCAGGAAGTCGCCGCGACCGTCCTCGAACAGCCGCAGGGCCGCCGCGACCGGCGTCTCGGTATCGGCGACCAGCTTGCGCCAGAGCAGGGCGGGGCGCCCTTGCTCCAGTTGCTGCCGGACCGTGTCTCTATCCGCTTCGCGCTGCATCGTCGTTCCTGCCTGCGCTTACTGGGCCGAACCGGTGCCGGCGAGTTCGTCGCGCACGGCCTTGATCGCGGCGGCATTCTTGGTGACGCCCACGTCCTTGCGGATCGCCTTGCCGAGTGCGTCGGCATAGGCCTGGCCGAGCTGCTGGCCGAGTTCCTTCTGGGTATTGGCGACCAGATCGTCGGAATCGATCTTGGCGGGGTCGATCTTCTTGAGGGCCACCACGAACCAGCCGCGTTCCTGCGGGGCGGCCTGCACCTTCACCGTGTTCTCGGCCATGTGGAACATGAGCGAGATCGGTGCCGGGACCTGGCGGCCGTTCTGGATCGCGGCGGTCAACGTGGGACGCGACATCGTGACGGGCTGGATCGGCGGCAGGCGCTTGCCGACCGACGCCATGGCCTTTTCGAGCGCGGTGCCCTTCTTGACCTCGGCCTGGACCTTGAGCGCGGCGGCCTTGGCGGCCTGCGAGCCCTTGTCCATCGACCAGGCGACCTTCACGTCGTCCTTGATCTCCTTGAGCGGAGCCGGCGCGGACGCGTCGATCTCGCTGACGTCGTAGATCATGAAGGTCTTGCCGCGTTCGACTTCGGCGACCTGCGGCTGCTCTTCCTCCATCGAGAAGGCGGTCTTGAGCACCGGGGCGATGACGTCGGGCGCCTTTTCGCCGGGCTTGAGATAGACCTGGCCGTCGGCGGTGATGGGCGCAGTGGTCTGCACCTCGATCCCGAGCGACTTGGCGACTTCGATCAGGTTGGCCCCGTCGGCGAACTTGTCCTCGAGGCTGGCGAGTTCGTCGGTGAAGGCGGCGCGGCGCTTTTCCTGCTCGATCTGCTTGGCCAGCTCGTCCTTCACTTCGGCAAGGGTGCGGGCAGGCTTTTCCTGCTTTTCCTCGACGCGGATGACGTGCCAGCCCAGCGGGCTCTTCTGCGGCACGGCGAGCTTGCCGGTATCGGCGGCGAAGACGGCATCGGCGACGGCCGGCGAGAACTGCTCGCTAAGATCGGTCTTGCTGAAGAATTCGAGCCTGGCGGCCGACAGGCTCTTTTCCTTAGCCGCCGCTTCGAGCGACTTGCCGCCGTTCACTTCGGCGACGATGGCCTTGGCAGCGGCCTCGGTCGGCACGATCAGCTGGGTAATGCGGCGCTTGTCCTGCGCGGCGTACTGCGCCTTGTTGGCATCGTAGCGTGCGGCGATTTCCTTGTCGGTCGGCGCGGCGGGAGCCTTGATCGCGTCTTCACCGAAGGTCGCGTAACGGATCACGCGGCGCTCGGGCCGGATGAATTCGTTGATGTTGTCCTTGTAGAAGGCCTGGATCTCGATGTCGGTCGGGTCCTTCTCGGGCATGAAGGCCGAGGAGGGGAAGGCTGCGATCGTGCCGGTGCGGCTCTCACCGAGCAGCGAGGCATAGCGCCTGGCGGCATCCTTCGACATCACCGCGCCATACTGGGCCGGAACCAGCAGCTGCTGCGAGACGAGGCCCTGGGCGATGTCCTCGCGCAGGACCTTCTCGGTCAGGCCCTGCTGCGCGAGCGCCTGGCGGAAGGTGTCCTGGCTGAACTTGCCGTCAACGCCCATGAAGCCGGGGATCTGCGTGATTTCGCTGTCGATCAGGCGATCGCCCGCAACGACGCCGTGCTTCTTGCCGAAGACGAAGAGCGCTGTGCGGTCGATGAGATCGTCGAGGACCTGCTCGACTCCGCCTTCCGCCACCATCAGTTTCATGGTTGCGGTGGGCTGATTGCGCTTCACGCGCTCCAGCGCGGCGCGGGCCGACTGCGTCAGCTGCGGGGCGTCGATACTTTCCTTGCCCACGGTTGCGACCTTTGTCCCGCCGCCGAGGCCGGCCGAGGAACTGAGGCCGGCGATATCGCCGCTGGCGAATGCGAGCGCGATAACGACGAGCATGATCAGCGCGACAGCCGCACCGATCTTGGATTTGAGCATTGAACGGAAGAAAGTGAGCATGGATCCGTGCCGATCAGCGATGACTTGAGCGAAAACGAAGGTTTCGCAGGAAACGGCCGCAGGCTTTAGGGGCGCTTGCGCGTTACTGCAATGCCGACTCGCATGCGATTGCTTGAGCGACACACAGGAAAGTTTTACCTGAACGAAGGCTGCATGTGTTTTGACAATGGTGGTCTGCCTGTCCTAGCTGCGCCGCGCAAGCGGAGCGGCGATTCTTTGGCTGGACCGAAGGCGGCGCTGCGCACTTGATGAAATCAAGGGTTGGAAATGGCTGGACTGCCTTACATCGTCGGTAACTGGAAAATGAACGGCACGCGCGCGATGCTCAACGAGGCGCGCGCGATCGACCGGGCGGCGGCACGCTTTCCCAAGGTGCAGGTCGCGGTTGCGCCGCCGGCGACGCTGATCTATCGCACGCGCGACGCAGCGGCCATCATCGGCGTGGGCGGGCAGGACTGCCACGCCGAAGAAAGCGGCGCCTTCACCGGCGACATCTCGGCGCAGATGCTCAAGGACGCAGGCGCGGACTTCACCATCGTCGGCCACTCGGAGCGCCGCACGCTCCACGGCGAAAGCGATGCTGACGTCAAGGCCAAGGCGGAGGCTGCGCTCGGTGCGGGTCTCGGCGTGATCCTGTGCGTGGGTGAAACCGAATCCCAGCGCGATGCCGGCGAGGCCGAAACGGTCGTCGGCGCCCAGCTCGAGGGTTCGTGCCCGCGTGTCGACGGCGCACCGGAAAAGCTTTCGGTCGCCTACGAACCGGTCTGGGCCATCGGTACCGGCCGGGTGCCTTCGGTTGAGGACGTGGCCGCGATGCACAAGGCGATTCGCGCAAAGCTCGTCGCGCTTTACGGCGAGGGCGGTGCGGACGTGCGCATTCTCTATGGCGGCTCGGTAAAGGCCGACAATGCCGCGGAACTGCTGGCCGTGCCCGAAGTGGGCGGCGCGCTCGTCGGCGGGGCAAGCCTGTCCGCCGAGAGCTTCCTCGCGATCGTCGGCGCAGCCGCTTCGCTGGACGCGGACTGATCGATAAAGTGCTGCAGGGCCCGGCATTGATGGCCGGGCCTTGCGAAAACCCGTTGACGGGTTGCGCCGCGAAGGCGTTGCGCCTATCTGCGCGACGTGTGATGCGGGCTTGATGCTCCCCAGAAGGCTGAGACTGAGATGTTCCTTTTCCTGACCGTCCTCCAGGCGCTCATTGCAGCGGCGCTTGTCGGTGTGATCCTGATGCAGAAGTCGGAAGGCGGCGGTCTGGGCGTCGGTGGCGGCAGCCCCTCGGGCCTGATGTCCGCGCGCGGCGCAGCCAACTTCCTGACCCGCGCGACTTCGGTTCTGGCCGTTCTCTTCGTGGTCCTGAGCATCATCCTGGCAGCGCTTGCCGTCGATGTGACCACCGGCCGCGATATCGACACTTCGCTTGAGCGCGGCGCTGCTGCGCCGACGGCTCCGGCACAGCCGGCCGATCCTCTTGCCGGCGCGGCGAATCCCGCCGCGGCACCGGCCCAGGGCGATGGCACTGCGCAGCAGGCGCCGGCCGACGATCCGCTTTCGGGTGCTGCCAAGCAGTAATTCCGAGGCATTTCCCGTAACCGAAATGCCGTCTGGCAGTGGCAGGCGGCATTTCATGTAGTATTGACCTGTGGATTCAGGCTCTGGGCGCTTGCCTATGGGCCTCCATGCAATTTAAGGCCCGACTCCCATGGCGCGGCATATTTTTATCACCGGCGGCGTGGTTTCCTCGCTCGGCAAGGGGCTCATGGCAGCGAGCCTCGCGGCTCTCCTGCAGGCACGCGGTTTCCGCGTCCGCATCCGCAAGTTCGACCCATACCTCAACGTCGATCCGGGCACGATGAGCCCTTACCAGCACGGTGAGGTCTACGTGACTGACGACGGGGCCGAGACCGACCTCGACCTTGGCCACTACGAACGCTTCACCGGCGTGTCGGCCCGTCAGAGCGACAACATCACCTCGGGTCGCATCTATCAGGACATCATCGCCAAGGAGCGCCGCGGCGACTATCTCGGTGCCACCGTGCAGGTCATCCCGCACGTTACCGACGCGATCAAGAACTTCGCAATGTCCGATACCGACGACCTCGATTTCGTGCTGTGCGAAATCGGCGGCACCGTCGGCGACATCGAGGGCCTGCCCTTCGTCGAGGCCATGCGCCAGCTGCGCAACGAGATGGGCCGTGAGCAGAGCTGCTTCGTCCACGTCACGCTGGTGCCCTACATCGCGGCGGCGGGCGAGCTGAAGACCAAGCCGACGCAGCACTCCGTGCGCGAACTGACCGGTCTTGGCATCCAGCCCGACATCTTGCTGTGCCGCTGCGACCGCGAACTGCCCGAAAGCGAGCGCCGCAAGATCGCGCTGTTCTGCAACGTGCGCCGCGAAGCCGTTATCCCGGCGCTCGACGCACCGAACATCTACGCGGTGCCGCTGCAGTATCACCGGGAAGGCCTCGATGCCGAAGTCCTGCACCATTTCGGACTGACTTCGCCGGCGCCCGACATGGCGCGCTGGGACGAGGTGACCGACCGCTACGAACATCCCGAAGGCGAAGTGACCATCGGCGTCGTCGGCAAGTACGTCGGCCTGCCCGATGCCTACAAGTCGCTCAACGAGGCGCTCGTTCACGGCGGCATGGCCAACCGGGTCAAGGTCAACATCAAGTGGATCGACGCCGAGCTGTTCGAGAAGGACGATGCCGAGATCGCGGCCGAGCTTGAGCCGATGCACGGCATTCTCGTGCCCGGTGGCTTCGGCGAACGCGGTACCGAGGGCAAGATCGCTTCGGTCCGTTTCGCGCGCGAGCGCGGCGTGCCGTTCTTCGGCATTTGCCTTGGCATGCAGATGGCCTGCATCGAAGGCGCGCGTTCGGCCGGCATCGCCCAGGCGAGCTCGACCGAATTCGGCCCGACGAGCGAGCCGGTAGTGGGCATCATTACCGAGTGGATGGGCAAGGACGGCCTGGAGCAGCGCGCTGCCGGCGGCGACCTTGGCGGCACCATGCGTCTGGGCGCCTACCAGGCGGAGCTTTCGCCCAACAGCCATGTGGCCTCGATCTACGGTTCGACGACGATCAGCGAGCGTCACCGCCACCGCTACGAAGTCAACGGCTCGTATCGCGAAGCGCTGGAAGGCGACGGACTGATCTTCTCGGGCATGTCCCCCGACGGCTTGCTGCCGGAGATTGTCGAGCGTCCGGACCACCCGTGGTTCGTGGGCGTGCAGTTCCACCCGGAACTCAAGTCCAAGCCGTTCGATCCGCACCCGCTGTTCAAGGGATTTATCGCGGCGGCGCTGCAGCAGGCGCGCCTCGTCTGACCGGACCGGCGACAGTCATCGCGAAATGAAAAAGGACCGGCCGCAGGGCCGGTCCTTCTCGTTTGGGGCGATGCCTTTTCAGGATCTCGTCGACAGGATCAGAGCAGCTTCCACGTCAGCGGCAGGACGACCGAGCTGGTTCCGGCCGGCGGCGCGGGCAGGTTGCCCATGCGGGAGAACACGGCTTCGGCTCCGCGGTCCAGCGCGCTCGAGCCCGAGGTCGCCACCAGTTCGGTACGCTCGACCTTGCCCGAGGACGAGACGTAGACCTTGACCTTGGCCGTGCCTTCCTCGCCGCGCATCTGCGCCGTGCGCGGATAGGTCTGCTTGGAAGCGACGGAGCGCTTGACGGTGTTGAGCCAGTCGTCGGCCATGGCGGGAGCCGCCGTCATGATCAGAACCGAAGCGACCGCGGCGGCTTTGAGAACGATATTCTTCATGCACTCACTCCTCTCTTATGGGAATGACCGGCCCCTCCGGCAGGCCACCCGTTTACTCATCTTGAAAGCTTCAGAAGTCCGACCAGTCATCGAGGTCCAGTGCCGCATTGCCGACGAAAGCCGGGGCAGCAGCGGACAGGCTACGCGCAGGCGCTGAGGCGATGACCGGTCCCGCGTTGCCGATGCCATCCCTGGCAGCGCCGCCCGCATTGTCGTTGAGCCCCCTGCCGTCCTTGATCCGGAACGCGGCCATCTGCGTCATGAGCTGCTGCGTTTCCTCGGAAAGGCTGCGGCTGCCGGCCGAGCTTTCCTCAACCATCGCGGCATTCTGCTGGGTGAAGCTGTCCATGCCGGAGACCATCGTCGAGATTTCCGAGATGCCCTCGGCCTGCTTCTCGGCGGCCCCGGCGATCTCGTCGACCAGGTTGGAGACGGTGACCACTTCGCCGACGATCTGGCGCAAGGCTTCGCCGCTGCTCTCGACGAGTGCAACGCCATCGCCGACCTGGCGGCTGCTGCGGTCGATCAGGGTGCGGATGTCCTTGGCGGCATCGGCCGAGCGCTGGGCGAGGGCGCGCACTTCGGTGGCGACCACGGCAAAGCCCTTGCCGGCCTCACCGGCACGCGCCGCCTCGACCCCGGCATTGAGCGCGAGCAGGTTGGTCTGGAAGGCGATTCCGTCGATGGTGCCGATGATCTCGGACATCTGGCGAGAAGTCGTCTCGATGCTGCGCATGGCGTCCACGGCCTCGTGCGCAATGCCTTCCACCCGGTCGGCCGTCTCGCGGGCGACGCCCAGACGCGAGCTGGTCTGGCGCGCGTTCTCGGCAGTGACGTGCACCACGCTGGTGAACTCGCTCAGCGTGCGTGAGGTGTCGGCGAGTGAACTTGCCTGCTTCTCGGTGCGCTCGGCAAGGTCGGAGGTCGCCGTTGCGATCTCGTTCGTACCGATGCGGATCGACTGGCAGCCGTCGATGATCCGGCCCATCGTTTCGCCGAGGCGCGAGACGGCGACATTGAAGTGTTCGTGCAGCTGCGCGAGCGAACCGCGCGCAGCGGGAACCCGGTGGACAAGGTTGCCCTTGGCCAGCTCGGCAAGGCCATTGCCGATGGCATCGATGGTGATCTGGAGCTCGCGGGCGCGCTCCTGTTCCTCGTGCGCGCGCTGCTGGTCGGTTGCTACAAGCCGCTGGAAGTTCTCCAGCGCGCGGGCCAGGCTGCCCAGTTCGTCGCGGCGGTTGCTGCCCGGGATGACGACATCGATGTCGCCGTCGGTCAGGCTGCGCACCGATTCGGAAAGCTGCTTCACTGGCCGCGCGATAGATCGCATGAGGAAGAGCATCAGGCCGATGGCGCTCAGTACGCCGGTGATCGCGGCCACGAGCATGACATGGCGGGCATTGGCATGGATTGCCTCGCCTTCCGCGGCTGCCGCCTTGGCGGTGGAGGCGTTCAGGTCGATCAGGTTCAGGAGCTGATCCTCGATCGCATAGAAGGCATCGAGCCCTTCGCCGTCGAACATGTCGACCGCAGCGGGCTTGTCGCCCTGCGCCAGGTTCAGGATCGCGTCGTTCTGCTGGACGTAGGCCTGCCAGCTTTCCCGTACGCCCTTGAGCGATTGCAGCGTCTCGGGGCGCTTCACGTGCTTGGCGTAGTCGGCGAGGACTTCGTCGATCACCGCGCCGGAGTTGCGCAGGACCTTGACCTGCCGCTCCCATGCCGGGGTGCCGGCGGCCTTGACCGTGTCTTCCTGATGGATGCGATACTGCGATACGTAGGCATGCAGGTCGCCCAGTGCCCGCGAAGCCGGAAGGGAGTTGTCGTTCAGCTCCTCGGTGAGGGCATTGACCTCGCCGATCTGCTTGAGCGCGAAGACTCCCATTGTGCCCATGATCGCCAGCAGCAGGCCGAAGGCGAGCACGAGACGGTGACTGATCCGCAATCGATTCATTGCTCTGATGGTCCCCCCATGTTTTCCATTGGAGAAGCTATCTAGAGCCCAAGTCTTTGATGCGATTTAAGATGGCCTCGTGTGCGGGCCCTTATCCCACTGTTTCAAAGCGCTTAAACAATCTTGCAGCGATATTTAGTCTCGTAGTTAAGTTGCGGTAGCCTCTATTGCAGTGAGCTGCAGTAAAGGGAGATCGCCAAGCAAAAAGGGCGGCCCGGTTTCCCAGGCCGCCCCCAGACTTCTGTTCTTCGAACGGCTTCGATCAGGCCGCTTGGGTGCCTTCGTCCGACGCGTTGTCGACAACCGTGAGCGTGTTGCCGCCAATGGCGATCTTCTTGGGCTTCATCGCCTCGGGCACTTCGCGTACGAGGTCGATCACGAGCAGGCCGTCCGCAAGATCGGCGCTGTCGACGCGGACATAGTCGGCAAGCTCGAAGCGGCGCTCAAACCCGCGCTGCGCGATACCGACATGCAGATACTCGCCCTCGACACTCTCGTCGGGCTTGTTGCCCCTGACGGTCAGGAGATTGGCTTGGGCGGTGATATCGATGTCGGCGGGCTTGAAGCCTGCAACGGCAAGCGTGATGCGATAGGCATCCTGGCCGCGGCGTTCGATGTTGAACGGGGGATACTTGTCGCCTGCGTTGGGTCGGTTCTGGTTCTCGATCATGTCGAAAAGGCGATCAAATCCAACCATGCTGCGGCGATAAGGCGAAAAGTCGATACGGTTCATGACAAAAATCCTCCAATGAGCAATCTTCGTATTGTCCGGGCCCGTGAAATCCGGCGCCCTGCTATCGAGCCATCCCCACTGTGGGCCATGACTCGTCACATTAGATATGATACCGGCGCCCACTTTCAAGTGACCGTCAGCACAGATTGAAGGAGCGATTGTCCATGAGCAAACCCAAGGTAGAGATCTACACCAAGTGGGGCTGTCCCTATTGCGTCGCGGCCAAGTCGCTGCTCGACGGCAAGGGAGTTTCCTACGAGGAATACGATATCACCATGGGCGGCCCCAAGCGTGACGAGATGGTGGAGCGCGTTCCCGGTGCACGCACGGTGCCGCAGGTCCTTGTTGCCGGTACGCCCTATGGCGGCTTCGACGACATCAATTCCCTCGATCGCCAGGGCAAGCTCGATCCGATCCTCGGCCTTTGACCGCAACCGATTGAAGCCATGACCCGCGCGGCCCTGTTCCAGATGACCACTGGCATCGATCCCGAGGCGAATGCCGGGACGATCGTATCCGCCGTTTCCGCAGCGAAGCAGGGCGGGGCGGCGATGCTGTTCACGCCGGAGATGTCGGGTCTGCTAGACCGTCAACGTTCGCGCGCTCGCGAGGTCATCCGCAGCGAGGCCGAGGACCGCGTGCTGGCAGCGGTTCGCGAAGCCGCTGCGCGCGAGGGGATCTGGGTTCATCTCGGCTCGCTGGCCATCGTGCGCAAGGACGAGCGCTGGGCGAACCGGGCCTTCGTGATCGACGAGACGGGCGAGATCCGCGCCCGCTACGACAAGATCCACATGTTCGACGTCGATCTTTCGACAGGCGAATCCTGGCGCGAATCCAATGCCTATGCCGCCGGAGACGAAGTGGTCACGGTGGAAACGCCGCTAGGCAGGCTTGGCCTGTCGATCTGCTACGACGTGCGCTTCCCCGCACTGTACGAAGCACTCGGTCGGGCCCATTGCGACGTGATCGCCATTCCGGCGGCCTTTACCGTGCCGACCGGGAAGGCGCACTGGCATCTTCTGCAACGCGCCCGCGCCGTGGAGGCAAGTGCCTATGTCCTCTCTGCGGCCCAGGTCGGCAGGCACGAGGACGGGCGCGAGACTTACGGTCACTCGCTTGCAATCGATCCGTGGGGGGAAATCGTCCTCGACATGGGCGGCGAAAAGGCCGGTCTCGGCTTTGCCGAAATCGATCCGGCCCGCATCGCGGAAATTCGTACGCAATTACCGAGTCTTGCCAATCGGCGGACAATAGCCAAATAGAACTGACCATGATCGTCTATGATCTCGAATGCCGATCCGGCCCGCACCGGTTCGAGGGCTGGTTCAAGTCCTCGGAGGATTTTGCGCGTCAGCAGGAGCGGGGGCTCGTTTCCTGTCCGCATTGCGGATCTGCCGAAGTGGGCAAGGCCATCCAGGCCCCGCGTCTTTCGCGCAAGGGCAACCAGTTGGCCGAATCGCCCGCTCGCCCGCAGCAGCCCTCCAAGCCTGTCGAAGCGCCGACAGCTCCCGTCGCCAGCGCACCGCTTCCGGCAGAGGCCGTAGAAGTGATCCGCAAGCTCGCGCAGATGCAGGCCGAAGCCCTGAAATCCTCGCGCTATGTGGGCAAGAACTTCGCCGAAGACGCGCGCGCCATGCACTATGGAGAGCGCGAGGCCGAAGCGATCCACGGACAGACGAGCGCGTCAGAAGCACAGGAACTGCTGGAGGAAGGTATCGCCCTGATGCCGCTGCCATTCCCGGTAACGCCGCCCGAACAGGCAAACTGACGGGAACAGATTGCCAACCCGAAAAAGCCAAGCTAGGACCCGCCCCGAGTGCGCCCGTAGCTCAGCAGGATAGAGCACCAGATTCCTAATCTGGGGGCCACAGGTTCGAATCCTGTCGGGCGCACCATTCCCTTTCAGATCGGGGCAAGATGTCCAGCGCCTATGCTGGCGCTGCGGGTTCGATTTCGAGCATTTGCCAACGAGCCCTGGGGAGGGAAGCGCAGGTCAGGTCAGAATCGGGAAACAACCCGAGCCACTGAGTTCCTGAGGCACGATCGGGACGATATTGCGGAGCACCGTGTCGAAGGGGCGTGCGATGGTCACCGAATTGGAGTTCGCGTTGCCCTTGCAGGTCGTGGCCCCGGTGATCACGATGCCCGAAGGTTCGACAGTAACGCCCAGAGCCTTGGCACGCTCGACGGCGTATTGCTTTTGCGTAGCGGTGGTGGCGCAAGCCGAATCTACCGACATGCACCGCGCCGTGGCATGGGCGACGCGCTCCAGCGTCTGCTTCACCCAGAACGCGCGGCTACCCTCGATGATGCCGAAAAGCATGATCAGGAAAATCGGCGCGACGAGCGCGAACTCGACGATCGTCGCGCCGCGGGTACTGCGCGCGAGCCGGGAAAACAGGCGCATCACTGCACCCTCACGGTGACGGATTGCCCCGTGGATGTGCCCTTGAGCAGCCCGCCAGGCAAAAGGATCGGCGAAAACCTGTGATCGGCCGAAAGCGTGACATAATAGCCCGCAGTCGAACCTGAAGTCATCCCGGAACCGCTGCAGGTGCTGCCGCAGGTCCCGGCACTATACGTTCCGTCGGTCTTGAGACAGGCACAAGTGCGATTGATATTGGTGCAGGAGCCGGCTACGCCATTGCAGCTTGCCGATACGCTGAGCGTGGGCATCTCGGCGAAATTGCGCACGTAGACGGGTAACGCGCCGAAGTCGACATTCTCGCGGTCCGCGAAGGACTTGGTTGCGGCGGCCGACAGGGCTTCGTTCACCTGCGAGCGCTCCATGTAAAAAGATGCGAAGTCGAGCACGCCCATGATGACGAGAAAGAAGGTCGTCACCCAGATGCCGAACTCGACCGTGGCGACGCCGCCCTCCGCCCTGCGGATCTTGCGCAGCAAACCGAGCATCATCGCACAAGCCTGATCGAACTGGACTTGCCGTCCGTATCGCCTGCCATAGACTGGCATGCAGACCCGGTCGCTGCACCGCCGTTCGCCGCGATCTTCCCGGCAATCAGCGTGAAGCACTGACCGTTCCCGAGAGTCGTGTTGCCACCGGACATCTTCACGTTCGAATTGGGTACATGGACGGTGCCGGCGAAGTTGTTTGCCGAACCACCGGTCCAGTTTGTGTCCGCCGTGGTCAGGGAATCGACAAGGAGGTCAGCGATCTGTCCCCCGGCCACCGAACCGCTGGGCGCGACCAGTTTGGTCCTGGCTCCGCCGGCGAGGTTGAGCGTGCCGCCCAGGATGAAGGTCACGTCGCTGCCACCCATGTCGTAGCCCGAAAAGGCCGAGCCATAAGTGATGCCATTGAGCGGCGAAGTATAGGGCCAGGTGGTGCCGCCGGTGCCGTTCGCGAAGTCACCGGCGATCGTGTAGCGTCCGGCGCCGAAGACGGCCGAACCGGCTATCTTGAGATTGCCATTGATGTAGTGATTGCGCGTGCGACCGAAGGCGATGCGACTGCCGCCCGCGGTATCGATGTCGCCGTTAGCGCTGAAAGTTCCGTCTCCCATGAGATATATGGCGCTGCCCGAGAGCTTGATTGCCGAATTGCCGCTGCCCGGACCGATCAGGTAATCGCCGTCGCCCACGGCAAGTTCACTGCCGCCCGCGATGAAGATCCCCGCAACCGCGGTAAAATCGCCGTCGCCCATCTTGGCCGAACCGCCACCGCCAAGATCGAACCCGCCGAAGAAGTGACTGCCGTCGCCCACCAGCAACTTTTGGCCGCCGCCCAGCTTGATGGTCTGGTTGATGATGACGGTGCCATTGCCCTTGTGGTTCGTGCCCTGCCATTTGACCTGGCCCCCGCTGCCGATCCACAAGGTACCGTCGCCGATCGTCACGCCGCTGGAGCCGCTGTCGAAGCCGCCATTGACGAAAATGTCAGAGTCTCCGAAGTCCACGCTGGTGCCGCCGCTGATCGCGACACCCTGCTGCACGTAGATGCGTGAACCGCTCGCGAACTTGATCGAAAGGCCGCCGCCGGTCGTCAGCTTCTTGATGCAGTACGTCGCCGCCGGAAGGTTGTAGCCCGACCCCGTCCAGTAGTTTTTCGCAGGGTTCGACCCGTTCGGATTCCAATCCAGGGCATAGTCCCGGGCGCCCGTGCAGACGGAAGTGTCGGGATTCGAAAGACCGGGAATGCTCGTGTGGTGCCCCAACTCGCTGCGGGCATCGGACAACTCGGCGTTGTCGGCCCAGGGGTCGACCAATTCGGTCGGCTGGTTCTTGCGCTTGTCGGCAGGAGGGACGTTGCCGTTCCACGAGGGCGCGCTGAAGCTGCCGGCAAAGCGCAGGGTTTCTGCAGACAAGGTGCCGTAGTTCACGGAGATGTCACCGCTGCCGGAAATGATGTCATGACCGCGGATCAACTGCCCTTTGTTCTGGACGCCGCCGATGGCCGCGATCGAACAGTCGGGCGCATCGATCGAAGCGCCTCCGGTCACGGTGATCGCATCGTTCGCACTGGAAAGCGCGAGGAAACAGGGCGGGGCATAAGGCGCCTGCGTCGTCAGGGAGGCGAACGACTGCGTCTGCACGGCGAAGCGATCGCCCATGCCGACGACCTTGGCGAGGGTGTAAGGCGCCTGGGTCGTCACGGTCACACGCACCGACTGGTCGCCTGCCGAGGGAAAATCCTCGCGCACGGTTGCCTCAACCGTCGCGCCGGCGATCCCGTTGGCCCGCACGATGTCCTTTGCGGTCGGCTCGAGTACCGCTTCGCTCGCACTCTCCTTGAAGGCCATTGCCGCGCCCAGGGCCGCCATGTCCGCTGCCCGCTGGTTCGCCGCCTGTTGTTCAAGACCGCGGTTTATATCGAAGGCAAGCCCTGCAGCACCAAGGACAACAGGCAGGGAAAGGCCAGCAATGACACCGACGCCACCGCCCTTATGGCGGTGCAGATGCAGAATTAAATGACGGAATTGGTGTGAGAAAAATCTCCGCATTCAGTAAGTCTCGCAGGAGATGGTAAACATAACGTGTATTCTAGAATGGCCCGAACATATCCGAAGACATCTATCTCCTTATATAACCTCTGATGCAGAAAGCATGGTGCAGGTCATCGAATGACAGGCCCTGCACAGCCAGATGCCTGGCCATTCTCCGAGGCTGGCACGCCAATCCCGCCGATCCTTGGGTTCGGGGCTGCTTGTACGGGCCTTTCCTTGTGCCTTCACCGTTCTGCCTATGACTATTCGGAGTGGTCGCGCGCTTTCGAATTAAATTACAACCGTTGTTGTAAAAAGCGCGCTGCCTGTTGGGAAGACGGGAGGCGTGAACGGTATTGGGCTGATCGGGAGATGGATGGTGACGGAAGAATTCATGTGGGACCGCGAAGCTGACGTCGTGGTGCTCGGTTCGGGCGGGGCGGCGATGACGTCGGCGATTGCCGCGCATGATTTCGGCGCCAGCGACGTGGTGATCCTCGAGAAGTCCGGGATGGTTGGCGGGACCACTGCCATGTCCGGCGGGATGTTGTGGATTCCGGGTAATCACTACCAGCTCGAGGCTGGCTTCGAAGACGACGATGAGGACGTCGTTGCCTATCTCGATGCGCTGGCGCCGGGGCAGCTCGATCCCGAAACCTTGATGGCATTCATGGAAACCGGTCCTGAAATGATCCGCCATTTCGCGGAGAAGACGCCGGTGCGGCTGCATGCCTTTACCGATTTTCCCGATTATCAGCCCTATTTGCCGGGTGCGAAACCGGATGGCGGGCGTTCGCTCGACAACGAGGCTTTCGCATTCGAAAGGCTGGGCAAGTGGGCGAGCCGGGTGAACCCGACCAAGATGGCTTATCCGGTCCGCGGCAGCCTGATGGAGGCAATAACCGGCGCACTCGATGAAGCCACCCTCGCCGAGCGAGAGGCCAGGGATTACCGGGGACTGGGTCAGGCCCTGGCCGGATCGTTGTTCAAGGCTGTGCTTGATCGCGCGATTCCGGTCGAGTTCGAGAAGCGCGCGCGCAGGCTCGTCAAGGATGGCGACCGGGTCATCGGGGTCGTCGCGGAAGATGCCGATGACAAGGACTTTCGCGTCCGCGCCCGGCGCGGCGTGGTGATCGCCACCGGAGGTTTCGAATGGAACGAGAAGCTGGTCCGGACTTTCCTGCGCGGTCCGTTGACCGGCCCGGTCAGCGTACCGGAGAACGAGGGCGATGGCCTGTTGATGGCCATCGACGCCGGAGCGCAGCTGGGCAACATGCAACAGGCCTTCTGGATGCAGAGCGTTCTGGAACTCAAGCCGCAACATCGCAGTGCCAAGCCCAATTACCTGCTGGGCTCGGACGAACGCGCGCGTCCCGGTGCGATCCTCGTCAACCGCGCCGGCAAGCGCTTCGTCAACGAGGCGGCGAACTACAATGCACTGGGCAAGACGCTGCATGCCTTCGATGCCGGGACGCACAGCTACGCCAACTTGCCTTACTGGCTGATCATCGACCAGCGCTACCGGGACAAGTACCCGACCTTCAACACGCCGCCCGGCGGCCCGGTCCCCTCCTTCATGATGCAGGCCGATACGCTGGAGGAACTGGCGCAAGTCGCCGGCATCGATGCCGATGGCCTTGTCGCCACGGTTGCGCGGTTCAACCGGATGGTTCGCAAGGGCCATGACGACGATTTCAATCGCGGCGACAACAGCTACGACAATTTCTACATGTGGGGGGACATGGCATACGAGTCCCCGTACCGGACGCTGGGAGCCATCGATCAGGCACCGTATTTCGCGGTGAAGATGGAAGCGGGCGCATTGGGTACAGCCGGTGGTCCGCGTACTAACGCCGATGCGCAGGTCCTGGACTGGAACGACAACCCGATTCCCGGTCTCTACGCCGCGGGCAACGCGATGGCGGCGGTTCTGGGCGAAGCCTACGGCGGCGCGGGCGGTACGCTCGGGCCGGGCATGACCTTCGGCTACATCGCGGGACGACACCTCGGCACGCATATCCCGAACCGGTGAGGCGGATGGCGCTGCACTCCGATCAGATGGCTTCGGATGCGCAGCGCCCTTGAGCGCACGCCCGGGTTTCGCTATCGCAGTGCACCGATGGCTTTTCCGCGTCACCTCAATATGGACCGCATCGCTGCGATGCTCGTCCTGTCGCTCGCACTCCTGTTTGCGAGCGCGATGGCGTGGTCGAACATGGTCGTCGAGCTTCAGCACGCCCCGGGACAGGCGGATGAGCACGAAAGCGTTCTGCTCAGCAGCCTGACCGCACAGCTCGATCATCTGGACGATCATTTCCCCGATCGGGATGACGAGGACGAAGCGGGCGGCGCACTGCAGGGGCACCATCACCACTCCGGCGATACGAATTCGGCAATCCCGGCGGACGCAGGCCATGCCAATCAGCTCGCCATGGCTGACGCGGGCCTGCACGCGATCGGGCCCGATTGCGCCAAGCCCGGATCGGAGCTTACCGGTCTCGAGCGTCCTCCCCGTTCCATGACCCTGAACGCCTGAACCCCGCGCTGACCGGGCGCGGGATGTCCCACGCTCGTCCGCGAGGCTTCATGTCATGTTTTCGAACCCTTCCGCGCGCCTTGCCGCGCGCCTGATACGTCTGGCGCCCCCGTGCGCCGTCATTCCGCTTGTCCTTTCGGCACAGGCCGCCAGTGCGCAGGGGATCACCCTGTCCGAGGCGCTGTCGCGTGTCGCAACTACCAACCCGACCCTGCAGGTGAACGCTGCCCGGCTCGATGCCGCCGATGCCGCGGTTGCGATTGCCGGGGTGCGTCCGCGCGATAGCGTCGGCATCGAAGTCGAGGATTTTGCCGGCACAGGCACGTACGGCCCGCTTGAGCAGCAGCAGACCACCGCGTGGTACGAACGCACCTGGGAGCGCGGGGGCAAACGCGAAGCGCGCCTGAGTTCCGCCCGCGCCGAACTGGGCGTCGCCGGCGAGCGCAATGCACTGCGCATGCTCGACGTGCTGGCGCAGGTGCAGTCCGCCTGGGTAGAGGCTCTCGCTGCCGAGGCGGGCATCGCCATAGCGCAGCAGCAACTGCAGGTGGCCGAGCAGACACAGGCGCAGGTCGGCCGCCGGGTGGCCCGGGCGCTCGATCCGCTGTTCGCCGCCGAACGTGCGAAGACAGCGGTGATCGAGGCGAGGATCGCGCTCGATCAGGCACGCAGGCTGGCCCGCCTGTCGCGCGCCAGCCTCGCCGGCTGGTGGGACGGCAACGAGGATTTCACGCTGGCGACCGACCCGTTCTTTACGGTGCAGGAAACCGGGCCCTCGGCTGCCGACAGCCCCGACCTGACGCTACTGTCCGCCGAGCGGGAAGCGGCCGAGAGCCAGGTTCGCCTCGCGCAGACGGGCAACACCGGTGACGCCACGGCCCGGATCGGTATTCGCCACTTTGGGCAGGGCAACGATGTCGCCCTCATGGTCGGCGGCTCGATCCCGCTGGGCAGCCGGGCGGCCAATCGCGGCAATGTCGCGCGCGCCTCAGCCGAGAGCCGCGCCGCCGAGGCCGAGATCGCGGTCGCGCGGCTGCAGATCGGCCGAGAGGTGGATCGCCTTGTCGCGCAGCGCGCGGCACTGGCGAGCGAAATCGCCCGGATCGAGCGCGATGTCCTGCCGTCGGCACAAAAGGCGCTGCGCTTGGTGCGTGACGGTTTCGCGCGCGGGGGCACGGCTTTCACATTCCTTGAAATCAACCAGGCCCAGCAGGCCCTGATCGATGCCCGGTCCCGGCGCGTCGACCTGCTGCGGCAATTCCATCTCGCAGGCGCGCGGCTCGACCGACTGACCGGCCGCCACGCATCCCTCGTTTCCAGCACGGAGATCCGCCGATGATCCGCTCGCTTTTCTGTGTGAGCTCGCTGCTCGCCCTGTCACTGCTTGCCGCTTGCGGCGAAGATGCCGCCCATTCCGACCATGCCGAGACCGAGGGCGAAGCCCATGGTGCCGGCGCTGACGAATATGAACGCGGCCCCCACCGTGGCCGCATGTTGCGCGATGGCGATTTCGCGCTCGAAGTCACCATCCAGGAAGACGGCACGGAGCCCGAATTCCATGTCTATGCCTACCGCGGCGATGAACCGCTTGCGCCCGCAGAGGTGCAACTGGCCGTGGAACTCAAGCGCCTTGGCGGTGAGGTCGACCGCTTCGCCTTCGCCCCGCGCGAGGATTACCTGCGCGGGAAGGGCGTGGTTCGCGAACCGCACAGCTTCGATGTCAAGGTTCGTGCCGTCGAAGGCGGACGCACCCATTCCTGGTCCTACGCTTCCTATGAAGGGCGCACGACGATTTCCGCGCAGGCAGCCCGCCAGGGCGGCGTTGAGACCAGCAAGGCCGGTCCGGCGCAGATCGCGGAACTGGTCGAGCTTTCCGGCCGGGTGGAAATCACGCCCGAAGGCCAGGCGGACGTGCGCGCGCGCCTTCCGGGACAGATCATGTGGCTGAGCGGCCAGCTGGGGCAGGCGGTTCGCAAGGGCCAGGTGCTGGCGCGGGTCGAATCCAGCCATTCGCTGCAGACTTACGCCATTCCTGCGCCGATTGGCGGGATCATAGTCGAGAAGAACGCCAATGTCGGCGACGTGACCGGCGACCGCGCCCTGTTCGTGATTGCCGATCCCACGAAGCTGCATGCCGAGTTTTTCGTCTATCCGCGCGATGCCGAGCGGGTGCGTGTCGGCCAGGCCGTCACCGTGCGCAGCCTTTCGGGCGATGCACAGATGACGGCCGAGGTGGAGGCGATCCTTCCGACCGCGGACCTCGCCAGCCAGACGGTTCTGGCGCATGTGCACCTGCCGCCCGCCGCGGCCAACGTGTTCCGGCCGGGGATGGGCGTGAACGGGACTTTCACCGTCGCTTCGGCTGATGTGCCGCTGGCGGTAGAGACGAAGGCGATCCAGCGCTTCCGGGACTTCGATGTGGTCTATGCCAGGGTTGGCGATACCTACGAGGTCAGGATGCTGCAGATCGGGCGGCGCACCCCGGAATGGACCGAGGTCCTTGGCGGCCTCAAGCCGGGCACCGAATACGTCACCGACGGCGCTTTCCTGATCCGCGCGGATATCGAGAAGTCGGGGGCCAGCCATGACCACTGAGCCATCCGCCGGCAAGCCGCACGTGCTTGAACGCATCATCGCCGCCTCCATCCGCTTTCGCTGGATGGTCCTGAGCTTCATCGCGCTTTCCTGTGCCGTCGGCATATGGGCCTTCCAGCGCCTGCCCATCGATGCGACGCCCGACATCACCAATGTGCAGGTCCAGATCAACAGCGAGGCGAAGGGCTTTTCCCCGCTGGAAGCCGAGCAGCGCGTCACGTTCCCGGTCGAAACGGCCATCGCCGGCCTGCCGGGCCTGCAATATACCCGCTCGATCTCCCGCTACGGGCTGAGCCAGGTGACGGCCGTCTTCGCGGACGGGACGGACATCTACTTCGCCCGCCAGCTGGTAAACGAGCGGCTCCAGACCGCGCGCGACCAGTTGCCCGAAGGTGTCGCGCCCGAAATGGGGCCGATCGCTACCGGTCTCGGCGAGATCTTCATGTACACGCTGGAGGCCGAGCCGGGCGCGCGCAAGCCCGACGGCAGCGGCTATACGCCCGAGGATCTGCGCACCCTGCAGGACTGGGTGATCCGCCCGCAGCTTCGCAACACGCCCGGCGTCACGGAAGTGAACAGCATCGGCGGTTTCGAGCGGCAATATCACGTCACGCCGCTGCCTGACCGGCTTTCGGCCTATGGCCTTGCTCTCGGTGATGTCGTGACCGCGCTCGAACGCAACAACGCCAATGTCGGTGCGGGCTATATCGAGCGTTACGGCGAGCAGTACCTGGTGCGCGTGCCGGGGCAGGCATCCAACCTCGACGATCTGCGCTCGATCATCGTAACCAACCGGGGAGGCGTGCCGATCCGCATTGCCGACGTTGCCGACGTCGTCATGGGGGAGCAATTGCGCACGGGCGCTGCAACCGAGAACGGCCGCGAGGTCGTGCTCGGCACCGTCCACATGCTGGCCGGGGAGAACAGCCGGGTCGTCGCCCAGGCGGCAGCGCAGCGGCTCGAGGAAGCGGCAAGGGCGCTTCCGCCCGGTGTCAGGGCCGTGGCGATCTACGACCGCACAGACCTTGTCGAGCGTGCGGTGGCGACGGTCGAGAAGAACCTCGTCGAGGGGGCTCTGCTCGTCATCGTCATCCTGTTTCTCCTGCTCGGCAATATCCGCGCTGCGCTCATCACCGCGGCGGTGATCCCGATCACCATGCTGATGACCATTACCGGCATGTTGCGTGCCGGCGTTTCGGGCAACCTGATGAGCCTGGGCGCACTCGACTTCGGCCTGATCGTAGATGGTGCGGTCATCATCGTGGAGAACTGCCTGAGGCGCTTCGGTGAGGCGCAGCACGATCGTGGTCGCCTGCTCGACCGCGGTGAACGCTTTGCGCTGGCGGCTTCGGCCACTTCCGAGGTTATCCGGCCATCGCTGTTCGGCGTGCTGATCATCGCGCTCGTCTACGTGCCGATCTTCGCGTTGACCGGCGTGGAAGGAAAGATGTTCCACCCCATGGCGATCACCGTCGTTATGGCCTTGAGCTTTGCGCTCGTCCTGTCGCTGACCTTCGTTCCGGCTGCAGTGGCGCTGTTCGTCACCGGCAAGGTGGAGGAGAAGGAGAGCCGCCTCATGATCCGGGCGCGACGGATCTACGAACCTGCGCTCGATGCAGCTCTGCGCCTGCGCAAGGCCTTTGTCGCGGGGGCCGTCGTCCTGGTCGCGATTGCGGGCCTCTCGGCAACGCGGATGGGAACGGAATTCGTTCCCAACCTCGACGAGGGGGACATCGCGCTGCACGCGCTGCGCATTCCGGGGACCAGTCTCACGCAGGCAGTGCACATGCAGACGGCGCTCGAGGCACGGCTGAAGCAGTTCCCAGAAGTGGATCGCATTGTCGCGAAGATCGGCACCGCCGACATTGCGACAGACCCCATGCCGCCGTCTGTCGCCGATACGTTCGTCATGCTCAAGGACCGCGCCGAGTGGCCCGATCCACGCAAGCCGCGCGAGCAACTCGTGCGCGAGATGCGCGAGGCGGCGATGACCGTGCCGGGCAACAATTACGAATTCACCCAGCCCATCCAGATGCGCTTCAATGAACTGCTCTCCGGTGTTCGCGCCGATGTCGCGATCAAGGTCTTCGGCGACGATCTCGATACCCTGCACGAAATCGGCAAGTCGATCGAAGGCGTCGTCGAACGCATCGACGGCGCGCGCGACGTCAGCGTGGAACAGGTGACGGGCTTGCCGGTGCTGCAGGTCACACCCGACAGGGCGGCGCTGGCCCGCCTCGGCCTCAATGTCGGCGATGTGCAGGAAGTCGTGGCCATCTCCATCGGCGGTGCCGAGGCAGGGGCGATCTTCGAGGGCGACAGGCGTTTTCCGCTGATCGTCCGCCTGCCCGAGGACATCCGCGGCGAAGCCGACGAGATCGGTCGCCTCAGAATCCCGCTTCCCGGCGAGGACGGCCAACCCCGCGGCTTCGTGCCGCTCAGCGACGTTGCCCGGGTGGACGTCGTGATCGGTCCCAACCAGGTCAGTCGCGAGGACGGCAAGCGCCGGGTCGTCGTTTCAACGAACGTGCGCGGTCGCGATCTCGGCTCGTTCATCGACGAACTGCGCGAGAAGATCGATGCCGAAGTCGAAGTTCCGGCCGGTTACTGGGTGAGCTACGGCGGAACCTTCGAGCAGCTCATGTCCGCGGCAGAGCGCCTGCGGCTGGTGGTGCCGGCGGCGCTGCTGTTGATCTTCGCCTTGCTCTTCGCCCTGTTCCGGTCCGCGAAGGACGCCGGCATCGTCTTCTCCGGCGTGCCGCTGGCCCTGACCGGAGGCGTGGCAGCGCTGCTGCTTCGCGGCTTGCCGCTCTCGATCTCGGCAGGCGTCGGCTTTATCGCCCTGTCGGGCGTCGCCGTGCTCAACGGTGTCGTCATGCTGAGCTTCATCCGACAGCTGCGAGAGGCAGGCCGCCCCCTGGACGAAGCCATCCGTCAGGGCGCGCTCACCCGCCTGCGCCCGGTGCTCATGACCGCGCTGGTCGCCAGCCTCGGCTTCGTTCCGATGGCCCTCAACGTCGGCGCCGGCGCCGAAGTACAACGCCCGCTGGCAACAGTGGTGATCGGGGGCATCATTTCCTCCACCCTGCTGACCCTGCTGGTCCTGCCTGCGCTCTACCGGATCGTCCATCGGCGCGAGGCGGAGCGGGAAGAAATGCCTGAGGTGAGCGAGGTGCCGCAGGGGTGAAATTCCGGGACGCGAAGCCCGCGCGCCCGGCGTTCAGGCTTCGCGTCCCACACCTTGAAAATTCGAGCTGGCTTTTGTTCACAGCTTCGCTGCCCTTTACGGTATCATCCTGATATTGTTTTATAATTGAGAGCGCCCAGCTTTGCGCCCGAGAATGCCCTTGGAGCGCCACTTGCCGACTGCCTCGTATCTGGATTGTAAGTTGACTTCTATTGGACACGCCTTATTTGGCCGCAGCATATTCTGCCGCCGAGGCGGTTCGCGTTGAGAGGCCGGGGGGCTTCATGTCGAGCAAAATGATGAACTACGATGGCGGGCCTAGTGTCTTCAAGAGCCCTGTGGCGCCGGGCATCAAAGGATGCGGATCTTCGCAGGAGCTCGGATCGGTCGGCCAGAAGGCCGGTTGAAGCTGTCGTATGCCAGATCCGGTTGTTTGACCGAATCTTACAATTGAAATGCAGAAATCGATTTTAAATGCCATCTTTCTGGCTGCCTGTTCGTGCGTAAAATTTATAAACACTAATGGTCTTGATTTACAGAATTTGAGCCAAACCGGTGATATGACGATATTCTGAAGATTTCTATTTTGTAACTTGTCAGAGTTCTGTTTGCTAAACTAACGGGCGCTGGATATTCCTTGGCCGAATTGGTGGTTATGGGTGTCCTTGAGTTCTTTTATCTTCGAAAGTTGCTTTGGTGCGCGTAGCTTTCCTGTTCAATCACGATCAAGTTCATCAGATTGCACATAGTCTCCCGATAGCGATTGCATTGGCAAAAGGCGGTTTCGACGGAGAAGTCATCGTCGCAACCAGCAATGCGCTCCTGTCCAAGCAGGTAAAGAACTTGGGCGGTGACCTGATAGGCTCTCGCATTGAACACGTGGAACTGCGACCCTCGCAGACGACGCGGCGTCTCAACTCCATGTTCAGCAAGTTCGTCCCGATGGAGAAGTTGCTGATCTATCGGGATAACCTTCACTTCTTTCGCAGTCTCGATTTCCTCGTCGTGACCGAGAAGACGTCGCTTGTCCTGAAAGAGCGCTATGGTCTTCGCGATCTCAAGATCATCCACACCCGTCACGGGGCGGGTGATCGCGCAATCGGATTCAACAAGGCAAGCGCCGGCTTCGATCATGTTCTCTGTTCTGGACCGAAGGTGCGGGATCGGTTGATCGCCGAGGCTGGCGTGGCGCCCGAAGCGGTCAGTATCGTGGGCTATCCGAAGTTCGATCTGGTCCGTGGCAAAGAGCCGCTCCGTATCCTGCCCAAGGCCGAGCGGACGGTGCTGTATAACCCCCATCCGTCGCCGCATCTCTCGTCATGGTACCGGCATGGACACCGTATACTTGAGCACTTTCTCGACGCGCCGCGCGATGGCCTGATTTTTGCGCCACATGTGATGCTGTTCCAACGCAAATTCGTTGTGACGGTCGATCGTTTCCGGGTCGATCGCGCTGGCGACATCCCGCAGAAGTTCCTCCGCGGGGACAATATCAAGATCGACCTGGGAAGCCGCCGCTCGGCCGACATGACCTACACGCAGGCTGCAGATATCTACCTCGGGGATGCCAGCAGCCAGATCTACGAGTTCCTTATCAAGCCGCGTCCGTGCATTTTTCTGAACAGTCACGGATACGATTGGATCGGGAAAGCGGATTTCAGGCATTGGTGTGCGGGGGAAGTCGTCGATAGCCCGTCGCAGTTGCCCGCAGCTCTGGCGCGTGCAGAGGAGCTGCATGCAACCCGCTACCTCCCGATTCAGGAAGAGATGTTTGCCGAGACATTCGACCTGAACGAAATTCCCTCGTCAGAGCGGGCTGCCGAGGTCATATTCAGGTTGGCTGATGGTCACGTCAGGGATCGGCTGGATTCAAGGTTAATGGCGGTCTCGCAAGCATGAGCAATCTCACAGTCGTTCTCCCGTTCTTCAATGAACAGGGATGGATCGGGCGAACCGTTGAAAGCCTCGCGGCACAAGGAAACAAGGAGTTCCGGCTACTGCTTGTCGACAATGGATCGACTGACGAGGGAGCTGACGAAGCGGATCGTGCGGGAGAGACCCTGGGGGAGCGGATCCAAATCGTCAGGTGCGGTGTTCCCGGGAAGATCCATGCGATGCAGGCTGGCCTGGCGCGTGTCGATACCCCATTGGTTGCGATATGCGATGCCGATACGATCTATCCGCCCGACTATATCGAGCGGATCGTCACTCTTTTTGAGTCCGATCCGGCGGCTGCCGCGGTCATGGCGATAGATCTTTACAGCCCCGCGTCCGATCCGACCTCGCGCAAGCGGGTCGAGTTCGTCATGCGCAAGAGCCGCCGCTTTGCCACAAAGTGTCATGCCGGCGGCTATGCTCAGGCCTTCCGCACCGATTGGCTTCGCGAAGCGGGCGGTTTCGATACCGACCGGTGGCCCTATGTTCTCGAAGACCACGAAATCGTTCACCGGGTCGGCCAGTTCGGTCATTCGATCTATCATCCAGATCATGTGTGCTTTCCGTCAGAGCGCAGAACGTCCCGGGACTCCGTAAGCTGGACGCGTTTGGAGCGACTTGTCTATCGCTACGTGCCGTCAGCAGGCATGGATTGGTACTTCTACCGTTTTCTTGCCGGACGCCTGAGGTCACGAAGGAGTCTGGGAACGGCCTTGCGGGAGAAGACATGGTGATGTCTGCCGCTCGCCGCATTGTAGTCGCCAAGCCTGCGGTGCGCCGCTGGCGCGCTGTCTAAAGGGCCACCAACAGCACAAGCCGGAGCTTCGATCCGCGGTCGATCAGATCGCGGAAGAGGGGGCGGCTCCGCCCTAATTCATGCTGATCTCAGCCTGTTCCGTGCCTTTGCACGCTCGCGGTCAAACGTTCGTCGAGAATCTCATCAGTCAATCAACGGGGGTGATTGTGCGCTATCTTGTCTCGAAGTTATGGAAGGAATTTATACTTTTGCTGCAGGCGATCTGGCAAGGCGTCGAGTGACCTCGCGAACGCACCGCCCAGGTCGGCAATAGCGTCGAGGGACTTTGGGGCGGCACTCTGGCGCTAGAACTGAGCCGAGACCATCAGTCTGTCGCCGCCCGCGTCGTAGCGGATGTCGAAACCGGCCGCGCGCAGATCGGCGAAGCTGACGTAGTCGGCTGCAGCGGCGGAGCTGGCCAGTCTTTCGAAGGTTTCCGGCGCCATCTGGTCCTTCACCGGAGCAAGCAGGTCGGCGAGCTTTACCGACAGGTCGCCCGTCATGCCGATGCGGACTGTCAGGTTGCCTGCGGGCATTCCTTCCAGGCTGAGCCCGGCTACGTGCATGATGTGCTCGCCCACAACCCGATCAGGTACTTTCGCGAGTTTCGGTGCCTTTTCCAGGCGCGGCTTGGCAAGGCCTGCGTCGGTCGGGCTCTGCGCGCGCAAAGGCGAAACGCCGGATTTCCTTGCTGGCTGGCGGGCCGGGGCCAACTTGGCAAGGTCGAACTGGCGCACTTCCTCGGGCTGCGCGAACATTCCAAGTCCCTCGCTCTGGGATAGCGGTCCCGCAGCCACTGCGGGGCCGGCGCCGGGCTTTGCGCTTGGGGCAAGCGATTGCTCGGGCTGGGCCGATACCGCAACTGCGGGTTGCGGAACGGGCGAAACGGCGACTTTCAGCATAGTGTCGGGTTGGATCAGGCCGGTGGCAGCTATGACCACGTCAGGCTGAGGCATCGCGATGCGCACGGCATCGAGCGGTCCGGGCCTGGCTGCACTTTCACCTTGCGGTCGCGCATATGAGGGTTCTGGCAAGCGGATCTGGGTCGTTGGCTCAGCCTTATCGAAAGCCTGAGGGGCCTGTCTTGTCAATCCAGACTGGTGGGAATCGGTGATGTGGCCGACAGCGGCCGGCGGAAGAGCTTCCGGCTGCGGAGTTCGCGTGCCTGTTGCGGCGTACGATGCAGTCGTGGGGGCCAGCGCGCTGGTGAGACCCGCTGCGCCGACCTTGGCGGCCTGCGTCAAGGCTTCGGCGGAATCCTGGAAGGTCGTCGTGATTGTCGGGGCCTGTCCGAATCTCGGTGCAGTCAGGCGCAGGGGCTTGACTTCGAGCTTGCCGATCCAATCGCCAACCGTTCCGTTGGACATCGTCACCGCCGGATAAGTGACCGTAAATCCAGCCATGCCCGTGGCCAGGGCCAGGGCAAGCACGCGCGTGTCCGAACTGCCCAGATGGATTTTCGCAAAGTCCATTCCCATCGCGATGTTCATGACGGCCCCCCGCGCGTTCGATCGCAAGCCCCGGATATCGAACGCGCAAGTATCGCTGTAAATCAGGTTGTTGACAAACCTTATCATCCAAAATGGTCGGCGGCAGCGCCATTCGGGATCAGCTGTCATGCGGTTTGGATGGAAACTATTACAGAAAACCAGTTAGTTAGAGAAATATTTCATTTCCCCGGGCGAGAGAAGGATTACCTCTAAATGTGTGCAAGACCGGGACAGCGCCGCGTTAAGGTTAGTTAACAGACTTGTGTCCACGAAGTCCGCGTGTTGCTGTGATTTCAGCCGGTTAAGTCTGCTCCGAGTCGCTTTCATCGAGCACTGAGAGAGGCAGGCACCGGCTGAAAAGGGCGCAATGGTCAAGCGGTGTTCAGTCGCGTTGCGTCCGGAATCCGCCGCCTGACCATTTCGAACCCAACTGCGTCGCGGTGTCTTGCCGCGGCCAGCAAGCGACAGGGAAGTGGTTATGGATTTTCAGGACGGTCACGGTTCGGACAACATGTCTCCGGCAGATGCCAACCTGGCAGGTGGCAATACCCTGGCAGCCGCGGCGACGGGGCCGTCGCAAGTCCTGCTGCCCGATGCCAACAATCTCGTCGTTCTGCCCGAGGGCGCTACGCTCGACGAACTGTCGGTGCAAGGCCGCGACCTCGTTCTCACGCTTCCCGATGGCCGGGTCTTCGTCATTCCCGATGGCGCCGTCTATGTTCCACAGATCGTCATCGGCGATGTCGCGGTGCCGCCACTCAACCTCGCGGCGTTGCTTACCGGCAACGAGCCTCAGCCTGCCGCCGGCGCGCTGCAGAGCTCGGGCGGCAACTTTGCCGATCCGACCGGACCGATCCAGGCCGCGCACGGCCTGGGCGACCTGCTTCCCTACACCGAACTCTCGTTCC
This sequence comes from Novosphingobium sp. PP1Y, assembly GCF_000253255.1. Lineage (NCBI taxonomy): Bacteria > Pseudomonadati > Pseudomonadota > Alphaproteobacteria > Sphingomonadales > Sphingomonadaceae > Novosphingobium > Novosphingobium sp. PP1Y. Next base: position 2,816,487 of record NC_015580.1, on the reverse strand, counting down.
CGCAGCCACAGCAGGAGGAAATTCTTCCCCAGCTGGTGAACAAGGTGCCCGATATCCTGATCCAGGACGGCGGTCCGGCGTCGGACTCGGCTACCGATACGGTTTCTGAATCCGGTCTTTCCGGCGATCGTCTCAACGGCAATCAGGAAACGCCCGGCTCGCAGTTCGGAAACGGGTCGGACGTCACCACCGGCACGATCTTCGTCACTTCGGAAGATGGCATCGGCTCCATTGTCATCAATGGCGAAATCCTCACGGGGGAGGCTGGCCAGCAGATCGATGGCGCTTATGGTCGCCTGACACTGGGTGCACTCAACGACGACCAGATTGCCTACACTTACGAGCTTGCCGACAATACCAGTGGCGACAACACGGCGGACGTGTTCACGGTCGTGGTCACCGATCCCGATGGCGATACCGCCACGGCCACGCTGACTGTCAATATCACTGACGACGCTCCGGTTGCCCGCGCGGATACCGACACGGTCCCGGCCGCGGACTTCACCGCGCAGACCGGCAATGTCCTGAGCGGCGAGGGCACCACCAGCGGTGCGGCGGGCGCCGATACCCTCGGCGCCGATGGCGGCAGCGTCACCGGCGTGCATGCCGGAACTTCCGGCACGTTTTCGGGCACCGGATCGGTCGTGACCGGCGAGTTCGGCACGCTCACGTTGCTCGCCAATGGTTCCTACAGCTATGTGCGCACTCCGGGAACCGGCGGCGGCGGAACCGATGTCTTCACTTATCAAGTGACAGACGGTGATGGCGATGTCTCGACTGCGACGTTGACGATCAGCATCGCAGACAGCCCGCCGATGATCATTTCGGTGCCCGAGATCGGCGAAGGAACCCAGGTCAACGAGAACCAGCTGCCCCCGTCGACCGATACGCGCGATGGCGAGGACCCCGGTTCGCAGTTCGTGAGCGGCCCCGAATCGACCACGGGCACGATCACCTTCCATTCCGACGATGGCCTGACCAGCGTCTCGATCGGGGGCACTGTCGTCACGCCCGGTACCTTCCCGCAAGTTGTCTCGAGCGATGAGACGGGTACGCTGACCGTCACGATCTCACTTTCGATCCGGTCACCGGCGACGGCAGCGTCACCTATACCTATACGCTCAACGACAATACCTCGAACACCGATGGCACGACCGTGTCGTTCGATATCACGGTCATCGATGCGGACGGCGATCCCGCTTCCGACAATCTCGATATCCAGATCGTCGACGACATGCCGACGGCGCTTGCGGATTCGGGGACGGTCACCGAGGGCGGCACCTTGACTGTGCCGGCAACGGGTGTGCTGGCGAACGATGTCCCGGGGGCTGACGGCGCGACGATCACCGGCGTTGCCACCGGCACCGACACTTCGGCGCCGGTTACCGGCAACCTCGGCGGGGCTGGCATCGCGGGCACCTACGGCACGCTGATCCTGGGCGCCGACGGCAGCTATACCTACCAGTCGACCGCCAATGCGGTGCCGCCTGCGGGGGCGACCGACAGCTTCGTCTACACCATCACCGATGGCGACGGCGATACCTCGACCACGACGCTGACGATCAGCCTTACCGACAGCGGCCTTGCCGCGAGCAACGAGGATGCCTCGGTCGATGAAGCGGCGCTGGGCATCGGTTCCAACCCGTCCTCGACGGCGGAGACCGTCTCGGGCTCGCTGACCGACAATGCCTCGGGCGGCGCGGGCGGGTATACCTATGCGCTGGTCGGCTCGGCGACGGGCAGCCACGGGACGATCACCATCGATCCCAGCGGTTCTTGGAGCTACACGCTCACCAGCCCGGTCGACGGCGCCACGCTCGACAACGGCGTGACCACCGAGAACAACCTCGAGAGCTTCACCTACCAGGTGACCGATGCTGACGGGAACACGACCACCAGCACGATCACCATCGATGTCATCGACGATGTGCCCACCGCGCGCGCCGATACCGACAGCGTCGTCGAAGGCGCTTCGACCGACGGCAATGTGCTTTCCGGCACCGGCACGACTTCGGGTCTGGTCGATGTGCTGGGCGCCGACGGCGCGGCCCCGGGCGGGGCGGTCACCGGCGTTGCCACCGGCACCGACACTTCGGCGCCGGTCAGCGGCAACCTCGGCGGTGCGGGCATCGCGGGCACCTACGGCACGCTGATCCTGGGCGCCGACGGCAGCTATACTTACCAGTCGAACGCCAATGCGGTGCCGCCTGCGGGGGCGACCGACAGCTTCGTCTACACCATCACCGATGGCGACGGGGACACTTCGACCACGACGCTGACGATCAGCCTCACCGACAGCGGCCTTGCCGCGAGCAACGAGGACGCCTCGGTCGATGAGGCCGCGCTGGGCATCGGTTCGAACCCGTCCTCGACGGCGGAGACCGTCTCGGGCTCGCTGACCGACAATGCCTCGGGCGGCGCGGGCGGTTATACCTATGCGCTGGTCGGCTCGGCGACGGGCAGCCACGGCACGATCACCATCGATCCCAGCGGTTCTTGGAGCTACACGCTCACCAGCCCGGTCGACGGCGCGACGCTCGACAACGGCGTGACCACCGAGAACAACCTCGAGAGCTTCACCTACCAGGTGACCGATGCTGACGGGAACACGACCACCAGCACGATCACCATCGACGTCATCGACGATGTGCCCACCGCGCGCGCCGATACCGACAGCGTCGTCGAAGGCGCTTCGACCGATGGCAATGTGCTTTCCGGCACCGGCACGACTTCGGGTCTGGTCGATGTGCTGGGCGCCGACGGCGCGGCCCCGGGCGGGGCGGTCACCGGCGTTGCCACCGGCACCGACACTTCGGCGCCGGTCAGCGGCAACCTTGGCGGGGCTGGCATCGCGGGCACCTACGGCACGCTGATCCTCAATGCGGATGGCAGCTACACGTACAACAGCACGGCAAATTCGATCTCGGGCAACGCAACAGACAGCTTCGTCTACACCATCACCGATGGTGACGGCGATACCTCGACCACGACGCTGACGATCAGCCTCACCGATGTTTCGCTGGTCGGCGATGACGAGAGCGTCACGGTTTACGAGAAGGCTCTCGACACGGCCCAGACGGGTGCGGATGTTGCGGCCGGTTCGATTACCGGTTCGATGCCTTCCGATACGGGCGAAACCGCGAGTGGCGCCGTCTCCGTGACGGGGGCGAGCGGCTATTCTATCGCCGGAGGATCAGTCAGTGGGAACGAGACGACGGTTGTCGGGACTTACGGCACGCTCGTGCTCAACAACAGCACCGGCGCCTTTACCTACACACTGACCTCTCCCGTCACGACGACGCCGTCGGCCAATGACGGCGTGTCGACGGCGCTCGGCGCGGAGAGCTTCACGTACACCGCGAGCGACGCCAACGGGAACACGACGACAGGCACGATCTCGATCGATGTTGTCGACGACACGCCCTATGCCGTCGTGCCCGAGGCGATCCAGGTGACCAATGGCGCGGCGCCGGTCTCGGCCCCTGCGGACCTTGATGCCGACATGTCGGTGATCGACAACTACGGGGCCGACGGGGCGGGCACTGTGCGTTTCGCACCGTCACTGGACGGGGCGGACAGCGGCCTGACGCACAACTTCGTATCGATCACCTACACGCTGGTTAGCGATACGGTGCTGGAAGCCTATGCCGGCGCGGACAAGATCTTCACCGTCACGCTGGACCCTACGACGGCCACCTACACGGTCGACATGGACGGGACCATCGACTCGATCCAGACCATCGATTTCAATGCCGGCGGCTACAATTTCGTGGGCGGCAACAACAGCTGGTCGGGCTTCATTCCGGTGGGCGAGACGGTGGGATCGCCGATCGACAACAACAGCCAGGATCTGCTGCTGACACCGTCGATCAACAACGCCGACGACGGCACGATCAACTCCACCGCCAATACCGGTGGTATCGGCGGAGGCGCTTCGGTCGGTTCGAACGAGACCTTCCGGGTCGACTTCGTCACCGATCTGCGCGGCGATCCGAAGGACGGCGCCGGGGACTACGATACGGCTGCGAACCGCGACCACATGTTCGACGGCCACTATACCGTGAACGGGGCGGTGGCGCTGTTCAAGTCGACCAATGGCTCGACCGTGAACATTGCCGCGTTCGACGATCCGGACGGCAACACCGTCGTCGGTGACGGCGACAAGGACTCGATCACCGGCATTTCGATCGTCTGGCGGGGAACGCAGTACGTCGATGGAAGTGGTGATCCGATCATCATCCCGACGATCACTGCAACGAACTACACCGTGAATGGACACGTCTTTACCGTGACCCTGCTTGGCGATGGTTCGGTCAATGTCGCCGGGGTTGAAGGCGCCCCTGGATCGAGCCAGGTCGGCACGCAGATCGCGGTCTTCACGGGCGACGGCTTCAACAGCGTCGAGTACACCTGGGCTGGCGGCGACACCTTCCAGATCGGCGACTTCGGCGCGAGCACGCTGACCAACGACCCGGTCAACTTCACCATTCCGGTCGAAGTGGTGGACGGCGACGGCGACGTTTCGGCTCAGTCCAATCTCTCGATCACTGCAGTGACGACGACGCCTCCGGTGGCGCTAGATCTCGATGGCGACGGCGTCGAGTTCGTCGGACTCGATGCCGGAGTCACGCACGACTATGGCAGCGGACTTGTGCAGACCGCGTGGGTCAGCGCCGATGACGGCCTGCTGGCCCACGATACCGGGCACGGCCTCGATATCGTCTTCACCGACGATGCCGCGGGAGCGGAAACCGACCTCGAGGGCCTGCGCCTGGCTTACGACAGTAATGGCGACGGCAAGCTGACGGCAGCCGATGAGAGCTACAGCGAGTTCGGCGTCTGGCAGGATGCGAACAGCAACGGCGTTGTCGATGCGGGCGAGTTCAAGACGCTGGCGCAGATGGGGATCACTTCGATCGAGCTGACTGCGGAAGGTCCGGGGTCGTCGCAAGCCGATGGCGATGCAATCGTCCATGCGACCGGCGAGTACACCATGAAGGGTGCCACTTACGCACTGGCCGACGTCTCGTTCGCAACGGCGAACGTCGAGAGCCAGACTGCGGCGCGTACCGCCGAAATGGCGGCGATCACTGCGGCTGCGGCAGGCTTCATGATGTCGGGTGCGGCCCATGCGATGCCGCTCTCGCCAATCGCGATAGAGGCGATTGCCGCGGCGATGCAGACTTTCGAGACGCATCTGCCCGAAGTGACGGTTGCAGTGCCGGAACATGCTCCGGCGACACCGCCGGTGACATTCTTGCAGGATGGCCAGCAGGCTCACCAGGACAGCGAGCCCGAAAGCCACCTGTCGCAGCACGCAGCGGAGCAGGGCGCCGGGCATGGCCTGGGTGACGTGGTGCAGCATCAGGACGTCTCCGTGCAGCCGCTTGGCGGCGGCGAGGAAGGCCACGTTCAGGCGAGTGCGGCTCCGGCTCTGTTCGGCGGCGCTGACTCGGGGCTGATGCAGGCATTGCTGCTCGCCGCACAGGGCGAGCAGGCCGGTGGTTCGAATGACCAGGGCAATGGCACCGGAGCCGGGCAGGGGAGCGGGCACGGGGGCGAACATGGCTCCGGGAATCTACCTGCCGTGCAGGAAGCGATTGCCGAAAGCGCCGGGCACCATGCTGTGGACTCGCTGATCGACCACTTCGCCGGGCATCAAGGCGCACACGGCGCTCCCGCGATTGCCGAGACGATGGGGGCGGACGGCCTGGATCACGTGCTTGGCGCCATGCTCGCCGGCGGCGGCCTCGACGGCCTGCACGCGGCGGGGCTGGCCGGTGGATTTGAGATGGCTGCAATGGCTGCAGCCATGGAAGCACATTCGACGACGGTCGCCTGACGCGACCCGGGATATCGAGGGGATGAAAATGACGGGCAATTGGAAGGGGCCTCTGGCGGCATTCGCGCTGGCTGGATGTCTGGTCCCGGTGGCGGCTTCGGCACAGGACCAGCAATCGGACCTGATGTCGCTGGGCAAGGGGGAGCTCAAGAGCGAGATCCGCACGCGATACGACGCGGCTCTGGCGCAGACCGGCGACGCGAGCGTCGTTTCGGCCGATACGCCGGCCTACATGTGGGCTTCGCAGGCCAAGGCGCAATGCGGCATTGCCATGGGTTTCCTGAAAAGCGGGACCAAGGACCCCGTCAGCATCGGCAAGTGCGACGAGGCCTATCGCCGCATGACCCAGCCGCAGATGGTGTCGCAGGAAGCCGCTGCCCCGCAGCCGCCGGTCGCCGAGGCACCGTGCCTGCCCGGGCCCTACATCGTGTTCTTCGACTGGGACAGCAGCATGATTTCGCCCGACGCGGCGACGATCCTCGATTCGACCGTGTCTTCGACCGCAGGCTGCGGCGGGGCTGCGATCCGGATAGACGGATATACGGATCGTTCGGGAAGCGACCGCTATAACATGGGGCTTTCGACGCGCCGGGCCGATGCCGTGCGCGACTACCTCGTGTCGCATGGCACGACGGCCAATTTGTCCACGCAGGCGTTCGGTGAAAGCAACCCGCGTGTGCCGACGGCGGATGGGGTTCGCGAACTCCAGAACCGCCGCGTTGAGATTACGGTCGAGTGACCGGGAGAGGTGTGAAGATGTTGTACGATAGAACCATCGCGGCGGGGATTGCGGTCCTTTTGTCCGGAACGGCTTCGGTGGCGCTGGCGCAGTCGGCCGGCCCGGTGAGCCTGCGCGATGCCATAGTCGTGGCGGTCAATTCGAACCCCGAGGTGGCGCAGGCCCAGTATAATACCGAGGCCATCCAGTTCGAGCGCAAGCAGGCGCAGGGCCTTTATGCCCCGCGCGTCGATGTCGAGGCATCGGCAGGCTGGCGCCACCTTGAGAACAGGACCCGCCGTTCGCTCGGCATTGCCGGGCAGGAACTTTATCCGCTGAGCGCCGAAGTGCGTGCGGAATGGGTTGCCCTCGACTTCGGTCGCCGTCGCGGAGAACTGCTGCGCCAGGCAGCGCGCGTCGACGGTGCCTCGCTTCGGGTGGTCGAACGTTCTGAATACATCGCCCTTCAGGTCGCGCGTCAGTACCTCGATATCCTCCTCCAGCAGCGCATCGTTGCCGCGAGCGAGGATAACGTGGCGTTTCACCGTTCGCTGGTGAACGATCTGACGACTGGAGTGGAACAGGGATCGATCTCGATCGCCGACCAGCAGCAATCGGAAGAACGACTGCAGGCCGCGCTCGTCCGCCAGTCGGAAGCCGAGCAGGACCTGACGGAAGCGAAGATCAAGCTGCGTCGGCTGACCGGTCTCGACATCGACAATGTCACGATGCCGCCCGAACTGGCGGAAGGCTTGCCGGCCACCCTCAGCGAGGCGGTCGGGATGGCCCGCACTGAAAATCCGCTGGTCAAGGAAGCGGCGGCGGACGTCGATGCTGCAGGGGCACTGGCCGACAGCGTGCGCGGCGACGGTTTCCCCAAGATCGGCGTGGACCTGAACGGCCGCGCCGGTGAGGACATCGACGGTTTCCGCGGTTCCACCAAGGATGTGCAGGCCCGCGTTTTCCTGCGCTGGAACGTGTTCGACGGCGGTATCAACCGCGCCAACTACCAGGAGATGGTGCGCCGCGCGAGCGAAGCGCGCTATCGGCTCTACCAGGTGACCCGCGAAGCCGAAGAGGACGTCCAGACCGCCTGGACCACCCTGCAGACGCAAGGGCGCATCGGTGAACAGCTGGGCAACCAGAGCCGCGTGTCGGATGACCTGCTGCTCTCCTACCGCAGCCAGTTCAACGTCGGGCGTCGTTCGCTGCTCGACGTGCTCGATGCGCAAAACACGCGCTACAACGTGCAGGTCCGGCTCGAAACCGCGCGTTTCTCGGAAATGTTCGCCCGTTATCAGGTGCTGGCCGCGACCAATCGCTTCCTCACCACGATCAACGTGCCGGCAGGTGCCGGGGCCGGTATGAACGAGCGGGACCGCTTCCACTACGGTCCGCCCAATCCGGCCGAGACACAGTACCGCACCTATCCCTGACCCTGCGCATGGCGGCGCGGCGATTGACGGCAGTGGCTAACGGGGGCGGTTCTCGCCCCCCTGGATGAGCGTAATGTTCGAAGCAACGGAAGTGAAGCGCGGCGAGGAAGACTTTCTCGTCGCGTGCATTGCCCGCATGGCGGAAAAGGCCGGCGTCTCCTGCGCGCCGGTCATGTTCTCCTCGCTGGCGCGCAATGCGCAAGGCTACCTGCCGCGTCACCAGGCCGAAGCGGCGTTGGAGTTGCTGGGCCTCAACTGCGACGCCTCGCGTCGCACCAGGTTGCCGACCAAGCCGGAGTTCTACCCGGCCATCGTCTCCTTCGAAGGGGGCCAGGTCGCCGTCATTCACGAGGTGAAGGACGCGGATGCACGGGTCTGGCGTCCGGAAACCCGCAGTGAAAGCTGGGAGCCGGTAGCGGCACTTGCCGAACGCTACGATGGCTGGATGGCCACCGTCTTCGGAGATTCCTCGAGCGCGCGGGAAGCTGGGGCGCCTTGGCAGGAGCGGGCCAAGAGCCACTGGTTCTGGAGCGAGCTGTACAAGCTGCGCGGCCAGTTCTGGCCGGTGATGGTGGCCTCCGTTATCGTCAACGTGCTGGCGTTGTCCTACCCGCTGTTCTCGATGAACGTTTACGACCGTGTCATCCCCAACCGCGCGCAGGCCACCTTGTGGGTGCTGGCGGCAGGCGTACTGATCGCCTTTGCCATGGATTTCATGATCCGGCGTGCGCGGACCCGCGTGCTGGACCAGATCGGGCGCGATCTCGACCTGAAGCTGTCGCAGAAGATCTATTCCAAGGTGTTGTCCTCGCCGCTCGCCGGGCGCAAGGGCCACACCGGCAACCTCGTGGCGCGCGTCTCCGAATTCTCGCTGGTGCGCGATTTCTACGCCTCGACGACCATTGTCCTTGTCGCAGACATGGCCTTCCTCGTCCTGTTCCTGGCGGTGATCGCCTATATCGCGGGCTGGCTGGCGATGGTGCCGCTGATCGGGGCGGCGTGCATGGCGATCTTCGGCCTGCGCCTGCAGCGCAAGGTCAGCAGCGCCGCGCTCGATGCGCAAGTCGACAACGGGCTACAGCAGACGCTCCTGGTGGAATCGATCTCCGGTATCGAAACGCTCAAGAGCCTGTCGGGCGAAGGCGTGATGCTCGGCCGCTGGCGTCAGCTTGCCGAAGCAGGCGCCCATTCGCAGCGCCGTCTGCGCGACGTCAGTTCCGCGGCGATCTCGCTGGCTTCCACCTTCCAGCAAGTTACCAGCATCAGCCTTGTCATCGGCGGATACTACCTGTTCGACGCGGGCAAGATCACGATGGGCTCGATCATCGCCATCGTCATGCTTTCGACCCGTTCGCTTTCTCCTGCCGCGCAGTTGGCCTTTCTGCTCACCCGCAGCCAGCAGGCGCGCAAGGTGCTGGATTCGCTGCAGCAGGTCTGGCTCGAAGAGGATGAGCGCACGATGGGCAGCGCTTCGCTGACCCCCGAAGTGCGCAGTGCCAATGTCCGCACCGAGGATCTCGAATTCACTTATCCGCAGGCCTCGATCCCCTCGCTCGCCGGGATCAACCTGACGATCAACGAGGGCGACCGCATCGCCATCATCGGCAAGGTCGCCTCGGGCAAGTCGACGCTGGGCCGGGTGATCTGCGGTCTCTACCAGCCCACCGCCGGCTCCATGCTGATCGACGGGATCGACAGCCGCCAATACCGGCCGCAGGACCTGCGCAACGCCTATCGCTTCGTGGGGCAGGATGCCGTGCTGTTCAGCGGCTCGATCAAGGACAACCTCGCGATCGGGGCCGGTATCGTGCATGACGAGGACCTTCTTCGCGCCTTGCGGCAGGTGGGGGCGGACGAGTTTCTCTCGCGAGATGCCAGCGGTTTCGATCGTCCGGTCGGCGAATCCGGCGTCCAGCTTTCCGGCGGGCAACGGGCGTTCCTGTCGCTTGCCCGGGCCATGGTGAAGCCCTCACGACTGCTGTTCCTCGATGAGCCGACCGGCGCCATGGATAGCCAGACCGAGCAACTTTTCGTCGAGCGCCTGTCCCAATCCCTGTCACCTTCGCAGACACTTGTTGTCGCGACCCACAGACCGGCACTTTTCTCGATCTGCAAACGCCTGATCGTGCTGGACAGGGGGCGGATCGTCGCTGACGGTCCGCGCGACGAGATCATTGCGTCGGCAGGCATGGGAGCCAGATCGTGAACGCCGCAGCTGCCTCTATCGCAGGGCATGGAATGCAGCGCACACGTGCGCACGCTGCCCCGGTGCGCGCCAGGCGCGCGATGATGGCGGCGCTTGGCGGCGTCGTCCTCCTTGGCCTCGTCGCCTGCACGCAGGTTCCCGAGCTGCGCAGCATCTTCGGCCTTGGCGCGAACGAACCGGCGCCAGTCATCGTACCTGCCGAACAACTGCGCGAAGTCGAAGCCATGACGGTGGACGACAAGTCGCAGATCCTCGTCGAAGGCAGCGAGGCCGAACAGCGCAATGCCGCGATCGCCGTCTCGGGCCTCCCGGTGGAAAGCGCGGCCAGCTTCGTCCTGCACGGCACTTCCGGTGCTGCCTATCGCACGGCGCTGAAATGCATGACCCAGGCGGTTTATTACGAGGCCGCCCGCGAACCGCTGGAGGGCAGGCGGGCCGTGGCACAGGTCGTGCTCAACCGGGTGCGCCATCCCGCCTATCCGAACAGCGTCTGCGGCGTCGTCTATGAGGGCTCGCAGCGCACGACCGGGTGCCAGTTCAGCTTCACCTGCGACGGTGCGCTGCTTCGCGCGCCCATGGCATCGCTTTGGGCCGAGGCTCAGGAAGTCGCGCGCGAGGCCCTTGCCGGACGCGTCGAGGCCAGCGTCGGCACCGCTACCAACTACCACGCCGATTACGTCCTGCCCAAGTGGGCCTTCACCCTTGCCAAGATCGACAAGATCGGCCGCCACATCTTCTATCGCCTTCACGGCAAGTGGGGCCAGCGTGCGCTGTTCACCAGCGCCTACAGCGGGGTCGAGCGCATTCCGGCGCTCGATTACGAAGGTTTGCGCGCGCGCCTGCTTGCCGCATCGCAGCCGCTGGTCGAGCCCGCACCGGCGCCGGGCCTGACCGTCCCGCCGGCCGTCACCGACCGCCATGCCGCCAACGACGTCGGCGGGCGCATCGATACAACCAAGCAATGGCGCCTCTCGATCCCCGATCCGGTGTCGGCCAGCTCGAAGTACCAGTCCGCCATCGCGGCCAGCACGTTGGCCCAGTCGCAGGCTGTCGAACCGGGGATGGAAACGGCATCCGCGCCGTCAAGGATAGTGCTCGCACGATGAACGCCATGATTTCGTCTTTCAGGCAGCGGATCGGTTACGACGACTGGGATGCCAGCCGCAGGCTGATTGTCCTGTGCGGCGTTGCCCTGCTGGTGCTGTTCGTCTGGGCCGGGCTTGCCCGCGTCGACGAAGTGACCCGCGGCATGGGCAAGGTCGTGCCGTCCAGCAAGGCCCAGCTCGTCCAGGCGGCCAGCCCGGCCACGGTGCTGTCGATCCTCGTGCGGCCCGGCCAGATGGTGAAGAAGGGCCAGTTGCTCGTCCGTCTCGACGATTCCCAGTCTTCTTCCGCGCTGGGTCAGTTGCAGGCAGAAAACGAGCGCCTTGCCGCGCGGGCCGATCGTCTGGAAGGGGAGGGCACCGGTACGGAAAGCACCTGCGGCGAAGGCACGATCTGCGCCGAGGAAGCACGCCTTGCCGACGTGCGCCGCGCCGCCGCGCAGAGCCGCCAGAACGCCCTTGTTGCGCAAGTAGATCAGCGTCGCCGCGATCTGCAGGAGGGCCAGGCAACGGTCGCCTCGCTCCAGAACAGCGCGAAGCTGGCGCAGGACCAGGTCAACATGCTCACCCCGCTTGCGCAGAAGGGCATCGTCCCCAAGACCGAACTGCTGACTGCCCAGCGCGATCTTGTCGACACGCAGGGGCGGCTCTCCGCAGCGCGGCAGGGCGTCGGCCGGGCGCAGGCGGCGATCCGCGAAGCCGAGGCGCAGCTGCGGCAGGCCCGCCTCGATTTCCAGCAGGAAGCGCTCAACGAGCGCAGCGAGATCACCACCAAGATCGCGGTCAACGAAGAGACGATCAAGGGCGCCGAGGCCCGCCTAGAGCGCAACGAATTGCGTGCGCCCGCGACCGGCTACATCAACGATGTGCAGGTCACCACGGTCGGCGGCTTTGTGAATGCGGGCGAAAAGCTCATGCAGATCGTGCCGGTGGGCGAAAAGCTGTTGGTGGAAGCGCGCGTCGATCCCAAGGACATCGCCTTCATCAAGGTGGGCGATCCTGCCAACGTCAAGGTCACCGCCTACGACTTCTCCATCTATGGCGGGCTGACGGGCCGCGTGCGCAACATCAGCGCGGACAGCATCTACGACGACGTCGAGCGCAAGGCCTACTACAGTGTGATGGTGGAAACCGACAAGGCGTTCATCGTCAAGAACGGGACGCGGCTGCCGATCATGCCGGGCATGATCTGCGACGTGGAAATCGTGACGGGGCGCAAGAGCATCCTGACCTACCTGTTCAAGCCGGTCCTGCGCGCCTTCGACGAGGCTCTCACCGAGCGCTGATTTTCACGCTGGGCGGGCGCGTTCAGCGTGCGGCGATAAGCGTCGGGGCCTGTTCCGGTTGGCGGGTATAGCCGTGCAGCCACTTGCCGCTGGTGCTGAACGACATGATCGGCCGGTAGTCGTAGCTCATAGCGCCGTCGAGCAGCTTGTCGGTCGCATTGTCGAGCACCCAGTAGCGGCCTTCCAGCTTCACGACGAGCAGGGCATGATCGGCATTGCGCACGGTATCGCGCGCGATCGTCAGGTACATGTCGGAACGCGGCACGCCCAGTGCGGCAAGCGCCTGCATCTTGAAGATCGCGATGTCCTCGCAGTCCCCGGCGCCGCGCTTGAGGGTCGCGCTGGCGGTCGCCCAGTAGTCGGACTTGCCGTAGATCTCGCTGTCCTCGCGGTAGCGGATATGCCGGTTGGACCAGGCATTGACTGCCGACAGCGTCATTTCGCTCGCCCCGGCGCCGGAGCGCGCGGCCATGGCCGCGACGGAACGGCCAGGCAATCCGGCGCGGCGCACCCGGTCCCACTGCGCATCGAAAGTCGTATGGCGCAGCGGCAGGCGGGCGCTGCCGAGAAAATTCTCCGGATCGGCCGAGGCACGGCTCGTCGCTGAGTAGATCGCCGGCAATGTGCGCGACTGGGTCAGGGCTGCGCAGCGCAGTCCCCCGGCAGCCGGTGCGATCGGCGCCGTCACCAGCGCCTGCGACGCTTGCCCGGTGCGAGACGACTGCTGCATTGAGATCAGTTCAAGCCTGCTCGGCGCGCCGCCCAGCAACGCTGCCGCCTTGCTGGTCACAGGTTCCGCCGCCCGCGCCATGAGCCCTGCAGAAGCAGCTCCCTCGCAAGCGCTGGCGAAGGAGTCCGGTTGCGATGAGGGGAGGCCGGAAAGGCCCGACCCCCCGCCACGGCAACCAGCGGCAGCCCCAGCACAACGGAGGCCGAAGCCTGCGCCGGCGCAGCAATCGCGAGCTGAAGGCCGAGGACCGGCACACCCGCAGCAACGAGATGGGACCACTTCATACGGCAAATTCTTGCCGCAGCGGCATCAATATGCCGTTTATCCCCGTGGTTAGCGGATATTAACGATGTTGGGGGTCAGGCTGCGTTACCGGCAATGTCGTTTCGAAGCAAATGCATCGCCAGATCAGTCCAATGAGCAGCAGGCAATAGACTAACGTCAGGTTGACCCCGAGGGGAAATGTAAGCGCACGGCAAGCCAGTGGCGCAAGATAGAGGAGAGCCAGAAGCGTACGCTTCCATGCTCCGAAGAGGCGTGTCCTCGGTTGCCTCGCCAACCACAGCCAAGGCAGAATGAGAAACGCGAGATCGTAGTTGAAAAGGTACGGCGTCACCAAGGCGCTAGCGGCGAAAAGGAAGGCGAGTTTTGCGTCAACGGAGACCTTCGAGGACCAAACTTTCCAGGTCAGGCATATGAGGATGACGCTCGTCACGCCTTGTGCCCAGACCGCGAGTATTTCGCTACCGGCAGCACGAAAGGCAGCATAGACTGTGGTCTGACGCAGGAAGAACTCTGGTCCGGAACTGGTCATCAACACGCGGCTTACTTGCCAGCTTTCGGGATATGCCAGCATCGTCCCGGTGCCGAAGATCATCCATGCCAGCAATAATAGGGCTGTGCTCGAGCACGCAGCACCGGCGAATGCGCGCCAGTTGCGCGAGGCCACGAAGGCAACAGGCATAAGCAGCGCCAGGTGCGGTTTGATGATGAGCGTGCCGGTCCAAAGCCCCGCCACGAAGGGCCTGCGCTCCAGACTGGTGGCGATGGCTGCTTGCAGGCCGCCTGTCAGCAGACCGGTCTGCGCGTGCCATGCCGAAACCAGGGCCCCGGGGAAAGCTGCGATTGGCCAGCTCAACGCCGGATCGGCGTTGCGCGTCTTGTAAAGCCAGAACCCGTATGTGGCGCAAATCCAGGCAATCCACGCATGATTGTAGGCGAGGAGACCAAGGGGAGCGACAATGAACAGGAAGGGTGGAGGATTGACGAAAGCGAAGACGTCGTGCCGGCCGACGGTGGCCTGTACGGCGAAAGTCGACGCGATATCGTAAGCGGTATCGGCTGCCCCGGCCAGGACCAGTTTGCCGGCCGACCAAAAGGCCAAAAAGTCGCTTCCGCCATCTCCCGTGGCTTGGCCGTAGAAGTGCAGGAAGCTCGGTAGAGAGGCTATCAACAGAATCGCGGAATAGCCGACGAGCCTCTGGCGATCGATCCAGCGCAGTTGCAGGAAAGCGAGTTTACCGTCAGCCGGATGAGGGCTTTTCACAGGTTCATGCGCCGCGTGTAGAGAGGCGGGCTGCTAACCTGCAAGTGCTGCGTGCTTTGCGCGGGTACGATGGCGAAATGTCACGTTAACCCGCTCCGACAGGATCAGGTATGGCAGCCAGATCGCTGCGCTGATCAGGACCTTTTCGATGTTGCCTGAAAGCAACGAATGCAACGCCGTTGCAACGGTTGCGGGCAGGTTGCCGGTTTGCGTGACCTTTTCTGCAATCTGCAACTGCATGATCACGTCAAGAAGCCAGGTGAAAACGAGCATTCGCGGGAACAAAGGTGCAGTGCGAAGTGCCATGACGAAGCATATGGTGTAGAAGAAGTTCAGGGTGACGACATCCAATGTCATCATTCCTACCATCGTGGTGGCCCATGTTGGCGCGCTTGCCGGCATCGCCGGCATCGCCAGCATGAATTCGGTCGTCCGGAACGGCA
The DNA here is from genome assembly GCF_000253255.1 of Novosphingobium sp. PP1Y. Lineage (NCBI taxonomy): Bacteria > Pseudomonadati > Pseudomonadota > Alphaproteobacteria > Sphingomonadales > Sphingomonadaceae > Novosphingobium > Novosphingobium sp. PP1Y. Next base: position 2,801,177 of record NC_015580.1, on the reverse strand, counting down.
CGTTGAGCAACATTCCGGCGATCAGGGACGCCATGAATCCCGTCGGACCGAAGGCCGGTATCCGGCGCGCTTCCAGACAATCCAGTTGCCGCCATTGACCATAGCGACAAAATCGTACCGATGGCTGGCATGCAAGGTCGCGCAGCGGAAAACACGTTGCGGCGATACGGTACGCAAGAACCGGTGCCATGGTTACGGCAAGAAACGGGAAAATCATGGAGGCAAGATTTGCGATCTGCGTTTCCCCACTCGATGCAATGGCAACCTTCGCCAGGGCAAAGAGCAACATCGTGCCAAGCCAATAGGTAATGATCCGTTCCATGCGCGAATGGAAAAAGTTCACGGCAGCCACGCTCCTGGTGTTCAACCAGGAGAACAGCACTCCTTTGAAATATTCGACCTTGCGACTGTCCGATGTTTGCGGTTGCCACATGTTCGATTTTTCCCTTTCCGTTCCTCCCTTAACATGGTCCGGTTTGGTTAAGCAGGGGTAAAATTCTACCGGACCAATCGACGGTGAGTCGTTTTCGAATCGCGCCGGGTTGATGCTGAATCCCCACAAGTGCTTGGAAATTAACCAATTATTTCAACAATTAACTTTCGTAAGCTACTGATTTACTGAGATAAAAAATACACTTAGCTTTTTAATTGACCAACTTGACCTTCCCGATCAATTCTAAGCGTGCCCTGTGAGGGAACCTACGCATAGGAGCCGATGCAAGTCACGGTTCTATAAGAACAATAGGTCGCGTTGGTTCCAGTGTACTCTCTCACGGACGGTGGGTTAGCCGGAAATAGATGCCGGGACCCTGGGAACATTAGTCGAGCGGGCAGCCATGGGGCTGGGGGACCGCAAAATGTTGACTAGGAGTGCGCTATGATCAAGTTTTTCCATAATTTCGTTAACGATGAAGCTGGCGCTTCGGCTGCCGAATACGCTCTCATCCTTGCTCTTGTCGGCACCGGCATTGCGCTGGCTGCCTACAACCTCGGCACTGCCGTGTCGGGCGCTATGGATAGCGCAACGACTTGCATCAAGAGCAAGACGGGCACCTGCTGATTTGTTGCGGCCTCGTCCCGAGAAGGGGCGAGGCCGCTCATTCATTTCCTGAGGGCAAAAAGGGGGGGCGCTCAAATGCAGGGGCGCAATATCATTCTCATAGGAATAGCAGTAGTATTAGGCTTGATTGCCGTATTATTGGCTAATTCCTATTTTTCGGGTGTCGAACAACGACAGGCCAAGATCGCGCAAGAGCAGAATCTGAGCCAGATTGTCGTGGCAACGAAAGAATTGCCCTTCGGTACTGTTCTGAACGATCAGAACGTCCGGCTTGCAAATTGGCCTTCAAACTCGATCCCTGAAGGGGCCTTCACTTCGATTGCCGACGCAGCGGGTAAAGGCAACGCGACCTTGCGCAACATCGTCGCTGGCGAACCCGTTCTGGCATCGAAGCTGTCTTCCCGTCCGACTCTGTCGGCGAATCTGCCCGCTGGACAATATGCCGTCGCTGTTCCGATCAGCGCTGTTGCCGCCGCTGGCGGCTTTATTCGTCCCGGTGACACGGTTGACGTCCTGCTGACGCGCAAGATCCCTGGCGATGGTGCTGCGGCCGATGACAAGATGACGGACGTCGTTCTCTCGACCGTTCCTGTTCTCGCCATAGATGTCGACGCAAGCGAAAAGAGCACTGAGCCAACCGCCGCTGGCAAGACCGCCACTCTGCAGGTCGATACGCTCGGCGCGCAGAAGCTGGCCTTGGCCCAGCAGCTTGGTGTTCTCAGCCTCGCTCTACGCAATGCTGCGGATCAAACCGTTACCGCGGCATCAACCGTTCTTCCGAACCAGTTGACAGCCCGCAAGATCTATATTGCCTCGCGGGAGAGCCGCGCGCCGTCAGCTCCGGCTGCACCGATCTCACGGTCGGTCATGTCGCCTGCGACGAGCGCGCCGCGCAGGAGCGGACCGATGATGACGATTTTCCGTGGCAGCGAACCCAGCCAGTATGAGGTGCAACGTGGCTACTAATCGCACGACGCGCACGGCGCTTGCCCTTGCCTTGGTGGCCATGTCGGGAGCCGGCCTTGCCGGATCTGCGGACACCGCGCGGGCCCAGGCTCTCGCTGCCGGGGGACTTCATGCGGGCACGCTGGAAGTGCCCTTCAACAAGAGCCAGGTCGTCTCGGCCGACCGACCGATCGCCAAGGCGATGGTCGGCAGCTCTGACATTGCCGACATCCTGCCGGTCACGGATCGTTCGATCTACGTGCTGGGCAAGAAGATGGGCACGACCAGCCTGACGCTTTACGACAGTGCAGGCCGGGTAATCTCGATCATCGACATTGCCGTCGGCCCCGACGTCGAGGCGCTCAGCGACCAGATCAACGAACTGATCCCCGGCAGCAAGATCGATGCCCGGATTTCGAACGACTCCGTTGTCCTGACCGGCATGGTCAACAGCGCGGGCGCTGCCGACCGCGCAGCCCAGCTCGCCAAGGCCTTTGCCGGTGACAAGGTGATCAACCTTGTCACGATGGGTTCCAGCCAGCAGGTCATGCTGGAAGTGCGCTTTGCCGAGGTTAACCGGACCGCGGGCAAGGATATTGGCGTAAGCGCCTTTGCGAACTCGGATAACGGCAAGTTTCGGTCGGTGACCGGCTTGGGCTCACAACTGGTTCCCGACCCGGATACCGGCGAGGGAATCCTGCAACTTTCTGCGATTACAGATGCCTTCGGGATATTCCGGCAGAGATTCTCCATCGGCAAGCTAAACATCGATGCCACGCTCAATGCGCTGGAATCGCGCGGACTGGCGAAGACCCTGGCCCAGCCGACGCTGGTCGCCCTTTCAGGCGAAAAGGCATCGTTTCTGGCCGGCGGTGAATTCCCGGTTCCGGTTGCGCAGCAGAGCAGTGCAGGTGGCGGTAACGGCAACCAGGCGATCACTGTCGAATTCAAGCCCTTCGGTGTGAGCCTGGGCTTCACGCCGACGGTCCTCGGCGACAAGACAATCAGCATGATCGTCGAGCCGGAAGTCAGCGCGCTCGATCCAACGGCATCGATCACGGTGGGCAATATCGTGATCCCGGGCCTGCGTACACGCCGGGCCAGCACCACGCTGGAACTGCGCGACGGTGAAAGCTTTGCCATCGCCGGTCTGCTCCAGAAGGACTTCGAGACGACGATCAAGCAGGTGCCGATCCTCGGATCGCTGCCGATCATCGGTTCGCTGTTCCGTTCCAGCGGCTTCAAGAAGGGCGAAACCGAGCTTCTGATCGTGGTGACGCCAAGGCTCGTTGCGCCGATCAAGCCCAGCCAGGTCCGCCTGCCCACCGATCGCGTTGCCGATCCGGGTGAACTGAACACGTTCCTGCTGGGACAGCCCTATAGCCCGCAGCCCGTCGCTCCGGCGGTACCGGCGGGTGACCAGGCCGACACGCAGGACAAGGGGGACGGCTATGAATATTGAGAAGTCCATGCTGCCCGGGCTCACCGCGGCGCTGTTTCTCGTCGCCGGACTTTCGGCCTGCGCGACAACCGATACTCCGCCTTACATGGGCGGGCCGGACAACTTCGGTGAAGCCAATCGTCAGACGATGATGGCGCAGGTCATCGATCCCGATCCGCATTACGACACGGCCATCCCTGAAACCTCGGGCGATCACGCCGCAGATGCGGTGGAGCGCTATCGCGAAGGCAAGGTCAAGCAGCCTGAACGCATGACGACAACCTCGAGTATGTCGTCAGGCGGCGGATCGAACTGACGGGGGCAGGGGACGCAGCCATGAAGCGCGATGTTTTCCTAACTCTGAAAGAGGATGAAAACGGCGCGGTTGCGGCGACATATGCCCTTGCCCTCATGGGATTGATTGCGGTCGCGGGGGTCGGGTTCGACTACGCCCGCTTGTCGACGATGGACAGCGAGTTGCAGAACGGTGCCGACCAGGCGGCCCTTGCAGGGGCATCGCAACTGGACGGCAAGACCGGTGCCTGTTCGCGAGCTGCAACTGCGGCCATCTCGCTCGTCACCAACACGACCCTGCTGGCCAGCACCGATCATTCGATTTCCATTCCGTCGGAAACGGCCTGCGATGCGACCGGAAGCGTCCGGTTCTGGCAGAACAAGGACGCCACGACTGCTGCGACCAGCGACGCGAATGCACATTTCATCGAAGTCGATGTCGCTGTCCGCACCGTCGACTATGCCCTGACACCGGTGACGGGGTTGCTGAGCGGCTCTTTGAACGCCAGCGCCATGGCCGGGCTGGGATCTTCGATCTGCAAGGTTCCACCCGTCTTCATGTGCAATCCGGCGGAAACGACCGATCCGACCTTCACCGTGTCTAATTATGTCGGCAAGGGAATGCGCCTGATCGCCAACGACGGCGGCGGCAATTACGGGCCGGGCAATTTCGGTTATCTTCAGACAAACGCCGGTAACGGCGCGCAGGCAACGGCCCAGACCCTCGGACGCGTCGATATTCCCGGAGATTGCGTGGGAGTCGATAGTGTCACCACCAAGCCCGGTGAACAGGTCAGCGTGCTCGACGCCCTGAACACGCGTTTCGACATCTACGACAATGGCCTCAATCAGGCTTGCGGTAACGGAAATGGCCTGTGCCCACCATCGGCTAACAGCCGCAAGGACCTGATGCACAAGGGCGGGGCCGGCAATTGCGGGATCGCCAATGGCGGCGGCAATGGCTGGGTGGAAGCGCCGCATCCTTACCGGCCAACTTCTGCCACGACGCCTCTGACCGCTACGCAAATCTCGAACACGTCGCCGATGGGCTATCCGCGCGACATGTGTCACGCGGTCAGCCTCACCGGTTCATGCAGCGGCGGTACGATCGGCGACGGGAATTGGGACCGCAACGCCTATTTCAAGACCAATTCGCAGAATTACGCATCAACATTCAGCATTTCGGGAGCTTTCGGTACATCGACCCCGACGCGCTATCAGGTCTACAAGTACGAAGCCGACAACGCGGCAAGCCGGTTGCAGAACCAGAGCGATGGTTCCATCGTTTCGCGGCCGCAGCCTTATTGCCAGCCGCCCGGAGTGCCGGTGAATGGGGCCGCGCCAGATCGCCGCGTCATTTCGGTGGCCGTGATCAATTGTCAGGCGGAAGGCATTACCGGCTCGACATCCGGCGTCCATGTCCAATCCTGGGTCGATGTGTTTCTCGTCGAACCCTCGGCCGCGCGCGGAACGGGTGCATCGAAGTATACCGAGAAGAGCGACGTCTACGTTGAAATCGTGCGGGCGACGCAGCTCGGCGGGGGAGGGAGCACGGCGGCGCAGCAGATCCGCCGCGACGTTCCCTATCTGGTGAAGTGACGATGCCCGGTTTTCATGCCTTCATGCGAAATCAATCCGGTGCGGCAGCAGCCGAGATGGCTTTGATCCTGCCCTTGGTCCTGCTCCTGATCTTCGGAACATTCGAAGGCGCATACTACATCATGTGCGAACATCGCGTGGTGAAGGGTGTGCGTGACGCCGCCCGTTACGCCGGGCGCCTGCCATTCAGCGAGTACGATTGTGGAGGGACTTTCGGCGGCGATGCCACTGCGGTGAAGAATCTGGCCCGGACCGGACAGATATCAGGAGGCACTGCGGCAGTTTATGGCTGGGCGAATGCGGACGTCTCGATCGCCGTTTCTTGCTCAACCAGTCAGCAGGGCATCTATTCCAGCGTGGGCGGAAACGCACCGAAAGTGACGGTCAGCGCCGATGTCGCCTATCCTTCCCTGTTCGGGACGCTTGGACTGGTGACTACGGATTGGAGGCTCAAGGCTTCCGCCCAAAGTCCGGTGATGGGCCTATGACGCGTCTTTTCGATCTTGTCCGGAACGAAGACGGTGCCAGCGCAGCGGAGTTCGCGCTCGTCCTTCCCATCCTGTTGATTGCCCTGATCGGCACAATCGATGTCGGGCTCTATGCCTGGAACATCAATCAGGCGGAAAAGGCGACACAGACCGGCGCCCGCTGGGCCGTGGCAACGGACATGGTTGCAAGTGGCCTCAAGACCTACAGCTTCGCTGTCTCAGGCGGTGTGCCCCAGGGGACCGTCGTCGATCAGACGGCTTTCCCTGGCGTGACCTGCCAGAGCAACGGCACGACGGCTTCGTGCACTTGCGTCAGCGGCGGCACCTGCAGCTTTCCGCTTACGGCCGACAATGCGGCTTTCACGCGGCTCGTCACGCGCATGGCGCAGATCGACGGCGACATCACGGCAAGCAACGTCGTGGTCACTTACGCCTGGTCCGGTCTGGGCTTCTCGGGCGATCCCAACGGCCCCGACGTTGCGCCGCTGACAACCGTCAGCCTGCGCAACATGGCATACACGCCGCTGACCACGCTGCTGTTCCAGGTTTCCGTTCCTCTGCCATCATTCGCGTATGCGCTGACCATGGAAGATGGCAGCGGCACTGTGTCCAATTAGGTGACTTCAATGGGAATTCATGAACAACTCGCCCAATCGATAAGGGAAGGCACATTGAAGAGCGACACCGACATCCTCGTCATTGCCAGCGGACCGTACATCTCCGCTTTCAATGCCGCGGTCGGGGGCAGGTTTCCGGCAGGAGTGCGGGCGCACGAGCTCGATCCGGCCGAGCAGGTGCCCGACGCGGTGATCGGTGAAGCCACCCAGATCGTTTTGGAAGTCGATCCGCGCGATGCAGGCTCGATGCGGCGACTGTCGTCGCTTCGTGAGCACTATGTCCACGTTCCGCTTATCGCGGCGATCGGCGATGCCAGCGTCTCGCTCGTACGGACGCTGGTGCGACAGGGGGTAAGCGATGTCGTCTCGCTGCCGCTCGAACCCGAAGAACTCATGCAGGTGGTGCTCGAAGCTTCGGTGCGGCGCGATACGCGGCCCCGCTCGACGCAGAAGCTGGCACCGCTGGTGGCGGTCGCGCGTTCCATCGGCGGCTGCGGTGCGACTTCGATCGCTACGCACCTCGCTTCGGATCTTGCCGAGTATGCAGGCGCCGCCGGTGCTGTCATCGTCGACCTCGACCTGCAGTTCGGCAACGTCGGGATTTATCTTGGAGTCAACGCCCGAGGCAGTCTCAACGACCTTCTGGAAGCGGGCGACCGCCTTGACGACGATCTACTGACTTCAATCATCGGCGAGGCGGGCGAAGGGCTTTCCGTCATTACCGCGCCCGAGGCGATCCTGCCGCTTGAATCGGTTGATATCGACCAGTTGCTGCGGGTCATCCATCTGCTGCGTCAGCGCTTCGGCTATGTCGTTCTCGACCTTCCTGCCAACTGGACGAACTGGACATTGTCTGCGGCCCTGGCTGCAAATTCGATCATCCTGATATGCGAGCTTTCGATTGCAAGCCTGCGCCAGGCGCGTCGCCGGCTGGAACTGTTCGCGTCGGTCGGGATCGAGAGTTCCGCCGTGGAAATCGTCGTCAACCGGGTCGAGAACCGCTTGTTCAAGACCATCGATCTCGATGATGTTTCCCGCACGCTCAACCACCGGGTTCTGGGCAAGGTTGCGCTGGAATCGCCTCTTGTCAGCACGTCGCAGGACCAGGGAATGCTGGCGAGCGCTGTCCACCGCAAGAGCAAGTTCATGGCAGACGTCCGCAGACTCGGTCAGCTGCTGAGAGACAGCAGTCTCAAGAGGGAGGACTGATCATGTGGCAGCTTCGCAGAACGCCGGAAGTCCAGGATCCGCCAGGCGCGGCATCCAGGATGTCGCTCGACAAGCTGACGCCTGCGCCGCTCTTCGAACCGGAGCGCCGCGAAGCATCGCGCCAGCTCGACCTGAAGATAGAGATCCACCGCCAGTTGCTCGACCAGATCAACCTCGCCGCGCTCGACAAGATGTCGCGCGAGACGATTGCCAACGAGATTTCGGTCATCGTCGCCGAGATCCTCGAGCAGCGGAGCGAAATGCTGAACCGCGCCGAGCGCCTGACCCTGTGTGAAGAGGTTCTCGACGAGCTCCTCGGCCTCGGGCCGCTTGAGCCGCTCCTCAAGGACGAGACGGTCAACGATATTCTCGTGAACGGTCCGGATTCGGTATTCGTCGAACGCTTCGGCGTCCTTGAGAAAGTGACCACGCGCTTTCAGGACGGTCGCCATCTGCTCAGGATCATCCAGAAGATCGTGAGCGCGGTCGGCCGTCGCATCGACGAGTCCTCGCCCTTCGTCGACGCCCGACTGCAGGATGGCTCGCGCGTCAATGCGATCGTCCCGCCGCTGGCCATCGATGGAGCGCTGCTTTCGATCCGCAAGTTTTCCAAGAAACCGATCAGCATGGAGCGCATGGTCGAGATCGGCAGTATCGTCCCGCAGGTCGCTGAAGTGATGCGCGGGATCGTGCTCGGACGGCGCAACATCATCATTTCCGGCGGCACCGGCTCGGGCAAGACGACGATGCTCAATGCGTTGTCCTCCTTCATCGACGAGCGTGAACGCATCGTTACCATCGAAGACTCGGCGGAACTTCAACTCCAGCAGGAGCACGTTGCCCGCCTCGAAACGCGCCCGGCCAACATCGAAGGGAAGGGTGAGGTCACGCAGCGCGAGCTCGTCAAGAACGCCCTGCGCATGCGTCCCGACCGCATCATCCTTGGCGAATGCCGTGCCGGTGAAGCCTTCGACATGCTGCAGGCGATGAACACTGGCCACGACGGATCGATGACGACGATCCACGCCAATACACCGCGCGATGCACTCTCTCGTATCGAGCAGATGGTCGGCATGAGCGGCATCGATATTTCCGCCCGTTCGATCCGCGGACAGATCGCGGCGGCCATCAACGTCGTGATCCAGATCGGACGCCTTTCGGACGGCAAGCGCAAGCTGCTCTCACTCAGCGAGATCACCGGCATGGAAGGCGACACGATCACCATGCAGGAGATCTTCCGCTTCAAGATGACCGGGCGCGACGACGCCGGAAACGTTCTGGGCCATTTCGAGGCTACCGGCATTCGACCGAAGTTCGCGGGCCAATTGGCCGAGCAGGGCATCCACCTCGATCCCGAACTGTTCCGCCACTCTGCTGCGTTCGACGCGTCATGACTGCACTTTTCATCAGACTCTTCGTCCTGATCGCGGCATTCATAACGGTTTTCCTGATCTCGCAGATCTTCCTGCGATTTGCCTGGGACCGGCGATCGGAGCGGTCCGGAATTAACGAACGTCTGCGAATGCTGCGGGCGGGGCTATCGCGCGAGGCGGTGGCCTATAACCTGCTGAAGAATGCCCCCCCGCACCTTTCTCCGGATGCCGGTTGGTTCGAGCGCAAGTATGTCAATTTCATTCGCATGGTCATGATGGCGGCGATGCGGACTGAGGCGAAGCAAATCCTGCTGCGCATGGTCATTGCCTTTATCGCCTCGCTGTGTCTGCTGCTGCTTGTTCTCTTCGTCCTTCGCATCACGATTACGCTGGGCGTTGTCCAGCTTGCCCTGGTTCTTTGCCTCGGTGCGACGATTGCGCTCCCGATCATGTTGATCAGCCGCAAGGCGGAAAAGCGCCGCAAGAGAATGGAAGAGCAGTTCCCGGTGGCTCTCGACATCTTCTCACGCTCGCTGCGCTCTGGACATCCGATTGCCTCGGCAGTCGGCATCATCACTGAAGAAATGTCCGATCCTGTGGGCACCGAGTTCGGCCTTGTGTCCGACGAAGTGGCCTATGGCGCCGAGCTCAACGATGCTTTCGCGGCCATGGCCGAGCGCTGGGACCTTGAGGACATCCGCATGTTCGTGGTGTGCGTTTCGGTGCAGAGCGAGACGGGCGGCAATCTGGCTGAAATTCTCGACAATCTCTCGAAGGTCATCCGTGAGCGTGCAACGCTTTACCTCAAGGTACGTGCGCTGAGTTCGGAAGGGCGCATGACAGGCTGGATGCTAACCGTCCTGCCCGTCTTCACCTTGCTCAGCATGTTCCTGGTCAACCCGAAATTCTACCTCGATGTTGCCCAGGACTCTATCTTCGTCGTCGGCTTCCCCGCGCTTTTCGTGCTTTACTGCGTAGGCGTGTATGCCATTCGGCGCCTGACGGACCTGAAGGTGTAATATGGTTGAGTTTGTCGCCAACAACGCTCTGATCCGCAACTTCCTGTTGCTCCTGATCTTCGCCCTGGTGGTTGGTATGACACTCGCCGTCATGCTCGCTACCTCGAAGCGGGCCCGGGTTCGCACGAAGCTGGAAGTGATCGGTCGGCAAAGCGTAAGTTCGCATTCGGCATCCAGTTTGCGCCGATCGAGCGAAGATGCCTGGTCGCGGCTGGTGGCTCGGATCGAAAGGGCAGGGCTCAATCTCAGCGACACCAAGTCCGATGCGTTGACCGAGCAGATGCAGGCGGCCGGCTTCGAATCTCCCGCCGCGGGACGTGTCTATACTCTGGTGCGACTGGTCCTGGTGATCGTTCTGCCGACCGCGCTGATCGGTGCACTGCTGCTCTCTGGCAGTGACGTCAGCTACATGAAGCTCTATATCATCGGCACGTTCTGTGCCGTCATGGGCCTCTACGTTCCAAACATTTATGTGCGCGCACGTGCGGCCGCGCGTCGGCGGGACGTGCTGAACGGATTTCCCGATGCACTTGATTTGATGCTCGTTTGCGTCGAGGCCGGGTTGGGACTTGAGGCAGCGTTCGATCGTGTCGGGCGTGAGATGGTGACTTCGCACCCGCTGGTTTCGCGTTTGCTGGTGACCACGACTCTGCAACTGCGCGCCGGTGCCACGCGCGAGTCCGCGCTGCGCAACATGGCTTCCATGGCGCGGATCGACGAAATCGCGTCTTTCGCGACCTTGCTGATCCAGTCAGACAAGCTGGGGACGAGCATAGCGACCACGCTTCGCGTCTACGCCTCGGAAATGCGCGAGAAGCGCCGGATGCGCGCAGAAGAAAAGGCGCACCGCATTCCGGTCCTGATTTCCATTCCATTGGTGGCCTGCATGCTGCCGACGATGATCGGCACGCTGATGCTGCCTGCGGCCATCCGGGTCGTGCGAATTCTCCTTCCGACAATGACAGGGGGCTGACATGTTGAGCAAGACAGGAACGCGCATCGCTTGCGTCGTACTGATGGCGATGTCGCTGAGCGGTTGCGGGCGGGCGCTCGAATTCTTCGGACTTCGCCACGAAGCCAAGCCGGAAGTTCAGGTGCGCACCGCAGATGCCGACAGTGCTGCCGCGGCAGTGGCCGAGGGACGCGCGCATCTGGCCGCAGGCCGGACGGGCCAGGCTATCGAGCAGTTCCAGAAAGCGCTTGCAACTGGCGACCAGATCGGTCCCGCAGCCAACGGCATGGGCGTCGCCTATGTGCGGCTAGGCCAGTTCGAGCAGGCGCACCGCTTCTTTTCCGAAGCGCTTGCCGTCGAGCCGAAGAATGCGATGTACCAGGCCAACATGGCGCGCCTGATGCGCTCGACCCTGTTGGCCGAAAGGCACGAAGCGGACTTTGCCGCGCAAGTCGCTGCTCGCACGTTGACGGGGGCGCACGACATCCAGTCGCAGGAAGCGAGGCCTGAGGTCGCCGCAGCCGAAGAGCCTGCACGGCAGACGGCACCCTCGACAAGCGGGGCTACGCTCCAGCGCATTTCGCGCGGCGAAGTTATGATCCGCTCGGTCCAGCCCGAGAGCCAGGCGGGACGCGGTTCCTTGCCGGTCGTGGGCGTGCGCGGGGGCAAGCTCGACACGTTCAGGCCGGCGGTGCGCATCGAGTTCTCCGATGATGGCCGCAAGCAGGATAACGCTAAGGACAAGGCTGAGGGGGGCAAGGCGGACGCTTCTGGCGGGGCAACCGACGCAGATCCGCCGAAGACCGCCAGGGCCGATAGGGCCGGTTTCAAGCCGCTCGTGCGGATCGATTTTCCGACTTCGCGCTGACGCTCGCAGGGTAACCGATTAGATGAATGTCATTTTCTGGGCGGAACTGGTGGTGCTGGTTCCCGCCTGTTTCTATGCGAGCTGGTCCGACACAGTACAGCGGCGCATCCCGAACTGGCTTTGCCTGTTGACGGCTGCCACTGGCCTTGCCCTTGCCGCTTATGAAGCCGGATTGGGCGGCGTGGGTAGCCACGGCCTGCATCTGGCGGTTGCGCTGGTGGTAGGCATGGTCCTGTTCCGCTTCGGCATGATCGGTGGCGGGGATGCCAAGTTCTATGCCGGTTGCGCCGGCTGGTTCGCGTGGTCGCAGGCATCGCGCCTGCTTCTCTCGGTTTCGATCGCAGGGCTTGTCCTCTTCCTCGTCTGGTTCACCGTGCGCCGGATCATGCGCAAGCCGATCGGCGGGCGCGGCTCGGACGACAATTTCGACAAGCTGCCATATGGCATCGCCATAGCTGCAGGCGCGCTCATCACCGCAGCTTCCGCATTCTGAGGCGGAGACGGGGTTACTTGTGCAAGCTGGAAGAAGGATCGATCGGACGCCCGTCCTTGCGCACTTCGTAGTGCAGGTGGGGTCCGGTAGACCGGCCGGTCGAGCCGACGAAACCGATGACGTCGCCCGGTTTGATCGCTTGGCCCGGGCTGACGTTCAGGCGGGAGAGGTGGCCATAGAGCGTCTCCACCCCTTTGCCATGGTTGATGCGAACCGCTAGACCGTAGCCGCCCTGCCATCCTGCCGACATGATGACACCCGCCGAAGTGGCATGGACCGGTTCACCCATGGCCGCAGCAAGGTCGACGCCGGTATGCATGCGCACCTGGTTGAGCAGGGGATGCATGCGCAGGCCGAAGCCGCTCGACAGCCTGCTTGAGCGCAGGGGCATTCCTTCGGGCGCACCGCCCGATCCAGTGCCCGGTGGCGGCGTCAGCAGGCGTACCGTGTCCCGGAATCGTCCGCTGGAGGACATGATGACCGATCGGCTCTGATCGAGCGAAGCGGAAGACGAAAGATAGCGAACCGGTTCCTGCCCGCTGAGATCGACGGCGCGGCCGACGGTGATGCGTGCAGGCGGAGCTTGCGCAGCGGCGAACGGGGCAGGGTGGGGCGAAGTGACGCAGGCGGCGCGGTCGCTGACGATGGCTCCGGCGGTCAGGCAACTTCCCGCGGTCCCGGTGTCGACCACGGCCATGCGATTGACGCCGTCCTCACCGGCCATTGCCGGTGCGGCTTGGGCCATGACCAGAGCGACCGCGCCGAGCATCGCTGGGCGGATCGTCTTCTTGCTCTGGCATTCAAGGATCATGGCACTTCCCCCGTAGCCGTAAACTAAAGGAAAAGTGCCGGACTGTTAATTCAAATTGACGCTGCGTCTCGAACTGGAACGCGGGGATTTGGAGGTATGAAGACTTGCCTCAAAAGCCCCGCGCCATGCCCTCGCGCCTTGGATCGGCTCCGCCTTCATAGCCGCCGTTCTGGACTACGATCGCCTGAATTCCCGACTCCTCGCTGCGAGAGGTCGAGAGCGGCATGCCGCGTGCAGCAAGGCCGGTCATGATCGGTTCGGGGAACGGATCGGCGCGGAAGGTATCGCCCTTGGCGACAAGGTTGGGCAGCGCCACTGCGTCCTGCGGAGACATGTGCCAGTCCAGCATCGCTACCAGCGCCTTGAGATTATAGGCCTGGATCGAAGTCCCGCCGGGCGATCCGGCAGCGGCATGAAAGCGGCCGTCCTTCGTCAGGACGATGGCCGGTGCCATGCTCGAGCGCGGTCGCTTGCCGGGGGCGGGGGCATTCGCTGCTGGCGCTCCGTCTTTATCGGTGGGCGAGAACGAGAAATCGGTAAGCTGGTTGTTGAGGAAGAACCCGTCGACCATTCGTCCGGAACCGAAGATGCTCTCCACCGTGGTCGTCATCGAGACGACATTGCCCTCGCCATCGACGACGATGAAGTGGCTTGTCCCGCCAGGCTCGGCCGTAGCGTCGGGGCCGACAGCAGATGCGCCCTTCGGATGGCCGAAGCTGACCGGGCCTGCGCGTTCCCCGATCAGTTCGGCGCGCGCTGCCAGGTAGTCCGGATCGAGCAGGCCCTTGATCGGAACTTCGACGAAGGCCGGATCGCCGACGTAGCGGTCGCGGTCGGCATAGGCCAGCCGGCTTGCCTGCGCGAACTCGAACCAGGCCTTTTCATCCTTGGCATTGCGCTTGCCGATATCGGTATGGTCGAGAATGCCCAGCGCCATGAGCAGTCCCGGGCCGCCGGACGGTGCCTGCGGCGTGCAGACCATGTAGACGCGGTAGGGTTCGCAAAGCGCCGGGCCGGAGCGCGGGCGATAGGCGGCGAGGTCGGCCAGCGTCATCGTGCTCGGGCGCGGTCCCTCGCTCACGCGCCTGACGATGTCAGCGGCAACAGGGCCGGTCAGCAGGCCGGAGGCTCCGAATCTGGCGATCCGCTGCAAGGTGCGGGCGTAGGCCGGATTGCGCAAGCGGTCCCCCGCGGCATAGCGGGTGCCGTCCGGCTTGGAGAAATACGCGACGGCATCGGGCGCGGAGGATTGCGGTGCGCGCTCCATCCGGATCATGCCGGCAAGGCGGGGGCTGACGATGAAGCCGTCTTCGGCAAGATTGCGGGCCGGCTTCAGCAGGTCCGCCCAGGCGAGCTTGCCGTGATCGTGATGGGCCATGTCGAGCATGGCCACGGCCCCGGGCACGCCGGTTGAAATGCCGCCAAGAACCGCATCGAAGAAAGGCAGTCGGTTGCCCTCATCGTCGAGGAATAGGCGGTCGGTCGCGCCGGCAGGCGCGGTTTCGCGCCCGTCGTAGTATGTCGCCTTGCGGCTCTTCGCGTCGTAGTAGACCATGAAGGCGCCGCCGCCGATCCCCGAACTCTGCGGTTCGACAAGGCCGAGGACCGCCTGGATCGCCACTGCGGCGTCGACCGCCGAGCCGCCCTTGCGCAGCACGTCCACCCCTGCCTTCACAGCGAGGGGATTGGCCGCCGCGACCATTGCATGCTTTGCAAACCCGGCCTGTTCCCGCTCCGGTACTTCGGCCCGTGCGGTCTGCTCGACGGTTGCTGCAGGGGGCGGACTGGCCTGGGAAACGCTGGCCTGGGAAACGCTGGCCTGGGAAACGCTGGCCTGGGAAATGGTCGTCAGTGTCAGTGCGGCAAGGCCGACGGACAGGAAAAGGCGGCGCAATAGGGTTCTCCGCGGGGTAGCTTCAATCGATCTTGTCGCGGCGATGGCCCCTTCAGTCAGGGACTCGCGCGATCGCCGGGACGGAACCTAACAGTTCCGTCCGGCAGGTATAGGGCCTTGCGGCGAGGACATTTCTGCTTGCAGTGCGCTGCCGTTGGCTAGAGGTCGATCCCCGGCTGCGCCTTGATGCCATTGCGGAAAGCGTGCTTCTCGTCACCGATCCTGCTCACCGTGTCGGCCAGTTCGATGAATTCGGCATGGGCCGCGCGCCCGGTGATTACCACGTGCTGCATCTCCGGCCGGTTCCTGATCGCAGGAAGGACTTCTTCCAGCGTGAGGTAGCCGTAATTGATGAGGTACGTCAGTTCATCGAGCACGACGAGCGAGATCTCAGGATCGGCCAGCGCGGCCTTTGCCTTGGTCCACCCGGCCTGCGCAGCGGCAATGTCGCGCTGGCGGTTCTGGGTTTCCCAGGTGAAGCCCTCGCCGCAGTTCTCCCAGGTGACGCCCGGCTGCACGGAAAGGAAAGCGCGTTCGCCCACGTCGACCTTGCTCTTGATGAACTGGAATACCGCCGCCGTGCGCCCGTAGCCCAGCGTGCGAGCCACCATGCCGAAGGCGCTGGAGGACTTGCCCTTGCCGTTTCCTGTAAGAACGAGCACCAGCCCCTTGTCGATCCTGGCTGCAGCAATGCGCGCATCGACTACGGACTTGAGCTTGCGGGTCCGTTCCTTGTGGCGGCGGTCTTCTTCGGCGAGATTTTCGGTATCGGTCATAGCGGTTTGGCCTCTCTCGGGGGTGGCATGCGGCGGGGCGAAGGAGAGTCCGGCAAGTTTGGCATTCACTCGGGTTTCCTCTTCGACGCACGCACGATTGTCGTTTGCCAAGGGATTGCCCGCAGGATGCGAGGCCCTCGTCCGCCCGGTTCATCCCGCCCGCGCGAAGGAACGACGGTAGCGGGCCGGTTTCCTGACTTTCCGGATCGCCGCGCCTTTCGCCGCCTTCTCGAACAGGGTGTGCCCGTTCAATGGCATAGTGGCGATGCGCTCACCGGTCACAGTTGCGGGAGCAGTGCCGCAGATGCAGCGAAGACGTCGCTGCCCGGACTTCCCGATTAAGCCCTTGCGGGCACCCGTTACGGCCCCGCGGATAGGCCAGGGCAAGTCTGCCTGCAAGCATATTGCGCTTGCGAAGGGCACGACTGCGCGATACTTGCCGGGCTGCGACAGGTTCCCCGCAAGGGGATCAAAAGGGAATTCGGGTGCAAGTCCCGGGCTGCCCCTGCAACTGTAAGCGGCGAGCCATCCGGCCATTTCGCCATTGGGACCCAAAGCCGGTCCTGAGAAGGCGGCCGGAGCGGCGCTGACCCGTGAGCCAGGAGACCTGCCTGCCGCAGTCGTTCTTCATCCGGGCAGGGCGCACCGGGTGTTCGAGGGCCCCGTTATGGCGGGGTCACCCCTCGCGCAACGACAGTCATCGTCTCGCCGGTTGGGATTCCGGTGGGGCTGGAGCCGTTTGCAAGGAGGGAGCGCCGCCATGCTCTTGATGTCATTTTGTCGTCCGCGCTCGGGAGCGTTACGCTGATGCTGCGTGCAGTCGACGCAAACGCCTCGGTTGTGGTCTGCTCGACCTGTCGCCATTCCGAAACCGAACGTGAGGACGAACACGGCGAGCGCGGCGGTGCGCGGTTGGCCTCCGTGATGCGCGAGGTGCAGGCAGGCGATCCAGCGCTGGCCGCCGTTAGCGTTCAGGAAATGCCGTGCCTGTTCGCCTGCAAGCGTTTCTGCACCGTGCATATCCGGGCGCCCGGCAAGATGGGATATGTCTTGGGAGACTTCGCCCCTGACCGTGAGGCCGCGCACGCGATTCTCAGCTATGCTGCGCAACATGCCGAAAGCGAAGAGGGCGTCGTCCCCTATCGCAACTGGCCGCAGGGCGTGAAGGGGCACTTCATCACCCGCACCCCGCCAGAAGGCTTCTTGTGCACATGATCCGGTTCGAAAGCCGCGAAGCCTTTGCCGCAGCGCTCCTGGATCTGCCCGAGGCCAACAAGGTCGCGCAGGCCGCCGCACAGTTGCGCCAGGACGCCTTGACCAAGCCGCTGGGCTCGCTCGGTCGACTGGAAGACATCGCGATTTTCATGGCCTCGTGGCAGGGGAGGGAACGACCGGTGCTGGAGCGCATCCGTGCGGCGATCTTCGCCGGCAACCACGGTGTCGCCGCAAGGGCGGTCAGTGCCTATCCGCCCGAAGTGACCGCGCAGATGGTCGCCAACTTCGCGGCGGGCGGGGCGGCTATCAATGCCCTGGCCGGCGCTTGCGGTGCAGAACTGGTCATCGTGCCGATCGAGCTGGACCGTCCGACGGCGGACTTCGTCGAACAGCCTGCCATGAGCGAGGAAGATTGCCTGGCCGCGCTCAATACGGGGGCTGCGGTCGTCGAAGAGGGGTTGGACCTGCTTTTCGTGGGCGAAATGGGGATAGGAAACACCACACCCGCAGCCGCTCTGTGTGCGCAGGCCTGCAATGGCAAAGCTGCCGAGTGGGTCGGTGCCGGAACGGGTCTCGACAGGGACGGTATCGCCTACAAACAGTCCGTCGTCGCACAGGCCCTGTCCTTTCACGGTGCCCGCTGCACCGATGCTTTCGAAACCTTGCGCCGATTGGGAGGGCGCGAGATTGCTGCAATGGCCGGGGCCATTCTTGCTGCCCGGATCAAGCGCATTCCGGTGCTGCTCGACGGGTTCATCGTCTGCGCCTCCATAGCGCCGCTGGTGGTCGATCAGCCGCGTTTCGCAGCGCACTGCCTTGCCGCTCACTGCTCCATGGAAGCAGCCCATGCCAGGTTGCTGGACTGGCTTGGCCTTGCCCCCCTGCTGCAACTGGGGATGCGGCTGGGCGAGGGCACCGGTGCAGCGGTGGCGGCGCAGCTTGTGCGCTCGGCAATTGCTGCGCACAACGGCATGGCGACATTCGCCGAAGCCAGGGTCGCAGGCGTTGTATGACGAGCTTCATGCTGCACCTCATGCGGCACGGAGCTCCGCAGCGACCCGGCCTGATGCTCGGCCACCTCGACGAGCCGCCGCTGGCTTGCGGCATTACCGCCTGCCTTGAACGTGCTCGCGCTGTTGCCTGCAAGCAGGTTCGCTGTTCGGACCTTGCCCGCTCATGGCTTCCGGCTCGGGAGATATCGGCGCAGCGCGGTCTCGCAGCACAAATCGACCCGCGCTGGCGTGAACTTGATTTCGGTGCGTGGGACGGACAGCCTCCGCAGCAAGTGCACGGTGACGCGCTTGCCCGGTTCTGGGACGATCCGGATGCCTATCCTCCGCCGCAAGGCGAGACATGGTCGGCTCTCGTCTCTCGCGTGGGAGAAGCACTGGCGGATATCCGCGATAATTGCCTCGTGGTGGCCCATGGCGGCTCGATCCGTGCTGCGGTCTCCTGCCTCACCGGGCTCGATCATCGCGGCGTCTGGGCATTCGACCTGCCATACGGCGCGTTGCTCAGCCTGCGGGTATGGCCGGGAAGCAAGAGTGCTGGGCAGATCATATCGCTTGAGACGACCGCGCCATGATCCGCCGCTTCGTTCTCGCCATGCAGTTCACCACGCGCGTGCCCCTGCCGAACGTGAAGGCCGACGAGGCGGACTTCGCCGCGCTGCTGCGCTATTTCCCGCTCGTGGGGCTGGTTGTCGGCGCGGTCGTGGCAGGCGCCTGGTGGCTGGGGTCGCTGCAAGGCGCCTGGCTGGCGGCACTGCTTGCACTGGTGGCCTGGGTGGCGGTGACGGGCGCATTGCATCTCGACGGACTGGCCGACGTGGCCGATGCGGCCGGTGCCGCGCATGGCAATCCAGCGCGGCTTTCCGAAGTGCTGGCCGATCCGCGTGTCGGCAGCTTCGGCGTCGTCGTCGTCGTGCTGCAATTGCTCGCCAAGTTCGCATTGCTGCAACATATTAGCCTCGCTGAATTGCCGCTGCTCTGCATCCTGCCGGGACTTGCGCGCATCGCCCCCCTGTTCTGGGCAAGGATGCTGCCGCCCCTGCACGAAGGACTGGGCAGCCGTCTCGGCGCCGGGGTGCGGGTTTCGGATCTTGCGCTCTGGACCATTCCCGCACTGTCTGTCTTTTTGTGGGAGCCTGCCTTCGCGGTGATTGTCCTGGCGATACCGATATGGTCCATCTGGCTCCGCCGCAGGCTCGGCGGAATATCGGGCGACGGTCATGGCGCAGGGATAGAACTGTGCGAAGCAATCCTTCTAGCAGCGCTGGTCCTGACGTGAGCGCCGTGCAGGCCGTGCGGCATGGCGGGCGCCTTAACGAGGCCTGCCGTCGCTACGGCGGACGTCCGAAGGACTGGCTGGATCTTTCCACGGGGATCAATCCTGAGGCATGGCCCGCAGCATCCGTCCCGGCGACCGACTGGACCAGATTGCCCGAACCCGACGCGCTCAATGAACTCGAGGCTCGGGCCGCGGCGCACTTCAGGGTCGATTCCGGTCATTGCTGCGCGATCGGCGGAAGCGAGCTGGCGATCCGCCTGGTCGCCCGCCTGCTCGGTCTGCAGGGGCGTGCGCTGCAACCGGCTTACGCAAGCCATGAAGAGGCCTTTTACGGTCCGGCCGCCGACTTTGGGAAAGTCCCGGTTGAACCGGTCGCCCTGATCTTCGCCAACCCGAACAATCCCGATGGTCGCCTGCGGCAGGGTCACGACATACTCGCGTGGTCCGATCGGCTGACCGCTGAAGGGAGCTGGCTCGTGGTTGACGAGGCCTATGCCGACTGCGAACCGAGCGAGAGCGTCGCGCCGCACGTGCACGATGGCCGGCAGCTGATCGTCCTGCGCTCCTTCGGCAAGTTCTTCGGTCTTGCCGGACTGCGGCTTGGTTTCTTGCTCGGACCGAGTGACCTGATAGCCGCCATGCGCGAAGCTATCGGGGACTGGCCGGTCCATGCTGCCGCGCTCGCCATAGGTACGGCAGCTTACGGGGATGCAGCGTGGATCGCGGGTACGCGCCTTGCCCTCTTCGAAAGGGCGCGAGCGCTCGATGCGGTCCTGACAGGACATGGCCTGAAGCCAAAGGGAGCCTGTCCGCTGTTCCGGCTCGTCGAGACGCGCAGCGCGGAACCCCTCTTCCGGCACCTGGCGCAGAACCGTATCCTCGTGCGGCCTTTCGAGCGTTTTCCCGACTGGCTGCGGATCGGCATCCCGGCTTCCTCGCGGGACTTGCGGCGCCTTGACCGGGCCCTTCCGCATGGCTGAGCCCATCGCATTCTGCGCCATGGCCATCGAAAGCATGCTGGGATGGCCTACTCGCCTGCATCGCCGCTTCGGCCACCCTGTTGGCATGTTTGCCTGGCTCATCGGGGCGTGCGAAGGGCGGTTCAATCGTACGCTTGTCCGCAACGGCCATCGGCGGACCGGCGGAATCGTCACCGTTTGTGCCTTGCTCGCTTTCGCAGGAGGCGGCGCGTGGCTGATCGAACAGACCTTGCGGCAGCTGGCGGGAGCCTGGGCTTGGCCGATCCTGTGCCTGCTCGCCTGGCCTGCCATGGCCGCGCGCAACCTGGACGATCACGTTCGCCCGATCCTTAGCGCCCTTCAGCGCGGAGACCTCGCGCGTGCGCGTGAGGCCGTCGGCTGGATAGTCGGCCGCGACACTGCCGCGCTCGACGAGGCCGGCGTCGCGCGTGCGGCCATCGAAAGCCTTTCGGAAAGTTTCTGCGACGGCGTCGTTGCGCCGCTGTTCTGGCTGCTCGTCCTCGGACTGCCGGGAGCCTGGGCCTACAAGGCAATCAACACGGCAGACAGCATGATCGGCCACCGCGAGACGCCCTATACGCACTTCGGCTGGGCCGCCGCGCGGAGCGACGATCTGGCCAACCTCGTGCCGGCGCGCATTGCCGGGGTTCTGCTTTGCTCGGTCGCCATGCGGGGATGGGCCACGCTCTGGCGCGATCATGCCCGCCATGCCTCTCCCAATGCCGGTTGGCCCGAAGCGGCCATGGCCGGCGCCCTGTCGGTACGACTTGCCGGGCCGATCGCCTACGACGGGGTGCTGGCGGACAAGCTCTGGATCGGGCAGGGGGGCGAAGCCGATGCGGGGGCGCTTGCCCGCGCCTTGGCGATTTACCGGCGCGCATGCGCCTTGTTGGGAATTATCGCCTTGGGGGCTGCATGGCTGGCTTGATGCTGCAGGGAACCGGGTCCGACGTGGGCAAGTCGGTTCTCGTGGCGGGACTGTGCCGGGCACTGGCGAACCGGGGCTTGCGGGTCCTGCCGTTCAAACCGCAGAACATGTCGAACAACGCCGCCGTCACGCCCGAAGGCGGGGAGATCGGCCGTGCCCAGGCTCTTCAGGCCATCGCAGCGCGTGCGCCTCTGCACGTCGACATGAACCCGGTCCTCCTCAAGCCGCAGGCCGACCGCACGTCCCAGCTGATCGTCCATGGCAAGGTGCGCGGCACGCTTGGATCGGGCAACTTTCGCGAAGGGCGCCGCAATCTTCTGCCCGAAGTGTTGGCAAGCTACCGGCGCCTTGAGGCGCAGTGTGATCTGGTGGTCGTCGAAGGTGCAGGGTCTCCGGCCGAGATCAACCTGCGTTCGGGCGACATCGCCAATATGGGCTTTGCCCGGCCGGCCGGGGTGCCGGTAGTGCTGGTCGGCGACATCGACCGGGGCGGGGTGATCGCGGCGGTCGTGGGCACGCGCAATGTCATCGAACCCAAAGACGCGGCGATGATCCGCGGGTTCCTGATCAACAAGTTCCGCGGCGATCCGGCACTGTTCTCGGATGGCTACGACGCCATTGCCGAGCGCAGCGGGTGGCGTGGCTATGGGCTCGTGCCATGGCTTTCGGCCGCAGCGCGCCTGCCCAGTGAGGATGCCGTCGTGCTCGAGCGCGGGCAGGGAGCAAGGCCCGGACGCAAGCTGGTCGCCTGCCCGATCCTTCCGCGCATCGCGAATTTCGATGACCTCGATCCCTTGCGCGGAGAACCGGATATCGACCTTGCCATGATCCCGCCGGGCACGCCGATCCCGGCGCAGGCTTCGCTCGTTGTCCTGCCCGGTTCGAAAGCGACAATCACTGACCTGGCCTTCATGCGGGAGCAGGGCTGGGACATCGACATCCTTTCACATCGACGCCGGGGCGGCATGATCCTGGGCATCTGCGGCGGCTATCAGATGCTGGGGCGCAGTCTTGCCGATCCGATCGGCATCGAGGGCGCCCCTTCGAAAATCTCCGGGCTTGGGCTTCTCGATGTGGATACGCAGATCGGAACCGTCAAAAGCCTTGAAGCCGTGAGCGGTACGGCTCTCGATGAGCCAATCAGTGGCTATGAAATGCACATGGGCGTGACCGACGGGCCGGGACGCATCCGTCCTTTCGCGCAGTTCGATGACGGACGCAGCGACGGTGCGATCAGCGCTGACGGCCTCGTTCTCGGCACCTATTGCCACGGTTTCCTGGGCACTCCCGGTCTGCGCAAGTCGCTTCTGGGCAGAATCGGGGCGCAGGGCGGTGCATTCGATCAGTCGCATGTGGTGGACATGGCGCTCGACGAAATCGCCGAAGTGCTCGAAGCGCATGTCGATATTCCCGGATTGCTCGAACTTGCAGGGAGTGCGCCGCGATGAAGCGCCTGCTGGTGCTGGGTGGCGCGCGCTCGGGCAAGAGCCGCTATGCCGAGGAACGACTTGAAGCTTTGCCGGGGCGGCTTGGCTATATCGCCACGGCGCAGGCTCACGATGCGGAAATGACGGCGCGTATCGCCCAGCATC
Organism: Novosphingobium sp. PP1Y; assembly: GCF_000253255.1. Lineage (NCBI taxonomy): Bacteria > Pseudomonadati > Pseudomonadota > Alphaproteobacteria > Sphingomonadales > Sphingomonadaceae > Novosphingobium > Novosphingobium sp. PP1Y. Next base: position 2,778,334 of record NC_015580.1, on the reverse strand, counting down.
GCGCGCGACGCAGCGAGCGCTGGGAGACGTGGGAGACGCCGTTCGCACTGCCCGAGGCGATTGTCGGGATGGCAGGCCGCTGCGATGCGCTGCTCGTCGATTGCCTCACCTTGTGGCTGACCAACCTGATGTTGTCTGAGTATTCCATTGCCGACGGGCGGGAGCACCTGATCGATGCAGTCACCGCCTGCCCGGTGCCCATCGCCCTGATCGGCAATGAAGTCGGTCTGGGTATCGTTCCGGATAACGCACTGGCCCGACGCTTCCGGGACGAGGCGGGTTTGCTCAATCAGGCCGTCGCAAAAGCTGTCGACGAAGTTGTCATGGTTGCTGCCGGATTGCCGCTGAACTTCAAATCCGTATAATATATGTTGCGTTTTGTGAAAGCGTGCTTGCGAAATGGACGGCGCAGGGCCGCTTGAGCTTATTCGTTAGCGTGCTAATTATTAGTCATGAACGAACGTGAGCGGCTGCAACGGAACCTGGCGACCCGGATCGGGCCGGTGGCGCGCGCCTGGCAACAACTGGGCGATGCTGCGCTGGCGTCGCTCGACATCTCCAATTCGGCAGGCTGGGCGCTTGTCCATCTCCTGCGCCTGGGCGGCGATGTCCGTCAGGGCGACCTTGCACGAAGCATCGGTATCACCGAGCCTTCGCTGGTCCGCACGCTCGACCGCCTGGAAGAAGCCGAACTGCTCGAGCGGCGTGCCGATGAGCAAGATCGCCGCGCAAAGCACGTAAGACTGACCGCAAGGGGCATCGATCTTGGCAAGAGGATCGATGCGCGTCTCGTGGCGGTGCGCGGTGAATTGCTGGCAGAGCTGGGCGACGATGAACTCTCGACAGTCGTCAAGGTGCTCGAACGCCTGTCCGTTCGCATCGCAGAGACTGCGGACCGTCTATGATGAAGCGCTTCGGAATCGACGCCGCGGTATTCTCGCTCAAGGCTTACATCGCGGCGATGATGGCGGTCTATATCTCGATCCAGATCGGGTTGGAACGGCCGTACTGGGCATTCCTCACCTCCTATATCGTCGCACAGCCGCTTGCAGGAGCGGTGCTGTCGAAGGCGCTGTTTCGCGTAATCGGCACTTTCGTGGGCGCAGCGGCCAGCGTAATCATGGTACCCAGTCTCATCAATTCGCCGGTGCTCCTGGTTGGCGCAATCGGCTTTTGGCTGGCGCTTTGCGTGTTCGTCTCGCTGCTCGATCGCACGCCGCGCGCCTATGCCTTCGTGCTAGCGGGCTACACCGCGGTTCTGATCGTGCTGCCGAGCGTCGATACGCCCGGCGCCATTTTCGAGACAGCCAGCTTGCGGCTTCAGGAAATCTCCATTGGCATCCTGTGCGGCAGCCTCGTGCATGGCCTTGTCCTGCCGCAGTCGATCTCCGCCTTCCTCTTGCGCAGGGTCTCTACGATCCTGCTCGACGCCGAACGCTGGTCGGCGGATTCGCTGCAGCCGAGCCCAGATCCCTCCGTCGATGCCGAAAGGCGCAGGTTGGCGCAGGACATCACGGAACTTCACCAGCTTTCGATCCACCTGCCGTTCGAGACCGCACGCACGGCGCCGCGTATCCGCACCGTGCGCGCGCTGCAGGACCAGCTCTCGCTGATCATGCCGCTCGGCGCGGCGGTGACGGACCGGATCGAGCAATTGGACGCCGAAGGATCGATTCCGGGCGATGTGCAAGGCCTGCTCGACGATGTGCGCGCGTGGTTGCGGAACCTCGACTGGCTCGCTCAGGCGGATCGCGAGGAACAGGCCCGACAATTGCAGACGCGCTGCGCCGAGCTTGAGCCCGTCGTCTCGGCGGATTCGAGCTGGCACGGACTCATGCTGCTCAGCCTCGTTTCGCGCCTTTCGACCCTGATCAGGGCGCACCGCGATTGCCGTGACCTGTCCGAGCAGCTTTCTTCCCTGGATCGCAAGCCGGTCTCGGCACGCGCTGCCGAACTCCTCGAAGGGCGGCGCGGCCGAGAGTTGCATTACGATGTCGGCGGCGCGACGAGGGGGGCGATCGGCGCTTTCGTCACGATTGTCGTCGGTTCGGCGCTCTGGATCGGCAGCGGATGGACCGAGGCATATGCCGGCGTCATGCTTGCCGGCGTTTTCTCCGCCCTTTTTTCGGCCGCACCGGATCCGCTGGCTCCCTTGCGTGCTTTCTTCATCGGCACCCTCATCGCCATCGTCATTGGCGCCATCTATGGCTATGCGATCCTACCTGCCTTGCATGGCTTCCCCGAGTTCGCCGCAGCACTGGCACCGGCATTGCTTCTACTGGGGGCCTTGATGTCATCCCCGCGCTACGGCGGATTCGCCTTGCCGATGTTACTGGGTTTGGGCAGTCCGCTACTGATCGCACCTACATATGTCAGCCGCTTCGGCAGCTACGTGGACGGGGCGCTCGCCCAACTCGTGGGGATCGTCTTTGCCATAACGATGATCCGCCTGTTGCAATCCTCCGGTATCGAAGCGGCTATCCGGCGAACCATCCGGGCTGGTTGGAAGGACATTGCCGAGCGCAGCAATCTCATGGCCCCCGCGGACTATCACGGCTGGATCAACCGCATGCTGGACCGCATTGCGCTACTGGCACCGCGCCTTGCCATGAGCGGCAAGGCGCCCGGCTCACCCCTTTACGATGCCCTGCGCGACTTGCGCACCGGCGTAGCGATCGGCGAGCTGCGCGACCTGCGCCTGGCGATGTCCGCGGAAAAGGCCGCTCCGGTGACCAAGGTCCTGCGCGATGTCGGCGAATATTACCGCAAGCTTGAGCCCGAACGTGACAAGCCCGCCGCGCCAGACCTGCTGGCAGACATCGACCGGGCCCTGAAGGAAGTGCTGGGCGATGATAACCCCCAGTTCGTGCGCTCCGGCGCCCTTGCCCTCATCAGCCTGCGGCGCAATCTTTTCCCTGCAGCAGAGCCCATGAAGGAGTTGCCCGCATGAGAGGAGAGCTTTCCATCTACGGCGTGTTCGTTCCCACGCTGCTCGTCCTCGCGATCGTCGCGGCGATCCTGACGGCGGTGATCGTCCGCTTCGCCAACGATTTCGGTTTCTATCGCTTCGTCGCCTACCGTGCGTTGGTCGACGTCTGTCTGTTCATTCTCGTCCTTGGTCTTCTGGCCGTGACGGCTCCCCTGATCGGTTTCCCCCAATGAAACGTCTCCTCTCGCGCATAGCCCCCAGCCTTGCCACCATCGTCATCGTCGCGATCGCGGCAATCGTCGCGATCTGGTTGTGGCGGCATTACGAAACCAGCCCCTGGACCCGTGACGGCCGCGTGCGCGCCGACGTGGTGCGCGTGACGCCCGACATCAGCGGCCTGGTGACGTCGGTGGCCGTGCAGGACAACCAGAAGGTACGCAAGGGCGACCTCCTGTTCGTGCTCGACAGGCCGCGGTACTCGCTGGCTGCCGCACAGGCGCAGGCTAACGTGGAAAGTGCGCGGGCAACGCTCGACCAGGCCCGGCGCGTGGCCCGGCGCGATATCGCACTTGGCGATCTTGTGGCGACCGAGACCCACGAGCAGAACCTCGCGGCTGTCGAAACCGCGCAAGCAGCGCTGGCCGAAGCGCAGAGCGCACTCGCAGCCGCGAAGCTCAACCTTGCGCGCACCGAAGTGAAGGCTTCGGTCAACGGAACTGTGACCAATCTTGACCTGCATCCGGGCGATTTCGTGGCGGCGGGCAACCAGGCCATGGCCCTGATCGACAGTGACAGCATCCGCGTCGAAGGCTATTTCGAGGAAACCAAGCTGCCCTACATCCGCGTCGGCGCCCCGGTGACGGTGGTGCTGATGGGCGAAAATCGCAAGATCAAGGGTATCGTCGAGAGCATCGCTGCCGGTATCAGCGACACCGCTCGAAGCAATTCGGGTAATCTCCTGCCCAATGTCGAGGCGACCTTCACCTGGGTAAGGCTGGCGCAGCGCATCCCGGTGCGCGTGCGTCTTACGCAGGTTCCCAAGGACCTGCGCCTGATCGTCGGGCGTACCGCCACAGTCACGATCCAGCCGGCAGACAAGGGCCTCAAGTGATGCGCAAGTGCCTGCCCATCGCGGCCGCGCTGCTGCTTGGCGGTTGCGCCACTGCCGGTCCTGATTACGCGCCGCCGTCCAATTCGGTCGCGACGAGCGAAAGCGCCAATGGCGCTTTCGTTTCGGCGAGCGCCGTCGCCTTTTCCCAGCAGCCGCTGCCCGAGCGCTGGTGGCGCCTCTATGACTCGCCCGTTCTCGATGGTCTGGTCGAGGAAGCCCTGGCCGCGAATGCCGACTTGCGCGCGGCCGATGCCAACCTGAAGCGGGCGGAAGCTGTCATCCGCGGGACGGCGGCCAACCGCACTCTGAGCACCGGGATTTCCGGCGGCGCTAGTCTCGCACGGCCGTCTTCGACCGGCTACTCGCTCCCAGGTGTCGTCGATTACGACGCCGGTATCTCGCTGGCCCTGCCGCTCGACCTGCGTGGCAAGATTGCCCGTGCCATCGAAGCCAGCGAGGCCGACCGCGACGCGGTGGCCGCGGCCCGCGATGCCGTGCGTGTCAGCGTCGCAGCCACTACGGCCAAGGCTTACGCAGACGTGTGCGGCGCGAATTTCCGTCTCGCGGCCACGAAGCGCATCGTCGCCTTGCAGCGACAGACTCTCGATGCCACCCGTCGCCTTGAAAAGGGTGGTCGCGGGACGGCATTCGATGTCAGCCGTGCGCAGGCGCAAGTCGACGCGAGCGAGGCAAAGTTGCCGGGTTTCATCGCGCAGCGCCGCAGCGCGCTTTATCTGCTCGCCACGATGCTGGGACGCCCGCCCGGCGAGTATCCCAGCGAAGTCGAGCTGTGCGACACGCTTCCCAGTCTCGCGAAGGCGATGCCGGTGGGAGATGGTGCGTCGCTGATTCGGCGGCGTCCCGATATCCGCCAGGCCGAACGGACCATTGCAGCGGATACCGCGCGCATCGGCGTTGCGACGGCAGACCTCTATCCGCAGGTCAGCCTGGGCGGTTCGCTGGGGGTGTCCGGGCCGCTCAAGAATATCGGCGGTCCAACTTCGTTCGGCTTTAGCCTCGGGCCGTTGATCAGCTGGTCGTTCCCCAACCGACCGGCAGTGCGCGCTGCGATCGATCAGGCCAATGCGCAAGTGGAAGCCGATATCGCGGGCTTCGATTCGACCGTACTGTCCGCCTTGCGTGAGACCGAGACTGCGCTCGAGGCCTACGCGCGCGATCGCGACACGACAGCTGCACTGGGACGAGCGCGCAAAAGCGCTGCGCTTTCCGCGCAGCAGGCTGGCAAGCTGTTCCGCTTCGGACGCAGCGATTTCCTGACCTTGCTCGATTCGCAACGCTCCCTGGCCGAGGCCGAGGCAAACTACGCCAGTGCGCAGGCGGGACTGGTCGACGACCAGATCGCCATCTTTCTCGCTTTGGGGGGCGGCTGGGAGTAGCGCGCGGGCGGTTTGGGCCGGAATTTATCGCCTTCTCCAAAAACTAATTGCACCTTGCCTAAAATGAATCGCGCATATTTTGCCGAATGCCTCTATGGGGAGGCAAATTCCGGCCGTAGAGCCGCGCATCCCGTCATCCCTTCTCAGCCAGGCCGCTTTTGCGGCAGGATATTGTATTTCTATGACATTTACCCGGGTTCCCCAGCCACTGGCAGAGGCGCTTGAAGCGCATGGCTACGAGTCGCTGACTGCCGTTCAGGCGGCTGTCGTCGAAGCCGAAGCGCAAGGCCGCGACCTCGTCGTCTCGGCGCAGACCGGCTCCGGCAAGACCGTCGCTTTCGGCCTGGCCATGGCGGATGAGCTCCTGGCAGGAGAGGGAATCACGAGGCCCGGCGCACCATTGGCGCTTGCCATTGCCCCGACCCGCGAACTGGCCCTGCAGGTCAGCCGGGAACTGACCTGGCTCTACGCCCGCACCGGTGCCCGCATCGTGACCTGCGTTGGCGGCATGGACCCGGTTCGCGAACGCAAGCAGCTGGAGCAGGGCGCGACGATCGTCGTGGGCACCCCCGGGCGCCTGCGCGACCACCTCGAGCGCGGAAAGCTCGACCTCGAGCAATTGCGCGTCGCAATCCTCGACGAGGCCGACGAGATGCTCGACATGGGCTTTCGCGAGGACCTCGAGGAGATCCTCGATGCCACGGCGAAGGATCGGCGCACGCTGCTGTTCTCGGCGACGATGCCCAAGCCGATCGAGGCGCTGGCCCGCCGCTACCAGAAGAACTCGCTGCGCATTTCGACGATGAGCGAGTCGCGCGGCCACGGCGATATCTCCTACCAGGCTGTGACTGTCGCGCCGGCCGACATCGAGCGAGTGGTCGTCAACCTGCTGCGCCTGCACGAGGCAGAGACCGCCATCCTGTTCTGCGCCACGCGCGACAATGTGCGCCACCTTCACGCGACGCTGACCGAGCGCGGTTTTTCGGCCGTTGCCCTGTCCGGCGAGCATTCGCAGAACGAGCGCAACAATGCGCTGCAGGCCCTGCGCGATCGCCGGGCCCGTGTCTGCGTCGCCACCGACGTTGCCGCGCGCGGCATCGATCTTCCTTCGCTAAGCCTTGTCATTCACGTGGAAATTCCGCGCGATGCCGAGACGCTTCAGCACCGCTCGGGCCGCACCGGCCGCGCCGGGAAAAAGGGTACGGCGGTCATCGTCGTGCCGTTCCCGCGCCGTCGACGTGTCGAATCCATGCTGCGCGGTGCGCGCGTCCAGGCCGAATGGATCGAAGCGCCCACGCCCGAGCAGATTCGCCGCAACGACCGCGAGCGCCTGATCGAGCAGATCATGCAGCCGGTGGAGTTCGACGAGGAAGATCGCGAGATCGCCAAGGAACTGCTGGGCAAGACCAGCGCCGAAGACCTTGCGGCAGCCCTGGTTCGCAGTTTCCGCGAGCGGATGCCACAGCCTGAGGAACTTATCGGTTCTTCGATGGACGGGCAGCAGAAGCGCCAGCGTCCCGGTTTCGATGACGTCGTCTGGTTCCGCATGGATATCGGCAAACGCCAGAACGCCGATCCGCGGTGGATCCTGCCGCTGCTGTGCCGCCGCGGTCACGTGACCCGCAACGCCGTTGGCGCAATCCGCATTTCCGCCAACGAGACTTATTTCCAGATACCCAGCGAGCAGTCCGACCAGTTCGCCAAGTCCGTGGCGCGCACTGCGCGCGAAGGCGCGGACGACGAAGCCGGTGTGCTGATCGAACTGGCGCCCGATACCCCGCGCGATGTCGCCAAGGGGCGCCGCCGCGAAGAAGGCGGTCCGCGCCGCCATCCGCGAGGCGAGGGCGGTCCGCCCCGCGGCGAGGGCAAACGGCACCAGCCGCGTCCGACCGGACACAAAGGCGGCGCTGCAGGCCAGTTCGGCAAGAAGCAGCGCAAGGATCGCCGGGGAGACTGAAGTCTCCCCAAGGCGTTATCCTGCGGCGAGGGGCGCTATCGAGACGATCTCGATAGCCTCTTCCTTCCCGTTGAAATCGACGAATTCGCCAGCTTGCGCGTCCATCATCGCGCGGGCAAGCGGCGCGGTGAAAGCCAGACGGTTCTGCGCTGGCTCGGCTTCGTCATGTCCGACGATGTCGATCGTGCGCTGCTTGCCGGCCAGGACAAAGGTTACCCGGCAACCGAAAGCGACCGTTTCGCCGGAAGGGACGTGCTGAACCTGCGCGGTCGACAGTCTGGCACGCCAGTAGCGCAAGTCCCGCTTGGCCGCTTTCTGCTCGGTTTCCTCGGTCAGTGCGGGAACCTGGCTTTCCAGCTCGGCAATGCGTGAGCGAATGCGCTCCAGGCCATGGGCGGTGACGAGGTTCGGCCCGGGCGGGATCGGTACTTCGAACTTGGGCTCGAGATGTTCCTCGTCGCTTTCGCGGCGAAAGGCGACGCTCATGCTGCGCCCCCCATCACCGATTCAAGCGCTTCGCTGGCCTCCAGCCACGCCATCTCCGCTTCCTCAAGCTGCTCTGCTGCCGCCGTACGCCGCTTGCCGATTTCGCCGATGCCCAGGCGCGCAAGTTCTCCCTTGGCCTTGGTAGGTTCGACGAGAGCATTGTCGAGTTCGTCGAGCTGCTTTTGCAGGCGCGACAAGCGCGTCTCGGCTTCCGACACCTTGCGGCGCGCGGCCTTGAGTTCTTCGCGGGCGATGGCTCCCGCCTTGCGCTGCGGCTTGGCTTCCGAAGCGCCGGGCCGGTCTTCGGTCTTGGGTTGGTTACGCCCGAGGACGAAGTCGATATAGTCCTCCATCGATCCGTCGTAGGGCTTGGCCGTACCCTCATCGACCAGCACCAGCCGGTCGGCTGCGAGTTCGACCATGTGGCGATCGTGGCTGACGAGGATGACAGCGCCTTCGAAGGCATTGAGCGCCTGTACGAGTGCCTCGCGTGCATCGACGTCGAGGTGGTTGGTCGGCTCGTCGAGGATCAGCAGGTGCGGCGCATCGCGGGTGACGAGGGCAAGGGCCAGGCGCGCGCGCTCGCCGCCGGACAGGGTATGCGTTTCCGCCGTCGCCCGCTCCCCGGAAAAGCCGAAACGGCCCAGTTGGTTGCGCACGGCCTGCGGCGGCTTGTCGGCCATCGCGCGGGTCATCAGCTCGAGCGGAGTGGATCCGCTCGGCAGTTCCTCGACCTGGTACTGGGTGAAGTAGCCGATCCGGATCTTGCCGGAGAAGGTAATTGCGCCTTCCATCGGTTCCAACTGCTGCGCGAGCAGGCGCGCAAGCGTGGTCTTGCCGTTGCCGTTGCGACCGAGCAGGGCAATGCGGTCCTCCGGGTCGATCCGCAGGTTCAGCCGCTTGAGGACCGGTTCGCCCGGCGTGTAGCCGACGGCGGCAAGATCGAGCGTGACCAGCGGCGGGCGCAGTTCGTCCGGGCTCGGGAAGTCGAAGCTGAGCGAGGGATCCTCGCTCATCGCCGCGATCGGCTGCATCTTGGCCAGCATCTTGGCGCGCGACTGCGCCTGCTTGGCGGTGGAAGCACGAGCGCTGTTGCGCGCGACATAGTCGGCCAGCTTCTTGCGCTGTGCTTCCTGGTTGGCACGCGCGGCTTCGGCCTGCGCCACGCGCTCGGCGCGGATGCGCTCGAAGCTGTCGTAAGTGCCCGGATAAAGCGTGAGCTTGCCCTGCTGCAGGTGCAGGATGTGATCGACCACGGTGTTGAGCAGGTCTCGCTCGTGGCTGATGACGATGAGCGTGCCGGGATAGCTTTGCAGGAAGCTTTCCAGCCAGAGCGTTGCCTCAAGGTCGAGGTGGTTCGACGGTTCGTCGAGCAGCAGCACGTCAGGGGCCGAGAACAGCAGCGCGGCAAGGGCCACGCGCATCTTCCAGCCGCCCGAGAAGCTGTCGAGCGGTCGCGACTGCATTTCCTCGTCGAAGCCGAGGCCGACCAGAATGCGCGCAGCGCGGGCAGGGGCGCTGTAAGCGTCGATTGCGATCAGCCGCTCGTGCACGTCGCCGAGGCGATGTGGATCGGTGCAGGTTTCGGATTCGGCCAGCAGCGCAGTGCGCTCCGCGTCGGCTTCCAGCACGGCTTCGAAAGGCGTGCGGGTGCCGCTCGGCGCTTCCTGGGCGATGTAGCCCAGACGCGCGCGGCGCGGCATTTCGGCGCCGCCGCCGTCAGGCTCGATCTCGCCGATGATCGCCTTGACCAGCGTCGACTTGCCGGCGCCGTTGCGGCCGATCAGCCCCACCTTCCCGCCATGGGGAATGGTTGCAGTGGCCTGGTCAAGGATAGTGCGCCCACCAAGGCGCACGGACAGTTCGCGGATCGTCAACATGGCCGCGCGCCTAGCAGGAGGTGCGGAGAATCCCAAGCGGACTTGCTCGGCTTGGCATCAGTCCGATCGCGAGACCGGCTTGTCGTGGTCGCGGCCGATCGCCTGAAGTCCGCCAAGGGCAAAGCTCAGGAGGTGATCGACGAGCTCGTCCTTGCCCATGGCGTCGATCTGGCGGGACAGGGGATTTTCGTTGCGGCGGGCGACGAAGATCATGGCGCAAGGAGCACCGACGCTGATGGCACAGCGCACGAGGGCCGGGTCGCCTGCGGAAATTCCGCTTATTTCGCTCAGGACCGAAGACAGTACTCGAAACTTGGGTCCGATCTCCTGCTCGAACAGAACCTCGATGTGCGAACCGGGCGAGAGCAGTTCCCGGGCAAGGACATTGCCGTTCCAGTCCTTGGGGGCGAGGGCGCGTGTGACAAGCCTGTCGAGGAAGCGACGCAGCTTGTCTTGCGGCGGACCTTCATCACCGGCGATGGCCTGCAGTTCGTCGAGCGTGATGAAGCGCCGGTGCGCTTCGACCAGCACGGCCTTGTAGAGCCCATCGCGGCTGCCGAAGTGATAGTTGATCGATGCCAGGTCGACCCCCGCCGCGGTGGCAATCGCCTTGCTGGTGGTTTCGGCAAATCCGTTGGCGCCGATCAGCCGTCCGGCGCTTTCGATGATCCTCGCGCGTGTTCTCGCCCCGTCGACGCGCGTGGTGCGTTTCGGCGCTTTTTCGTCTTGCGGATCGCTCTGTTTCATTCGGCTCATCGCGACTGGACAATAGCGAACATACAATTTAAATTCAATTTAAGTTAAGGCACTGCCATCGCGAAGCCTTGCATCAGATGATAGGTCTGCGATGCCTGACAACCCGAACCGCAATCGGATGACCGCATGAAAAAGATCGCTGCCGCAATCGTCGGGCTCATCGTGGTCATGGCCTTCGGGTACTGGCTCTCGCAGGAACACCATGGTGCCGATGGCGACGAACTGGTCCTCCATGGCAATGTAGATATTCGCCAGGTCTCACTCGCGTTCGAAGGGAATGGCCGGGTCGAGCAGCTCAACGTCGACGAGGGCGATGCGGTCAAGGCTGGCACCGTGCTGGCCCGCCTCGATACGACGACGCTGTCGCTGCAGGCCGAACAGGCCCGGGCGCAAGTGTCGGCAAGCCAGCAGAACCTGCTGCGCATGCGCAACGGATCGCGGCCTGAAGAGATCCGTCAGGCTGGCGAACGCCTTGCTGCAGCGATGTCCGATGCGAAGCGCGCGGCCGACGATCTGGCGCGGATGGAAGCCATTTCCGACAGGACGGACGGTCGCGGCGTCAGTCGGCAGGAAATCGACAGCGCCCGCAATGCCGCGAAAGTCACCGCGGCTCGCGCGAGCGAGCAGAAGGAAGCACTGCGTCTGGCCGAGCAGGGCCCACGAGCCGAAGACGTTGCCGCCGCGCAGGCACAGTTGAAGGGCACGCAGGCCCAGTTGGCCTTGCTCGAACATCAGATTTCGCAAGGCGAATTGCGCGCGCCGGAAAACGCAGTCGTGCGCACGCGATTGCTCGAAGTGGGCGACATGGCATCGCCGCAAAGGCCGGTTTACGAACTGGCGCTGACCAGTCCGAAATGGATCCGGGTCTATGTCGATGAGACAGACCTGGGCCGTATCAAGCCGGGGCAGGCAGCTCGGGTGACCAGCGACAGTTTCCCCGACCAGCCGGTCTCCGGCAAGGTCGGGTATATTTCGTCGGTCGCCGAATTCACGCCAAAGTCGGTCGAATCCGAGGAACTGCGTACGAGCCTCGTCTATGAAGTGCGGGTGCGGGTGGAAGATGCGCAGAACCGCCTGCGACTGGGCCAGCCGGTGACAGTGCGGATCGCGGCAGGTCCGGCGCGGTGAGCGAGACCGTCGCAACCGTCGTCAGCGAAGGTTTGTGCAAGACTTTCGCGGCGCCAGACGGAACTCCATTCAATGCCATCGACGACGTTTCCCTCAAGGTGCGGCCCGGGACCCTGAGTGCCTTGGTCGGTCCGGACGGTGCCGGCAAGACGACGATGATGCGCATGATGGCCGGCTTGATCGCGCCGGACGCCGGAGGCCTTTCGGTTCTGGGCATCGATGTGCGGCGTGGCCCTCAGGAGGTGCAGAGCCGCATCAGCTACATGCCGCAGCGCTTCGGCCTTTATGAAGATCTGTCGGTTCAGGAGAACCTCGATCTCTACGCGGACCTTCACGGCGTTCCGCTGGACGAGCGCAAGGAGCGCTTCGCCAGGATGCTGGAAATGACCGACATGGCGCGTTTCACTGAGCGGCCGGCGGGCAATCTGTCGGGTGGGATGAAGCAGAAGCTGGGGCTCGCCTGCACGCTTGTGCGCGTGCCGGAATTGCTGCTGCTCGACGAGCCCAGCGTCGGCGTCGACCCGCTCTCGCGGCGCGACTTATGGCAAATTCTCGAGCAATTGATCGGGGATGAGGGACTCAGTGTGATCGTCAGCACTGCCTACATGGATGAAGCCGAGCGGTGCGACGAGATCTTCGTCCTCAACAAGGGACGCCTGCTTGCGCAAGGAACTGCGGAGCACTTGCGTCGCAAGGCCGAGGGTCTGACCTATATCGCCACCCCGGCCGCGGGCATGCTAGCCCGCAACCTCCAGGCCCGCCTCATCGATGCCAGGGACCGGATCGTGGATGCTGTGCCGCGCGGCGGCGCCGTGCGCCTGATCCGCGACTCCGGTCATGAGCTTTCAACGATCTCGGAACTTCTCGAAGGCGCCCATGTCGAGCCGCGCCCCGCTGAACTGGAAGATGCCTTCATGTTCCTGCTGCGCCAGCACGAGACGCCCGGCGAAGCCCACAAGCCGCCACCGCTTACTGAAGCGACCTCGGATGCTGCGCAGGTTCCGCTTGGCCAGGACAAGGGTACCGAACGCGAAGTCATGATCCGCGTGCGCGATCTGGTGCGCAGGTTCGGCGACTTTACCGCTGTTGCCAATACCTCCTTCGATGTCGGCAAGGGGGAGATCTTCGGGCTCTTGGGCCCCAATGGTGCGGGCAAGACGACCACGTTCAGGATGCTGTGCGGATTGTTGCCGGCGACCAGCGGTCAACTCGATGTGGCAGGCGTGAACCTGCGAACCGCCCGCGCCGCTGCGCGGGTGCGCATCGGCTATGTTGCGCAGAAATTCTCGCTCTATTCGAACCTCAGCGTGCGCGAGAACCTGGAATTCTTCGGCGGGGCCTATGGTCTGCGCGGCAAGATGCTGCGCCGGCGGGTGCGTGAAACGCTCGAGCGTTTCAATCTCGATGCGTCTGCAACCTGCGGTCTGCTGCCGCTCGGTTACAAGCAGCGTCTGGCGATGGCCACCGGCCTGATTCATGAGCCGGACATCCTCTTCCTGGACGAACCGACCAGCGGCATCGATCCGCTGGCCAGGCGTGCGTTCTGGCGCACGATCACGGCGCTTGCCGATGAAGGCGTAACGATCATCGTCACTACCCATTTCATGGAAGAGGCCGAATATTGCGACCGCATCGCGATCCAGGATGCCGGGCACCTGCTGGCTCTTGGTACGCCGCGCGAAGTTCGTGAGCAGGCCGGTAACGGCGAAGCCGACGACATGGACCGCGCCTTCATCGCGATTGTCGAGCAGGCGCGCGCACGCGCGTCGAGCGAACAGGCGGCGGCGTGATGCGTTCCGAGTTTTCCGTCCGCCTGACCGCATTGACCCGCAAGGAAATCCGCCAAATGCTGCGCGATCGCAGCAACCTGATGGTTGGACTTCTTCTGCCGGTCGCCCTTATCCTGCTGTTCGGATACGGGCTGTCGTTCGATGTGCGCGATGCGCCGGTCGCGCTCGTCCTCGATGACAACTCTGCCGCGGCGCGCGAAGCCGTGTCCGGAATCGAGGGCTCGCACTATCTCTCGCCGGTCTACGTCGACACGATGGCTCGGGCCGAAACCATGCTGCAGTCGGGCAAAGTCGACGCGATCGTGCGGGTCCCGATCGATTTCTCGAGGCGTCGGGCTGCGGGGGGCGCCAGCATTCAGCTTGTTTTGAATGGTATCGATTCAACGACGGCAACCTCGCTTGATGCCTACGTTTCGGCTTCCGTGTCGAACGCCATGCTGCGCCGCGTGGATCGCGAAGGGGCGGCCGGCCGGGGCGGATCGATCACCCTCATGCAGCGAACCTGGTTCAACGAAGCGGGGATCAGCACCTGGTATCTCGTTCCGGGGCTGATCGTGCTCGTGATGACGCTCGTCGGGGCGTTCCTGACGTCGCTGCTGATCGCCCGCGAATGGGAGCGCGGCACGCTGGAAGCGCTTTTCGTGACACCGGTCAGGCCGCTGGAGATCGTGCTGTCCAAGCTGCTGCCCTACATGGCCGTGGGGCTGATCGACCTGGCAACCTGCCTGCTGGCGGCCCGGTTCCTGTTTCAGGTGCCCATTCGCGGGTCGCTGTTTGCGATCGTGCTGGCCTCGGCGCTCTATCTGGCCGTCTCGTTGCTGCTCGGCCTGTTTATCTCGGGCCGCACGCGCAACCAGTTTGCAGCGAGTCAGGTTGCCTTGCTGACCAGCTTCCTGCCCGCGCTCATGCTATCGGGCTTCATCTTCGACCTTCGCAACGTGCCTGTCGCGGTGCAGGTCATCGCCCAGCTCCTGCCAGCCACGCATTTCATGGGCATGGTCAAGTCGCTGTTCCTCGCCGGGACGGACTGGATGATGGTTGCGCGCAATTGCACGATCCTGGCTGCATACGCCCTCGTTCTTATTTTCGCGACGCGCAGGACCCTGCGCAAGACGCTCGACTGAGGCCATGCAATCCGTGATCGCCTATATCGCCCAGATCGCCTTTCTTTGCCGCAAGGAAGTGTTGGCGATCCTCAAGGACCCGGCCAACCGGATCATCCTGCTGGCCCCGGCGTTCTTCCAGACGATGCTCTTCGGATATGGGGCGACCTTCGACCTGACGAATGTATCCTATGCCTTGCTCGACCAGAGCAGGGGCGCGGCCGCCCGAGAGTTCGTGACCCGGCTTGACGGAACCGGCGTGTTCGAACGCGAAGCGACGCTTGCTTCGGCCGACCAGATCGCCTCGGTCATCGATCCGGGCAAGGTGCTACTGGCCATCACCATCCCGGCGGATTTCGACCAGAGACTGGCACGGGGCGAGGCGGCGACGATCCAGGTGATCCTCGATGGCCGCAATTCCTCAACAGCGGCGACGGCGGCGGGCTACCTCAATGCCATTGCGCAGCGTTTCAATGCAGCGCACGGGGCGGCTCCTGCGATCACGATTGAGCGGCGGGCGTGGTTCAATCCCAACCTCAATTCGCGGTGGCAGATCATGCCGGCAATGATCGCGACGCTCAGTATGCTGCAGACACTGCTGCTCGCGGCCCTGTCCGTTGCGCGCGAACGCGAGCAGGGGACGTTCGATCAATTGCTGGTCACGCCGCTTTCGCCGCTGCAGATCCTGGTCGGCAAGGCCCTGCCTTCGATCCTTGTCGGGATCGCGCAGTCGACGATCGTGCTGATGATCGTCCTGTTCTGGTTTCGGATACCGATGAGCGGTTCGCCCTGGCTTCTCTATCTCGGCCTGCTCAGCTTCACCGGTGCCGCGGTGGGCATCGGCATGTCGCTCTCGGCCTTGGCCCTGAACATGCAGCAGGCCATGCTCTACTCGTTCCTCGTCATCATGCCGCTGACCATGCTTTCCGGTCTGCTGACCCCGATCCGCAACATGCCGGAGGGCCTGCAGCTGGCCACATACGTCAATCCGCTGCGTTTCGGCGTGGATCTGGTTCGGCGCGTCTATCTCGAAGGCGCAGGGCTGGCCGATGTCGCTATGGATTTCATTCCCCTCGTGCTGGTGGCAAGCGTGACGCTGCCGCTGGCTGCCTGGCTGTTTCGCCACCGCCTCGCCTGATCTTCGGATGCCTGCCATGTCCCGAAAACCGAGTTTCCCCCGCCCGAGCCGGACAGTCGGCATCGCCATAGCGGTCGCAGCACTGGGCGGCTGCACGGTCGGCCCGGATTATGTGAGCTCTGCCCCCGATGCACCGCAGGACTGGACGAGCTGGCGCAGCGCGGACCCGTCATTGGTCGCAGCGCCAGGCACCGATGCTGCAATGCCCGCGGATTGGTGGACCTCGTTCCATGATCCGGTGCTCGACGACCTGGTCACTCAGGCCCTTGCGGCCAGTCCCGATCTGGAGACCGCAGCCCTGCATTTTGCACAGGCGCGCATCCAGCGTTCGGTCACCTCTTCGGCCGGAATCCCGCAAGTCGGCGCAGGTGCGGACGTCACCCGCCAGCGACAGAGCGAATATGGCGCGGGAACCCGACTGTTCGATGCCATCGGTTCCGACCGCGATGCCCTGGCCAAACTGCTCTCCCAGCCTTTCACGCTCTATCGCGGCGGGTTCGATGCCTCGTGGGAGATCGACCTGTGGGGCAAGGTGCGGCGGTCGATCGAAGCGGCGGATGCTACGATCGCACAGCAAGGCGCCTTGCTGGATCAGGCGCGCCTCAGCGTGGCGAGCGAAGTGGCCTCGACGTATTTCGAATTGCGCACCAGCCAGCGTGACATCGCCTTGCTGCGGGAGGACATCGCCTTGCTGCGCGATCGGATTTCGCTGGTGAAGGCCCGCGTCGATGGCGGTCTCGACAGCCACGGCGTTCTCGACCTCGAGGATGTGACGCTGCACGGCATGGAGGCGCGTCTCCCTGCAATGCTGGCGCAGGAGGCAGCGCACGTCAACGCAATCGCGCTGCTGCTCGGAAAGACGCCGGGTAGCCTCAAGGACACGCTGGCTCCCCGCGGAGGCGAAACAGTCCAACTACCGCCCGATCTTTCGCTTGGCCTGCCGTCGGAAGTCGCCCTGCGGCGCCCCGATGTCCGGGCCGCCGAGGCCGGCATGCATGCGGCAACCGCACGCATCGGCGTGGCCGTGGCGGACCTTTATCCCAGCATCCGGCTTGGCGGTGGCTTCGGCCTTGAATCCTACCGCAGCCAGAACCTCTTCGATTGGGCCAGCCGCAACTGGTCGATCGGTCCCAGCCTGGATCTCCCTCTTTTCGATGGTGGACGGCGACGCAGCGTCGTCAAGCTGCGCAAGCTGGAGCAGCGCGAGGCCGCCGTCGCGTTCCAGACTACCGTGCTCAAGTCCTGGCAGGAAATCGACAACGCCCTCAACCGCTCCATGGCGGCGCGCCAAGAGCATGAAAGCCTGGCGAAAAAGCTCGGGGCTACGCGGTCGTCCCTAGGCATCGCACAAGCGCGTTATGACAGCGGGGCGATCAACTACCTCGACCTGATCGACGCGAAACGGGCGCTGATCCAAGCCCGCCGGGAGCTGTCCGACAACGAGGGGCAACTGGCCGTCAGCTATGTCACCGTCAACAAGGCGATCGGCAATACTCCGCAGATTTCCCTAGGTGGGGATGTCGCCCATCGCTGATCGGGGCTTCGCAACAGGACTTATCAACATCATTCCTTGCATCGCGATGCAGGAACGGGAAGGCGAGCGCTGTGCGCGCTATGCGTTAAGGCGTATTGAATAGTGCTTGCAACGCTGAATCACTTGTGATTCTATCGATTCCCATGAGGACCATGCGCCCGGAACCCAACATTGCGAAAGAGCGACTCGTGCAGGGCCTGTCCCTTGCGGTTCTTCTGCTCATGGGCGCATTCGTTATCGCCGGTCCGAGCGGGCTTATCGCCTGGGGCGAAAACCAGCGCTTGCTCGAACAGCGCCATGCCGATCTTGCCGCACTCAAGCTCGAGCGCGCGCGAATCCAGAATCGCGTCGAGCTGCTCGATCCCAAGCACGTGGATCCGGACCTTGCCGGCGAATTGCTGCGCGGCAATCTCAACGTCGCACGTTCCGACGAAATGGTGATGCTCATCCCCTGAGCCGCCATTGCCAGCTCACCGGCAGGCAATAATTTTTGTTCCGGAATTCGTATTTTCCCTTTCGGGCGCTTTCGCTTTGCCCGCCTCTTTCCTATACCGCCCGCAACTGATCACATCGACGATGGGGAGCCTCATTGCCCAAAGCCAAGACTGACGCCCAGCCCGGCGCAAATTCGAACGGGTCGCCGGCAGAGGACCAGGACTTTGTCCTGCGCAGCCTCCAGGAAGCCCATGCGGCCGATCGCCGCTACAAGGCGAGCAAGGAAGAACTTCTCAAGCTCTATGAGCAGATGTTGCTCATCCGCCGTTTCGAGGAGAAGGCCGGCCAGCTTTACGGCCTCGGCCTGATCGGCGGTTTCTGCCACCTCTACATCGGCCAGGAAGCTGTCGCTGTCGGCCTGCAGTCCGCGCTCGACGGCAACAAGGACTCGGTGATCACCGGCTATCGCGACCATGGCCACATGCTGGCCTACGGCATCGATCCGAAAGTCATCATGGCCGAACTGACCGGACGCCATTCGGGTATCTCGAAGGGCAAGGGCGGCTCGATGCACATGTTCAGTGTCGAGCATCGCTTCTACGGCGGCCACGGCATTGTCGGTGCACAGGTCTCGCTCGGTACCGGTCTCGCTTTCGCGCACAAGTACCGTGAAGACGGCGGCGTCGCGATGGCCTACTTCGGTGACGGCGCGGCGAACCAGGGCCAGGTCTACGAGAGCTTCAACATGGCGGCCCTGTGGAACCTCCCGATCATCTTCGTGATCGAGAACAACCAGTACGCGATGGGCACGGCCGTCGCCCGTTCGTCGGCAGAGACGCACTTCTACCGTCGCGGCACTGCGTTCCGAATTCCCGGCATGCAGGTCGACGGCATGGACGTGCTCGAGGTCCGCAAGGCGGCCGAAGTCGCGCTCGAGCATGTGCGCGGCGGCAACGGCCCCGTGCTGATGGAACTCAACACCTACCGCTATCGCGGCCACTCGATGTCCGACCCGGCCAAGTATCGCAGCCGCGAGGAAGTCCAGGGCGTGCGCGACAAGCGTGACCCGATCGAGCATGCCAAGGCCGAGCTCATGGAAATGGGCCTGGACGAGGCTGAACTGAAGGCGATCGACAAGCGCGTTCGCGCCCAGGTCGCCGAATCCGCCGACTTTGCAGAGAATTCACCCGAGCCCGATATGTCCGAACTCTATACCGACGTCCTGGTGGAGCGTTACTGATGGCGATCGAACTGAAGATGCCCGCGCTCTCGCCGACGATGGAAGAGGGCAAGCTTGCCAAGTGGCTGGTCAAGGAGGGCGACGAAGTCTCCTCCGGCGATATCCTTGCCGAGATCGAGACCGACAAGGCTACGATGGAATTCGAAGCCGTCGATGAAGGCACGATCGGCAAGATCGTCGTTGCCGAAGGTACCGAGAACGTGAAGGTCGGCACCGTGATCGCCGTCCTAGCCGGTGAAGGCGAGGATGCCTCGGCCGTGGCCGAAAGCGTTTCGCAAGCTCCGGCTCCGGCGCCCGCTTCCTCCGAGCCTGCCAAGGCAGAAGAAGCCCCGGCCCCTGCGCGCAAGGATCCGGAAGTGCCGCATGGCACCAACATGAAGACCTCGACCGTTCGCGAAGCCCTGCGCGACGCGATGGCCGAGGAAATGCGCCGCGACGAGCGCGTCTTCGTGATGGGCGAGGAAGTCGCCGAGTACCAGGGCGCCTACAAGGTGACCCAGGGCCTGCTCGAGGAATTCGGCCCCAAGCGCGTCATCGACACCCCAATCACCGAATACGGCTTTGCCGGTATCGGAACCGGTGCGGCGATGGGCGGCCTGCGTCCGATCGTCGAGTTCATGACCTTCAACTTCGCCATGCAGGCGATTGACCACATCATCAACTCGGCGGCCAAGACGAACTACATGTCCGGCGGCCAGATGCGCTGCCCGGTCGTGTTCCGCGGCCCCAACGGCGCGGCTTCGCGCGTGGGCGCACAGCACTCGCAGAACTACGGCCCGTGGTATGCCAACGTTCCGGGTCTGGTGGTCATCGCGCCTTATGACGCGTCGGACGCAAAGGGCCTGCTCAAGGCGGCGATCCGCAGCGAAGACCCGGTGGTCTTCCTTGAAAACGAACTGATCTACGGGCGTTCCTTCGAGCTGCCGGAACTCGACGACCATGTCCTGCCGATCGGTAAGGCGCGCATCATGCGCGAGGGCAAGGATGTCACCATCGTTTCCTACTCGATCGGCGTCGGCCTGGCGCTGGAAGCCGCCGAACAGCTGGCCGGCGAAGGCATCGATGCCGAAGTCATCGACCTGCGCACCCTGCGTCCGCTCGACAAGCAGACGATCCTGGAAAGCCTCGCAAAGACGAACCGTCTCGTCGTTGCCGAGGAAGGCTTCCCGGTCTGCTCGATCGCTTCGGAAGTCATTGCGATCTGCATGGAAGAAGGCTTCGACGATCTCGATGCCCCCGTCCTACGCGTGTGCAACGAGGACGTGCCGCTGCCTTATGCGGCCAACCTTGAAAAGGCCGCACTGATTGACACGCCCCGCATCGTCGAGGCAGTCAAGAAGGTCTGCTACCAGGGCTGAGCCCACAGACTTTCAGGCCAGGAATGACAAGGGCCGCCGGTATCATCCCGGCGGCCCTTTTTCATGGCGCGGACGCTGCATCGATGCAGCCCGCTGTCAGAAGGGAAGGGTGGTCAGCTGTCCTTGAGCAGGAAAACCGGCCGCTTGTACGTGATTTGCAGCAGGTTGCCCGGGACGAAGGCCAGGTAGTCCGGCGCATCGTAAGTGACACTGATCTGCATCTCGAGGGCATCGGCGATCCGGCTCGTCTGCGACGTGACGGTAATGCCCAGTCGGTCGGTATTGAGATTGTACCGTGAACCGACCCCGCGCGAGCGCATCCAGGTTGAAATCAGGTCGGCCTGGCTGGCATGGCCTCGCTGATACTCGACCACAGCAAATCGCGCGCCATCCGAGGCGAGGTTGCGGATTGCGTTCCAGTTCTGGATCTGCATCCCGATCTGGAGGACGCCGATCAGCAGCGTGAAGAAGAGCGGCGCGAGCAGGGCGAACTCGACGAGAACACCGCCGCGTTCGTCCCGGTGGAAGCGCGCAAGGCGCCGCTGCGAGAAGAAGCTGCCCATCACTGCACCTGGATCGTGCGCTCGACACGATAGTTCAGGGCCTTGCCCACGCCGAAGCGGGTCCAGATCGGCGTGTAGGTATCGGTCACGTCGAGCAGGACATATTGATAGATCGGTTGATCGGTGTCGCAGGTGGATGCATCTGCAGTCAACTGGCTGGAGAGGTTGCAGCGGAATCGCTGCTGCAAGGTCACCTCGTTGTCGGCGAGACCGAGCGAGTCCTTGATGACACTCTTCATCGTGTCCGAGGATGTGCCAGAACCGGCTGCGGCGGCCAGCACGATGCCTTCGGCCTCGCTCGCTGCGCTCTGCAATTCCTGCTGGCGCGAGACGATCCGGCCGACTTCGAAGGTACCGAGTGCCATCAGCACGATAACCGGTGCGACGATGGCGGTTTCGACGGCCATCACGCCTTTCAGGTCGCTAACCATGCGGCGCAGGCCATGACCGATCATGCCACGAGCCTCACGATGGGAGTGGAGGTGCCGAGCAGCGAGCTGTCGTCGTAGTCGCACAAGGTGCGCAGGTAGGCGCTGCCGCGAATGTCGAGCGTATAGGCCGAGATCTGGAAGCACAGCTTGCTGGTGGTGCCGGAGTCGCCGTTGATCTGGACGTCACCGTTGGGAAGGTAGAGCACGCCCTCGATGTTCAGATTGGTGTTGCCGTTGATCTGGTGCGAGGCAGGCTCGGTCTCATCGGTCTTGTCCTCCATGAACAGCATCTGCGAAAGGCGATCCGCATCGGCCGCATAAGGTGTGCTCTGGAAGTCGGCAGCCTGCATCGGCGTCAGCGTTATCGAGCCCGTCGCCCCTTCGCCGCCCAGCTTGATCTGCGCGCCTTTGCGCAGCACGAACAGAACGTTCTTTCCCACGACCGTTGCGTTGGTGGACAGGTCCAAGGTGCCGCCATCGATGAAATAGATGCCCGAGTTGAAAGTCGTGGCGCACTTGGCGGTATAGCCGCCGACATATTTGCCGGGAAAAAGATTGGCGATCGCCTTGTTCCCGTTACCCTCGCAGTACTTTTTCTTGGTCTGGTCCGCAGTGCCGGAATCCGGCTCCGGGATCGGAATGTCGGAATAGACGTCGGTGAGGCCAGAAGCATTTTCTGTGACCGTTCCTTGCAGGCTCTCGGGGACGTCCACTGTACCGCATGCGGCAATCGAGGTGGTCTCCACAGTGGCACTACCGTCGATGGTGATGGCATCGTCGCTGCATGAAAGGGCGCCCAAGCCGCAATTGGCAATGACGTGTGCGTTACCGCCGATCTGGAATGTGGTGCCGTCCTGCTTGAGGGTGATCAGGCAGGCATGGAACTTGCTACCTTCCTTGAAGCGGGCCTGCGCGCGCGCCATCACGGTGGCCGACTGGTTGAGCAGCAAGCCGGTGAAAGGCAGCTTCTTCGTCGCCGTGGCCGTTACCAGAACGCTGTTCGCCGTGCCGCCATCGAAGTTCGCCAGGCTGATCGTCGGAGCGCTCGCGAAGGAGGCGGTGATCTTCTGATTGGCGTTGAATTCCTGCTTGGCGCGCGTTTTGTAATCGGCATCGTCGCTGTAGGCCAGCGCCCATGCGCCGCCGATTGCGGCCTGGTCGACCGAGTGTTGCAACTCGCGCTGCCACATGTACCATTGGGCTGTGTCGACGCCATAGCCCATGGCTCCGATGAGGGCGGGCATGCCGAGCGCCACCATCATCATGGCGTTGCCGCTCCTTGCGGAGAGCAGGCTTTTCATCAGGCAGCGGATCCGTCGGAACATCGGAAATATCCTCAAGGCGCCTCAATCGAATATTCACTATCTCGGGCAACGAGATTTGCATTGAATGAAACATTTTAGTTAACCCTTGTTAAATGGCGTTGCATTTGGGCGCACTTGCACAACCGGCCTCGCAGGTTAGAGAGGCGCTGTGTCACAAGATTCCCCCCCGCGACCGATGTCCGCAAACGCCATCGAAGAGAGCTTGCTTGCCAGTTTGCCGCTGAGCCAGAGACTGGCGCTGGCCTATGCCCCAGGCTCGGCGCGCCTGCCCACGCTGGCCCTGTTCGCGCTAGATACGCGTCTGGCCGGGCTGCTGCGCCATTCCAAGGAGCCGATGCTGGCGCAGCTGCGCCTTGCCTGGTGGCGCGAGAGCCTCGATCGCGATGCATCCGAATGGCCTGCGGGCGAACCCTTGCTGGCCGCGCTGCGCAGTTGGGACGGCCAGCACAAGGCGCTCTCGGCGCTCGTCGATGGCTGGGAAGCCTTGACCGGGCATGCGCCCTTGCCGCCCGAAGCCTTGGGTCAGATGGTAGAGGGGCGCGGGGCCGCATTCGCCGCGTTGGCCTCCGCGCTCGGCAGGCCGGGCGAGGCGCAGGCTTGCGCCACGATCGGCCGGAAATGGGCGATGGCCGACCTCGCCACGCGCCTGCGCGACAAGAGCGAGACCGAGGCCATGCGTGCCATGATCGCAGAGGACGCGACGCGCAGCCCGCGCGTTTCAAGACCGCTGCGGCCGCTACTCGTGCTGCACGGTCTTGCGCAAGCTCGGCAGGCCAGGGGCGATGAGAAAGCCGCGCAGTCCCCCGCGGCGCTGCTCAAGGCCATGCGGCTCGGTATTCTGGGCTTTTGACCTGCTGACCAGATTGTAATTTCAAAGGCGGAGACCATCGCACTATGCATCGCGGGGTGATGCAGAGGCGTTCGTGAACAGACTGGTCCTGGGCGCGCTGGCTGCGCTACTGCTTGTCTCGCTCGGCCTGTTCTGGATGCAGGGCCGCGCCGAAGTGGAGGAGGGCGCCCCGCCGCCTGAGGAAGCTACGGCGCAGCCCGACGAATTTCCAAGCGCGGCGATAGAAGATCTGGTCGGCCCGGAACCGCCCGAAGCGACCGAACTCAGCCGCGAGCAACGGCGCTTTGCCCGTTATGACCATGACAGCGACGGACGCATCACCCGCAACGAAATGCTGTCGACCAGGACCGCGGGATTCCGCAGGCTCGACAAGGACGGCAACAACCTGCTCACGTTTGAGGAATGGGCCGTCACGACCGTCGACAAGTTCGACCATGCCGACGTCAACGGCAACGACTGGCTGACGCCAGAGGAGTTCCGCCGCACGGCGCCGCCGCGCCGGTCCGGTCCCAAACCGCGTTGTTCGTGCTCAAGCGCCTCAGGCCGCCGGGGCCAGCGTTTGCAACCAGGCGCCGATGTCTTCCTTGGCCCGCTCGGTATAGGCTTCCTTGCGCTGCTTCTTCTTGACCTCGTGAAGCGGTGGGAACAGGCCGAAATTCACATTCATCGGCTGATAGCTTTCCGCCTCGGCGTCGCCGGTAATGTGCGAGAGCAACGCGCCCATCGCCGTTGTCGCCGGCGGTCCCTGCCACACGAGCCCACCCAGTTCGGCAGCGGTCATCAGGCCGGCCATCAGACCGACCGCGGCGCTTTCGACATAGCCCTCGCATCCGGTGATCTGCCCGGCAAAGCGAACGTGCGGCGCGCTCTTGAGCCGCAGCTGCCGGTCGAGCAGGACCGGCGAGTTGAGGAAGGTGTTGCGGTGCAGGCCGCCCAGGCGAGCGAATTCGGCCTTTTCGAGCCCGGGAATGGTGCGGAACAGGCGGACCTGCTCGGCATGCTTGAGCTTGGTCTGGAAGCCCACCATGTTCCACAGCGTACCCAGCTTGTTGTCCTGGCGGAGTTGGACGACGGCATAGGCCCAGCGCCCGTTGGGATGTTCCTCGGTCGCCCAGTGCGGGTTGTCGAGCCCCACCGGCTTCATCGGCCCGAAGCGCAGGGTGTCGACACCGCGTTCGGCCATGACCTCGATCGGCATGCAACCGTCGAAGTAGGGGGTGTTGGCTTCCCACTCCTTGAACGCGGTCTTTTCGCCGTCGAGCAGGGCCTGGTGGAAGGCCAGATACTGGTCCTTGTCCATTGGACAGTTGATGTAGTCCTTGGCTTCCCCGCCGAACTTGGAGGGCTTGTCCCAGCGCGAGGCCTTCCAGCAGATGTCCATGTCGATCGTGTCGTGGTAGACGATCGGAGCGATGGCATCGAAGAAGGCGAGGCTATCCGAGCCGGTCGCCTTGCCGATGCTGCCGGCCAGTGTTTCGGCCGTAAGCGGCCCAGTGGCAACGATGGTCAGGCCGCTATCGGGCAGGGTGTCGATGCGCTCGCGCACGATGTCGAGCGTCGGCAGCGACTGGAGGCGGGCTTCGACTTCGGCGGAGAATACCTCGCGGTCGACTGCCAGCGCCGAACCTGCGGGTACCTGCGCCTTGGCAGCCGCAGCCATGATCACCGAATCGCAGCGGCGCATCTCGTGATGGAGCAGGCCAACCGCGTTCTTCTCGTCATCGTCCGAACGGAAGGAATTGGAGCAGACCATCTCGGCCAGGCCGTCGGTCTGGTGCGCCGGGCTGCGCTCTCCCGTGCCGCGCATTTCTGACAGGCGCACGCGAAGGCCGCGCCGCGCGAGTTGCCAGGCCGCCTCGCTGCCTGCGAGGCCGCCGCCGATAATGTGAACGTCGTATTCGGGTTGTGCTGTCATGGGCCAAGGCCCCTAGCCGCTCTTTGCGCGCAGCGAAAGGGAATGCAAGTTGGGGGCGCCGGGACTAGGGGGATTGCATGGCAGGCCAAAACCGTGACAAGCGCAGTCGACGAATTCGGCCCCGGACAGGAAGACCCAGCGAATGCCAAGGCGCGCACTCATCGAAAGAAGGCCCTGGCTACTAGGCAGCGTGCTTGCCGCGCTGGCTTTCATCTGGCTGGAAAACAGCCGGTTTCCGGGCCTTTACCTGCTTGGCCTGAAAGCCGCGCCTCTGCTATTGCTCGCGGTCTATGCCGTCCTGCACCATCGCGGCAACGACACCCGAATGTTGGCGGGTATGCTGGTTTGCGAAGGGGTCGGAACGGCCCTTTACGACTATCTCCCTTACGCCTCGATCGTCCTGATCATCATCGGCTTCGGCCTGGGGATCGGGCTTTTTACCTCGCATCGCCGTGCGCAGTTGACCGGGTCGCAGAAAGCCGCCGTCACCGCGATCCTGCTGATCACGCCGGTGATCGGTTTTCTCCTGGCATCGCCCGAAATGCGCATTACCGCGCTCGTCTTCATGGTTGCCGTTGGCGGCATGGCCGCAAGCGCCTGGGCGAGCACCTTTCCGCGCTACCGGGTGGGGGCAGGGGCTGTGGTCATCATGGCCGCGAACCTGCTTGCCGTCGCAGCGGAGGGCCTCATGCAGCGTGAGCTGTGGATGGCGCATTTCGCCTGGCCGCTGTTCTACTTCGGCAACCTGATGCTTTCCACCGGCGTGACCGTGGAACTGCGCTCACGCCGATAAAGGTCAGTCGAGCCCCGGCAGGATGACGCATCCCGAAGTATCGCGCCGGACCGGGCCGTGCGCGGTAACGGCGCTGAGCGGCAATGGTGCGTAAAGGTGCGGGAACAGCGCGCCTCCGCGCGAGACTTCCCACTTGAGCGCGTTGGCGACCGCCGCAAGGTCGACGCAGGCGATATGCAGGTCCTCTTGTCCGGCGAAGTGTTTGTCCAGCGTTCCCTGGACTTGTCCCGCGGCGGACAAATGCACGAAACCATCGGCAAGATCGACCGGCGCACCTGCGAAACTGCCGTTTCCGAGCAGCTGCGCCATCTGGGCCCCGGTCAGGATCTTGTAGGCCAATGTCTCGGTGGACACCGGCCTTTCGTCCGTCATTCTCCGGCTTCCGGAGCCTCGGGGGCTTCCGGTGCCTCCGGCGCCGCGCCGTCTGCCACGTCAACTGCCTCGCCGAGGACTTCGTCTTCTTCGCTGGCCTCGTCGAGGCGCACTGCGCTGACGACGTGCTCGTTGGCCGAGACATTGAACAATCTGACACCGGCGGAATTGCGGCCGATGACACGCATGGTTTCCAGCGGCAGGCGGATCAGCTTGGCCTGATCGGTCACCAGCATGAGCTGCTCGGCCTGGCTGGCCGGGAAGCTCGCCACGACCGGCCCATTGCGGGCGATATTGTCGATATTGGTGATGCCCTGGCCGCCGCGTCCCGTGCGGCGATATTCGTAGGCCGAGGACATCTTGCCGTAGCCGTTGGCGCAGACAGTCAGGATGAACTGCTCGCGTTCCTGCAATTCGGCGAAGCGCTCTGCCGAGAGATCCGGTTCGCCTTCCTTCTCGCCCTTCCACGGAGCGTACCTGAGGTATTCCTCGCGCTCTTCGGATTCGGTGCCGACGCGGTGGAGGATCGACAGCGAAATGACGCGGTCGTCTCCCTTGAGCGTCATGCCGCGCACGCCGGTGGATGTGCGGCTCGTGAATTCGCGGACCTGGTCACCGGCGAAGCGGATCGCCTTGCCCTGGCGAGTGGCGAGCAGGACATCGTCGGTCGCCTCGAGGAGGGCCACGCCGATCAGGTGATCGTCGGCATCCTCGTCGAACTTCATCGCGAACTTGCCGTTGGTCGGAATGTTCGAGAAGGAGTCCATCGAATTGCGGCGGACATTGCCCTTCGAGGTAGCGAAGACGACTGAGAGCTTGCCCCAATCGGCCTCGTCCTCGGGCAGGGCAAGGACGGTCTGGATCGTCTCGTCCTTGTCGAGTGCCGGAAGCAAATTGACGATCGGACGGCCGCGCGTGGTCGGACCACCCTCCGGAAGTTTCCAGACCTTCAGGCGGTAGACCTTGCCCGCGGTCGAGAAGAACAGGACCGGGTTGTGGGTCGAGGTGACGAACATGGTCGTCACCGCGTCCTCGTCCTTGGTCGCCATGCCGGCGCGGCCCTTGCCGCCGCGGTTCTGGGCGCGGAACGTCGAGAGCGGCGTGCGCTTGATGTACCCGTCCATGGTGACAGTCACCACCATGTCCTCGCGCTCGATCAGATCTTCGTCCTCGATCCCGTCGAAGGCAGCGGTGATCTCGGAGACACGCGGGGTCGCATAGGCATCGCGTACTGCCTGAAGTTCCTCACGCATCACGTTGTAAAGCTTGACTCTATCGGCGAGGATCGAGAGATATTCCTCGATCGCAATGGCAAGCTCCTTGAGCTCGTCGCCGATTTCGTCGCGGCCCAGCGCAGTCAGGCGGTGCAGGCGAAGTTCAAGTATCGCCTTAACTTGCGTCTCGGACAGGCGATAGGACCCGCCATCCTCTTCAGCGCTCGGTTCGATCGCCTCGACGAGCCGAATGTAAGGCGCGATATCGCCGATCGGCCATTCCTTGGCCAGCAGCTTCGCGCGGGCATCGGCCGGGTTCGACGAACCGCGGATCATTGCGACGACTTCGTCGAGGTTCGAAACCGCGACGACGAGGCCGAGCAAGATGTGCGCGCGGTCGCGGGCCTTGTTCAGTTCGTACTTGGTGCGGCGGGTGATGACCTGCTCGCGGAACTGGATGAAGGCCTGCAGAATATCGCGCAGCGAGAGGATTTCCGGGCGTCCGCCACGGATCGCCAGCATGTTGGCGGCAAAGTTCGACTGGGCAGGAGTGTTGCGCCAGATCTGGTTGAGCACGACTTCGGGCGAGGCGTCGCGCTTGAGATCGACGACGACGCGCATGCCTTCGCGGCTCGATTCGTCGCGAATGTCGGAAACGCCCTCGATCCGCTTGTCCTTGGCGGCCTCGGCGATTTTCTCGACGAGGTTGGACTTGCCGACCTGGTAGGGAATCGAGGTCAGCACGATCGAGCGACGGTCGCCGCGGGCTTCCTCGATCTGGTGGCGGCAACGCATCATGATCGAGCCGCGACCGGTCATCGCGGCGTTGCGCGCGCCGCCCTGGCCGAGGATCAGCGGAGCGGTCGGGAAATCCGGCCCCGGAATGATCTGGAACAGTTCTTCCGAAGTGATGCCCGGATTGTCCATCATCGCGAAGCAGCCGTCGATCACTTCGCCCAGATTGTGCGGAGGGATATTCGTGGCCATGCCGACCGCGATGCCGCCGGCGCCGTTGACCAGCAGGTTAGGATAACGCGCAGGCAGGACCTGCGGCTCGTTCTCCGCCCCGTCGTAGTTGGGCTGGAAGTCGACCGTATCCTTGTCGATGTCCGCCAGCAGCGCGTCGGCCACCTTGGCAAGGCGCGCCTCGGTATAACGCATCGATGCCGGCGGATCGGGATCCATCGAGCCGAAGTTGCCCTGGCCGTCGATCAACGGCAGGCGCATCGACCAGTCCTGCGTCATGCGCGCCAGCGCGTCGTAGATCGCGGCGTCGCCATGGGGGTGATACTTACCCATGGTGTCACCGACGATACGCGCCGACTTGCGGTAGGCCTTGCCGGAAACGAACCCGTTTTCGTGGCTGGTCCACAGGATGCGACGATGCACCGGCTTGAGGCCGTCCCGCACGTCGGGAAGCGCGCGGCTCACGATCACGCTCATCGCGTAATCGAGGTAGCTCGTCTTCATCTCATCGACGATGTCGATGCGGGTGTACTCGCCCTCGGGGCCGGTATGTTCTAGAGTGTCGATGTCGTCGCTCACGCGCTGTGTCGTTCGTTGCTTCGATGAGAAAGGTGATGTTCGGCACTAGGACATGCGCCAGGCGAATGCCACTGAATCAGCCCATGCGAAGGCGCTGAGTGCATCTTTTTCCACACTTATGGGTTGAAACACCGAAAGGACGCGTCGGGCGAATGACGGGGCCTGTCTGAACGCTTGCGGTGAGTCGCATTCAAACAGCGTTAAGCGGCGGGCCTCTAGTTCGAGAGCGAGGTTGCCAAAGGCGCATTTCCCCGTCAGTACCTGCGCCGTGCATTTTCGAGACCCCGCTTGAGGGTGAGGGTCACTGTGTCTGATGACTTGAGAGGAGTTGGCCTTTATGGCTCGCAAGTTCCTGATTTCCCGAGTTGCCCTTGCCATGGCGCTCGCCGGTGGCATGGCTGTCGCCGCTGCCCCGACCACGGTTGCCGCAAAAGAGAAGAAGGCAGCCAAGGCTTCGTTCTCGAAGGAATATGCAGCCGTTGCGGCCGAAATCGACAAGACCGTCACCGAAGCCCAGAACGATCCGGCGGTGAAGGCCGCTGCGGACAAGGCGCGTGCCGCCAAGACCGACGCCGAAATGGCCGCCGCCCGTGCAGAGGTAGACGCC
This sequence comes from Novosphingobium sp. PP1Y, assembly GCF_000253255.1. Lineage (NCBI taxonomy): Bacteria > Pseudomonadati > Pseudomonadota > Alphaproteobacteria > Sphingomonadales > Sphingomonadaceae > Novosphingobium > Novosphingobium sp. PP1Y. The sequence goes on along the minus strand of NC_015580.1, from coordinate 2,748,477 downwards.
GCGATGGGTGGCATCCTGGCCAAGCTCAAGACCGCCGATGCAGCCGCGACCGAGCCGCTCGACAAGCTCAAGCAGGGTGAACTCACCCGCAACGTCGGCATCCTCATGAACGATGTCGCCATGCAGCACCGCGGCCTCGTAATGATGGCCGAAAGCGGCGGAATGAGCCCGGAAACCGCCGGTCAGGTGCAGTATCTTGCAGGTGTCACTGCCTACCAGGACAAGCAGTACACCGAAGCGGCGCGCTGGCTTCAGGCAGCCTACGATGGCGGTTACCGCGATCCGCAGGGCATGCTCCAGGCCGTTCTCGCCGATTCGTACAAGCGTTCCAACAATCCGCAGGCGGCCCTGGCCATCGTGCACAAGGAGCTGGAAGCTTCCAAGGCGAGCGGCGCCAAGCCGAACGAGACCTCGATCCGCACCGCACTGCAGGCCGCATACGACGCCAAGCAGCTCGCGGCTTCGGCTGACTACGCCGCGATGCTGGGCCAGTACTACCCGAATCCGGAAAGCTGGAATGCAGCGATTTCGGTGGTTCGCCAGCTCGCTTCACTGCCGAGCAAGGAAAACCTCGACCTCATGCGTCTTATGTACGTAACCGGCGCCATGAAGGACAAGCGCGACTACCTCGAGTATATCGAGAACGTCGATCCGCGCGCCTATCCGGGTGAAGCGCTCAAGATCATGAATGACGGCATTTCGAAGGGCAAGATCAGCAATGCCGATCTCGCGGGCGAAAAGGCCAATACCGAAACGCGCGTTTCGGCAGACAAGGCCTCGCTGGCCGCGCAGGAGCGTGACGCGATGAAGCCGGGCGCAACCGGTGCGACAGTGGCCGGCACCGGCGATGTGTTTCTCAGCTATGACCAGCCGGCCAAGGCCGAAACCTTCTACACGATGGCGATGGGCAAGCCGGGCGTGGATGCCAATGCCGTTGCGATGCATCTCGGCATGGCGCAGGCGATGCAGGGCAAATACGCCGAGGCGCAGGCCAACTTCGCCAAGGTGAGCGGTTCGCGTGCGCCCGTCGCCAGGCTGTGGTCGGCCTATGCCGCGAGCAAGTCGACGCCGGCAGCCGCTCCTGCTGCCGCGGCCGCACCGCAGTCCTGATCTGGTCCGGGCCGCTTCAGGGCGGGTCCGCGATCCAGAAGAAAAGGGCGCCGGATCGGATCGATCCGGCGCCCTTTTTCTTTTGTCCTGTCCGCCTCCTGTCCCCGAGTGGACAACGAATGTCCACCCGGGACAATGGCGCAATTCTCAGGAAACCGCTTCGAACTTGCCGGTTTCGCCGTCCATCAGGTGCAGGATACCGTCGGAGATCGCGAAGTAGGCCCCGCGCAGGGTCAGCTCGCCGTTCTTGACCTTGCGGCGCACGCAGGGGAAGGTCATCAGATTGTCCAGGCTGACCTTGACGGCAGCTTGTTCCATCTGGCGCTCGGCAGGTCGCCCTTCGGTGCCGAACTCGTCGGCCACCGGACCGCGTGCTTCGTCGAGCAGCGAGATCCAGTTGGCGACGAAACCGCCTTCGCCCGGCTCGTTGCCGTGCAGTTCCTGGGTCAATGCGGCCTTGCAGCCGCCGCACATGCCATGGCCCATGACCACGACTTCCTTGACCTTGAGTACCTGCACCGCGAATTCGAGCGCTGCCGAGACGCCGTGGTGGCCGGGCGTGGTCTCGAACGGCGGCACAAGCGCGGCGACGTTGCGCACGACGAAGATCTCGCCGGGGTCGACATCGAAGATCTGCGAGGGATCGACGCGGCTGTCCGAGCAGGCGATGATCATGACTTCCGGCTGCTGGCCTTCGCGCAGGCGTTCCCAGCGTTCGCGATTGGGGGTCCAGCCGGTCTGGCGAAAGCGGCGATAGCCGTCGAGAAGGTGGTCGAGGACATGATCACTGGTCTCGGTCATGGGGAGCTCCTTGTTTGCGCCCGCATCCCATAAACCGGATATTCGGGCTGGCAAGGGCGCAAACTTGAGACTATCTGGGCCCCATGAACGATCTCTCCTCTGTTCCGCAGCCCGAACCGAAACCCGAGCGGCAGCGCAAGCCGGACTGGATCCGGGTCAAGGCGCCGACCAGCAAGGGCTATGGCGAAACCCGCCAGCTCATGCGGGATCTCAAGCTCAACACCGTGTGCGAAGAGGCCGCTTGCCCGAACATCGGCGAGTGCTGGACCAAGAAGCATGCGACGGTCATGATCCTGGGCGATACCTGCACGCGGGCCTGCGCCTTCTGCAACGTCAAGACCGGGATGCCCGGCCGTGTGGATTTGGATGAGCCGGCGCACGTCGCCGAGGCGGCTGCCAAGCTGGGGCTGGAACACATCGTCATCACTTCGGTGGACCGCGACGACCTGCCCGACGGCGGTGCCAGCCAGTTCGTCAAGGTGATCGAGGAACTGCGCAAGAACACGCCTTCGACCACCATCGAGATCCTGACCCCGGATTTCCGCGGCAAGATGCGTCCGGCGGTTGAAGCGATCGTGACTGCGCGTCCCGACGTCTACAACCACAACCTCGAAACGGTGCCGAGGCTCTACCCGACGATCCGTCCGGGAGCGCGCTACTACGCCTCGCTGCGCCTGCTGGAGGAAGTGAAGAACCACGACCCCTCGATCTTCACCAAGTCGGGCGTGATGCTCGGCCTGGGTGAGGAGCGCCTCGAAGTGCACCAGGTCATGGACGACATGCGCAGCGCCGACATCGACTTCCTCACCATGGGGCAGTACCTGCGGCCGACGCCCAAGCATGCCGAGGTGAAGGAATTCGTCACGCCGCAGGCCTTCAACGCCTATGGCGCCATCGCGCGGGCAAAGGGCTTCCTGCAGGTGGCCGCGTCACCGCTGACCCGGTCCAGCTACCACGCCGGTGAGGACTTCGCCGAAATGCGGGCGGCACGCGAAGCAAGGCTGGCCAAGGGCCGCAAGTAATGTCCCGCGCAGACAATGCCATGATGGGCGAGGCCTGAACGTGCCCGGAATCCACGAAGTCTACCGGTTACCCTACAGTGCCGAGCAGATGTTCGATCTGGTCGCCGATGTCGGGCGATACCAGGAATTCCTGCCCTGGGTGGTCGCCACCCGGGTCAAGTCGGACAACGGCAGCGAAATGGTCGCCGACATGCTGGTCGGCTTCAAGGCCCTGCGCGAGAAGTTCACGTCGCGGGTCGAGAAGCGGCGAGCAGAGGAGATCAAGGTCCACTACGTCGATGGCCCGATGCGCGATCTCGACAATGTCTGGCGTTTCCATCCGGTCGATGCGAACAGTTGCGATATCGAGTTCGACGTGCGCTTCTCGTTCCGCAATGCCCTGTTCGAGAAGCTCGCCGGACAGTACTTCGACAAGGCTTTTCGCAAGATGGTCGCGGCTTTCGAGACCCGGGCCCACGAGCTTTACGGCGAGCCCCAGGCCTCCTGAGGTTACGAAAAGTAACTTGAGTTACAAAAGGCAACCAATCTGTGTTACCTAAAGTGACTCGCTGACCCCACTGAATAACTTTAGGTAACCGAAATGTCCGCAGGCCGCAGGCATCCGCGGATTCAGTCGACCTTCGGGAGCAAGAGTTCGAGAGCGACGATGGCCGCCTGATGCCGGATCTCGGCGCGGGTCTTGCCCTCGATGAGCTTCTGTTCGGCGTTGACTTCCTCCTCGCCGCGAATGGCGCAGGCGAAGACGACGGTTCCGACCGGCTTCATGTCAGAGCCACCCTCCGGACCCGCAACGCCGCTGATGGCGACGGCTATATCGGCCCGGCTCTCGCGGATCGCTCCTTGCGCCATGGCCCAGGCGGTTGCGGGCGAAACGGCGCCGAAAGTTTCGAGAATGTCGTCCTGAACGCCGAGCAGCTCCTGCTTGGATTCGTTCGAATAGGTCACAAACCCGCGATCGAGGACGGCAGACGAACCGGGAACTTCGGTCAATGCCGCGCAGACAAGTCCGCCTGTGCAGCTCTCGGCAAGGGCGACCATACGCCCGATCGCCTTGTTCTCGGTTATGACGCGCTCTGCGAGATCGTAGAGGTCTTGCGGAAAAAGTACGTTCTTGCCCATGTCAGCTCTCACAGATGGCAAAGCCGCCAAGGCTTGCCGGCTTGTCGGCGGCCTGCGCGGCACTTCGGCCCGCTTGCGCGCCGATTTCGACGAACAGCGCTATCAGGCCAGCGGTATTCTCGGGCGGAAGCGGGGACAGCAGGTCCAGCGCAAGATCGATCTTGTCGCATGATTTGAGCTTGATGTTCTGCTCAACCATCCCTTCGACGGCGATATCGACCATCGGCCGCAGCGACTCATCGGGAAGCTTGCGGGTGAGTTCACCGAACTGCGCGTCTTTTGCACTGCTCAGTTTCAGGAAGGCAGCACGCGCATCGGGCCAGTAACGGCTCTTCTGCGCGGCGTACCGCGCCTGCAGTTCCGCGCCGTGGGTCCGCAGATAGGAACTGGCGGGCAACTGCGATTGACACCGCTTACCTGTCCCGCTGATGACCTGCGGCAGGGCGTAAGTCAGCAGCGAGCGGGCTTCGGTCTTGCTCAGGCAGACGGGCTGCGCGGCTGCGGCCATGCCCGGAGCAAGGGCCAGCATCGTTGCCATCGCGCTCACCGCAGCTTTCGTACCTTTTCTCATGATCGTCCCTTCACATGCGGCACAGGCAGACGGCGGCCTGCGCGGCAATGCCCTCGGAGCGCCCGGTGAACCCGAGCTTCTCCGTCGTAGTGGCCTTGACGGCGATCACGGCGGGATCGACGTTCAGTATGTCGGCGAGGCGGGAGCGCATGGCATCGCGGTGCGGTCCGAGCCTCGGTGATTCACATATGATGGTGATGTCAGCATTTCCAAGGCAATAGCCCGCATTGGCTACGAGTTTGCCCGCATGGGTGAGAAATCTGTCCGACGACACCCCGCGCCACTGTGGATCGCTGGGCGGGAAGTGCTGGCCGATGTCGCCCGCACCGATCGCGCCGAGCAGGGCGTCGACGAGGGCGTGGATCGCCACGTCGGCGTCGCTATGACCGGACAGACCATGGCTGTGCTCGATCCGGATGCCGCAGAGCCAGAGTTCCTCGCCTTCGACGAGGCGGTGGACATCATAGCCCGTCCCGACCCGGACTGGAGGCGCCGAAGGCTGGAAATCGGAGGCGAATGTCAGTTTGTGCAAGGCTTCGTCTCCTTCGACGAGCGCGATCTCGAGGCCGTGGGCCTGCGCGACCTGGGCGTCGTCACCGGCATCGGTGGCGGCTGTCCAGTTGCGATGGGCTTCCAGGATCTCGGGAAAATGGAAAGCCTGCGGCGTCTGGACCCGGCGCAGCGCTTCGCGGCGGGCAGGGGCGCCCATCACCGGTCCGGAGGCCCCGTCCTCGCAATGGGCGATGCTGTCCACCACGGACAGCACCGGAATAACGGCCTTCGAAACGTCGAGAGCCTCAAGGATTCTGCCAATGACACCAGGGGACAGTGCGGGGCGCGCTGCATCGTGGATGAGGACCCGGTCCGGCTTGTCGGCAGCCAGGACTTCGAGACCGAGCCGAACCGTTTCCTGGCGTGTTTTGCCGCCGACGGAGAGTTGCACGCCTGCGATGCCGGACAGTGCCTGCCGCGCCAGTTCCTCGCCACCGTGCGGAACCATGACCAGGATCGGGGCAAGGCCGGCTTGCGCCAGGGCTTCGACGGAATGGCGCACGACTGGCTTGCCGCGCCAGTTCGCGAATTGCTTGGGAAGGGGCTGGCCAGCCCTGATTCCCTGGCCGGCAGCAACGACAATGGCCGCGACGCGAGGGCCTTGCCCGATATTCGCGGGAGTGGATGAAGTGTCCTGTGACATCGCGATTGCCGGTAATCGCTTGCCGTGATGAGGGCAATCCACTATGCGCTGCCTGTTTTTTAGGCAGTAGTGCACGTTTTATGACCCAATTGCCCCAGCCCCCGGCGCTCAAGCCCATCAAGGTCGGTCCCGTCACGATCGACTGCCCGGTCGTGCTCGCTCCGATGACGGGCGTTTCCGACCTGCCTTTCAGAAGGATGGTGCGCGGGTTCGGTTCGGGGCTCAACGTCACCGAGATGATCGCCAGCCCGGCAGCGATCCGCGAAACGCGGGTGTCGATCCAGAAGGCGATGTGGGACAAGATCGAGGATCCGGTCTCGATGCAGCTCGTCGGCTGCGAACCCGAACAGATGGCCGAAGCGGCGAAGCTGGTCGAAGACCGGGGCGCTGCGATCATCGACATCAACATGGGCTGCCCGGTGCGCAAGGTCGTGAATGGCGATGCCGGCTCGGCGCTGATGCGCGACGTCCCGCTGGCAACCCGGTTGATCGAGGCGACGGTGAAGGCGGTGAGAGTGCCTGTCACCGTCAAGATGCGCATGGGCTGGTGCCATGACAGCCTCAACGCGCCGGAACTGGCCCGGATCGCCGAGGATCTCGGCGCGCAGATGATCACGGTCCACGGCCGCACCCGCAACCAGATGTACAAGGGCGAGGCCGACTGGGCCTTTGTCCGCAGCGTCAAGGAAGCGGTTTCGATCCCGGTGATCGTCAACGGCGATATCTGCACCATCGACGATGCCGCGGCGGCCCTTGAGCAGTCCGGCGCCGACGGGCTGATGATCGGGCGCGGATCCTACGGTCGGCCATGGTTTCTCGGACAGGTCATGCAGTGGTGGCGCGGACAGCCCGTCTCGGCCGATCCCAATGTCGCCGGACAATACGAGATCATCCGCAGCCACTACGAGCAGATGCTCGAGCATTACGGCGCTGATACCGGTGTCAAGATGGCCCGCAAGCATCTGGGCTGGTACATCAAGGGCGTGCGCGGATCGGCGGAATTCCGCAACAAGGTGAACTTCATCGCCGATCCGGACGAAGTTCTGCGCGAACTTGCCGAATTCTACGCCCCTTACCGGGAGCGGCAGGCCGCATGAGCCTGCTATCCCGGACGGTCCTGCCTGAGGCCAACCGGCTGCTGGCTAGCCTTCCTCATGCCGTGATCTTGCTGGAGCCGGGTTTGCGGATCGCCTCGGTCAACCCGGCGGCGGAACAGTTCTTCGGCCAGTCGCTGCGCCGCCTGGTCGGCAGTACTCTTGCTCAAGTCATGTCGTTTTCCGACCCGCGGCTGCTCGAACGGCTCAACGATTTCGAGACGCCGGTTTCCGCGCGCGAAGTCGTTGTGGCGCTGAAAGGGCGCGGCGCCCGCCGGATCGACATCAATGTCGCGCCCGTGGCCGATACGCTCGGGTGGCAGGTGCTGACGATCCACGACAACAGCGCCACCGATGCGCTTGGGGACGATTCCGGCGGGATCGACAATGCCGTCCTGCGCGGTCCGGAAATCATGGCCCACGAAATCAAGAACCCGCTTGCCGGGATTCGCGGCGCCGCGCAGCTGCTTGCCCGCAAGGTCGATGAACGCGACCGGGCCCTGACCGACCTTATCACCTCGGAAGTCGACCGCATCGCCAATCTTATCGACCAGATGCAGAAACTCAGCCGCCGCACGACATCGCCGGTCGAACCCTGCAACCTGCACGAGGCCGCGCGCCGCGCCATCGACGTGATCGATGCAGCCTCTGCAACCCAGCCAAGCCCGGTCCGGCTCATCGAGGAATTCGACCCGTCGCTCCCGGCGGTACTCGGCAGTCCGGACGGACTTGTCCAGGTCATCATCAATCTCGTTTCCAATGCCATGGAGGCGTGCCGGGAGGTCGATGACCCGAAGGTCACGATCCGAACGCGCTTCGCAAGCGGCCTGCAGTTGCATACGACGGATTCCGGCAAGCCGGTGCGTCTGCCGGTAGAACTGCGCATTTCGGACAATGGCCCGGGCATCGACCCTTCAATGCGCGACCACATCTTTGAACCGTTCGTGACGACCAAGAAGTCGGGGCAGGGGCTCGGTCTGCCACTGGTTCGCAAGCTGGTGCGCGACATGAACGGGCGCATCACCCATGAGCGCGACGAAGAGGCGGGGCTGACGCACTTCAGGCTTCACTTGCCGCTCGCCCGCGAGACCCGCAAGAAACTGATGAAGTGGAGAACCGGCGCATGAGCGTGTTGCTTGTCGAAGATGACATGTCGATCGCCATCGTCATCACCGCGGCGCTCGAGGCCGAGGGCTTCGACGTGAAGCACTGCCAGACCATCGAGGAACGCGATCGCCTGCTCTCGCAGCACACGTTTTCCGCCATGGTAACCGATGTCATGCTGCCCGATGGCGATGGCATCGAGACGATCGGCCGGGTGCGTTCGCTGCGGCCCGACATGCCGGTGCTCATTCTCTCCGCGCAAAACACGCTCGATACCGCCGTGCGCGCAACCGATACCGGCGCCTTCGAGTATTTCCCCAAGCCTTTCGACATCGATGAACTCGCCCGCACGGTCAGGCAGGCGGCAGGCAACGGGCAGGGCAATGTCCACGATGGGGACGAACCGCTGGGCGACGGCCTCCCCCTGGTGGGGCGCAGCCCGGCCATGCAGTCGGTGTTCCGGATGATCACGCGCGTCCTGCGCAACGATCTTACCGTGCTGATCCTCGGCGAGTCCGGCACCGGCAAGGAGCTTGTCGCAGAGGCGATCCATCAGCTGGGTAACCGGCGGACAGGGCCGTTTATCGCGGTCAATACCGCGGCCATTCCGGCGGAGCTGATCGAAAGCGAACTGTTCGGCCACGAAAAGGGAGCCTTCACCGGCGCCGTCGCCCGGCATGAAGGCAAGTTCGAGCAGGCCGCCGGCGGCACCCTGTTCCTCGACGAGATCGGCGACATGCCGATGCAGGCGCAGACCCGTCTGCTGCGCGCGCTGCAATCCGGCACCGTGCGCCGGGTCGGCGGCCGCGAGGAGATCAAGCTCGATGCGCGGATCATAGCCGCGACGAACAAGGACCTGGAGCCGGAAATCGCCGCCGGCCGCTTCCGCGAAGACCTGTACTACCGTCTCAATGTCGTGCCCATCAGCATGCCGCCGCTGCGCGACAGACCCGAGGACATCGAGGTTCTCGCCCGCCACTTCCTCCAGCATGCCGCGAACGAGGGGCTTCCCAAGCGCCAGCTGACGCAGGAGGCGGCAGAACTGCTGCGCAAGCAGTCCTGGCGCGGCAATGTCCGCGAACTCAAGAACTTCATCTATCGACTCGCCCTGTTGGCGCGCGAAGATGCGATTGACGTCGAAAGCATCGTTCCGCTGCTCGCCGCCGATAGCCAGGGGGCCCAGACAGGCGCGACGGCAGGGGGCGGAGGCGAAATCGATATCGACACTGCCGTTTCGCAGTGGCTTGCCGCCGAACGGCCTGCCGACGGCTCGATCTATGCATCCGCCATGGCCGCATTCGAGCGTCCGCTCTTCGCGGAAATCCTGAAGGAAACCGGTGGCAATCAATTGCGCGCTGCTCATGCCCTGGGGATCAACCGCAACACCTTGCGCAAACGCCTGAGCGAACTGGAAATCGATCCGGAGGCGTTTACCCGTCGGCTATAAGTCGAAATCGGTGGAAAGCCTCTTGCGACGCCGCAACAGTAGTGTTGTAACGGCGCAACGATGATCGAGGAATCCGCAAAGAAGCGCGCATGGCCTCGCTGGTGGCGTCGGATGCAGGTCGGGGCGCGCCGGGCGAACTTCTTCGCGATGATGGAGGTGCTCTCCGTCGTTGCGTTCCTGATCATGACCGCCACCACGTGGTTTGCGCTGAACAACGGGGCGGACAAGGGACAGCTCCTTCCGTCCAACCTCACGGCCTCGTTGCTGATCGGCACGCTGGTACCGGCCATGGCTATCCTGGTCCTGCTCGGTCGTCGCATGGCCTTGCGCAGGGCTGCAGAGCACATCGGCGGCACCGGGCGCATGCACGTGCGCCTCGTGTTCATTTTCTCGCTGATTTCAGCCGTTCCGACGCTTCTCGTCGTGGTCTTTGCCTCCTGGCTTTTCCAGTCGGGCGTCGAATTCTGGTTTTCTGACAGTTCTCGCGGGTTGCTGGAAAACGCCAACAAGCTCGCCCGGGGCTATTACGAACAGACCCAGCGCGACGTCGGCTACGAATCCGTTGCGATGGCCGAAGACGCCCGCACGATGCTCAGCGAGTACCCTATCGCGAGCCCGGCATTCCAGGCTTTCTATGCCGATCAGGTCTATCGCCGGAACCTGAGCCTTTCGGCGATCATCCAGGTCGGCCCCGACGGCAACCAGCGCACGCCGATCATCGTCGATCCTGAAGGCAATTCCGAGGACAAGCGCATTGGCGAGGACGTCCTGCAACGGCTCGAAAAGGGCGAGCCGATGGTGGTCACGTCCAATGCAAACAAGATCGTGGCCGTCGTGCCCATCGAGCGCGATTCCGGCGTCTACCTCTATGCAGCGCGAAGCAATGACCTTGTTTCGCTCAGTCAGGGGCAGCACGCCGAGAACATCGTGCAGGCCTACGAGGTCCTCTCCAATCGTGCCCGCGTCCTGCAACTGCGCTTCAACGTGGCGCTGTTCGTTGCCTCGCTTGCGCTTGTCGGACTGGCCGTGTGGTTTGCGCTCAGGTTCGCGGACCGGCAGGTCAAACCGCTCTACGAGTTGGTCGATGCCGCGCGAAGCGTCGGCAGCGGCAATTTCTCGCTGCGAATTGAAGGACGAACGGGCGCTGACGAGATCGGGCTCTTGAACCGCGCGTTCAATCGCATGACCGCCCAGATCGAGAAGCAGACCCAGGCGCTGCTGGGCGTCAATCGACAGCTTCACGAACGACGCGTCTTTATCGAGGCGGTTCTCGAATCCGTTACTTCGGGCATCATATCGCTCGATGAGCAGGATCGGATCCTGCTGATGAACAGCATGGCCCTCAAGCTGCTCACTGATCGCGACAAGGAAGTGCCGGAAGGCATGGCATTGGCGGAACTGGCGCCAAGCCTTGCCGATCTGGTGGAGAAGGGCGGGGCAGCCGGCATCGTGCAATACAATCGCAATGGCGAACTGCTTACCCTTGCCGTGAAGACAAGCCGCGATGCCACCGGCCATGTCATCACTTTCGAAGACATCACGCGACAGTTGCTCGACCAGCGAACTGCAGCCTGGTCCGATGTCGCTCGCCGGATTGCGCATGAAATCAAGAATCCGCTAACCCCTATACAGTTGGCTACTGAAAGGCTTAGCCGCAGATATCGCAAGCAGATCGTTGATAATCCTGAACTTTTTGAAGACCTGACGCGCACCATAATCCGCCAGGTGGGCGATCTGCGCAAGATGGTGGACGAGTTCTCTTCCTTCGCGCGCCTGCCCAAGCCCGTCTTCCGCGTCGAGGATCCTGTCGCCCTTACGCGCCAGGCGCTCTTCCTGCAGGAAGTCGCGCGTCCCGACATCAGGTTCTCGTTCTCTAGCGATCCAGGGATCGGAACCATCGATTGCGATCGCCACCAGTTCGGCCAGGCGATGACCAACGTCTTGAAAAATGCGATCGAGGCCATTGAATCAAAAGCGAAAGATGCGCCCGAAGGTTGGTTGGGCAAGGTCGCCGTCGCGGTAACCGCGGATGAGGACCATATCGTTGTGCGCATCGCCGACAACGGTATCGGCCTGTCGCAGGACCGCGAACGGATCATCGAGCCCTATGTAACGACCCGCGAGAAGGGCACCGGGCTCGGCCTCGCCATCGTCAACAAGATCATCGAGGAGCATGGCGGCGAAATGCAGTTCACACCGACCGAAGGTGGCGGAACCACAGTGACGATGCGTTTCGCCACCGATCCTCTCGCGCAGAGCCGCAAGTCGGAGGCAGCTGAGTGACACTGCCAATTTATCCATTCAAGTTCCTGCAAAAAAAAGAAGAAGAGATCATGGCTCTAGAAATCCTGATCGTCGACGACGAACGCGACATCCGCGAACTGGTCGCAGGCGTGCTCAGCGACGAAGGGTATGAATGCCGCACGGCGGGCGACAGCGAGTCGGCATTGGCCGCTATCGACGATCGCCGGCCTTCGCTGGTGCTCCTCGATGTCTGGTTGCATGGCAGCCCGATGGACGGGCTGGAAGTGCTCGATGCGATCAAGGTCCGCGAACCGGAACTGCCCGTCATCATCTTCTCCGGTCACGGCAATATCGATACGGCCGTGGCGGCAATCAGCCGCGGCGCCGTCGACTTCATCGAGAAGCCCTTCGAAGCTGAAAAGCTGCTCCACCTCGTCGGGCGCGCGACCGAGACAGAGCGGCTGCGCCGTGAAAATGCCCAGCTCAAGCAGGACTTCCCGACGGGTGAGGAGTTCACCGGATCGAGCAGCGCCATCAATCAGGTGAGGGCGACGCTCAAGCGTGTCGCCAACACTGGCAGCCGCCTACTGATTACGGGGCCGGCCGGGTCCGGCAAGGAAGTGGCCGCGCGGCTGCTTCATGCCTGGAGCCCGCGCGCCAGCAACGCCTTCGTCAGCGTCAACTCCGCACGCATCACCCCTGAACGTTTCGAACAGGAGCTGTTCGGTGAGGAAGCGGAAGGGGCCCTGGTAAGACCTGGCCTTCTTGAAACTGCCGATGGCGGCACGCTTTACCTCGACGAAGTTTCCGACATGCCGCTGTCGACCCAGGCGCGGATCCTGCGCGTGCTGACAGACCAGGCCTTCGTGCGCGTCGGCGGTTCCCGGCAGATCCGGGTCGATGTGCGCGTAGTTTCCTCGACCTCGCGCGATCTGGAGAAGGAAATCGCCGAGCGCCGTTTCCGCGAAGACCTGTTCTACCGCCTCAACGTCGTGCCGGTTACGATTCCGGCGCTGCGCGAGCGGCGCGATGACATTCCCGCGCTGGTCGACCACTTTTTCGCCCGCTACGCCAATGAACAGGGAGTCTCCCCGCCGAAGGTTACAGGCGAGGCCATGACCGCGCTACAGGCCTACGAATGGCCCGGCAACGTGCGGCAACTGCGTAATGTAGTCGAGCGGACCGTCATCATGGCCCCGCGCGAGAAGCTCGAGACGATCGAGGTGGACATGCTGCCGCCCGAAATCTTCAACAACCGCGCGCAAGGCGATGCCGGCGTTTCGGTCATGATGAGCGCGCCCTTGCGCGAAGCCCGCGAGAGCTTCGAACGGGAGTACCTCAAAGTCCAGATCCGGCGTTTTTCGGGGAACATCTCGAAGACGGCTTCATTCATCGGAATGGAACGTTCGGCATTGCACCGCAAGCTCAAGCTTCTCGGCATGTCCGAGCGACGCGAGGGCGATACTGAGGACGAAATGTAATAGCCCTGACACATATTTTCGCATTTACTGCACTGCAGCAACTGGGTAGGTTTTGATTCGGTAACGGTCGTGGGGATCCCACGGCCAGATCGCGGACCGCATTAGCGGCCGCCAAAAAGATGGAGCGAATACATGGCTGGACGTACGCTTACTGCGCGACCCAAACCTGCAACAGCAGCAGCTTCCGAACCGGAGAAGGCCCCGGTGAGTGCGGGAACTTCAGCAGGAAAGGGGCAGAATCTTCAGGATCAGTTCCTCAATCTTCTGCGTAAGAACAAGACTCCGGTCACCATGTTCCTGGTCAAGGGCGTGAAGCTTCAGGGCATCGTCACCTGGTTCGATAACTTCTCGATCCTGCTGCGCCGCGATGGTCAGTCGCAGCTCGTCTACAAGCATGCGATCTCGACGATCATGCCGTCGACCCCGGTCGATGCCGGTCAATTCGCCAGTGGCGGCGATGCTTCCAAGAAGACACGCGTCCTGCAGGATGTGTTCCTTTCCAGCATTCGCAGCGCCGGCGTTCAGGTCACCATGTTCCTGATCAACGGGGTCATGCTGCAAGGGCGCGTTGCCGCTTATGACTTGTTCTGCATGCTGCTCGAACGCGAGGGCTATGTGCAGTTGGCCTACAAGCACGCCGTTTCGACGATTCAACCCGTGACTCCGGTCGATCTTCAGGCGCATGAAGAAGAATCCGAAGATTGAGCGTGAAGCTGAACTGATTTGAACGACGAACTCAAGGGCGAGGTCACGCGCGGGGCGCGTGCCCTCGTCGTCTATCCGCAGATGCGAGGGAAGGGCGATCTCGACCCCGAAGCGCGTCTTGATGAAGCCAAGGGCCTCGCACTGGCGATCGGGCTTGTCATTGCCGATGCCGTGGCAATTCCGATCCGCGAGCCGCGCGCCGGCACGTTATTCGGTGAAGGCCAGATTCAGAACATTGGCACGGCCTGTGAACTGAACGAGGCCGAACTGATCATCGTCGACGGCTCCTTGTCGGCGATCCAGCAACGCAATCTCGAAGAAAAGCTCAAGCGCAAGGTTATCGACCGGACGGGCTTGATCCTGGAAATCTTCGGCGAGCGTGCTGCAACGGCAGAAGGACGTCTGCAGGTCGAACTCGCGCACCTCGATTACCAGGCCGGCCGCCTCGTGCGCAGCTGGACTCACCTCGAGCGCCAGCGCGGCGGCTTCGGCTTCCTTGGCGGCCCCGGCGAAACACAGATTGAGGCCGACCGCCGCATGATCCGCGACCGGATGGCGAAAATCCGGCGCGAACTCGAGCAGGTACGACGCACCCGAGGCCTTCATCGCGACCGTCGTGAGAAAGCGCCTTGGCCGATCGTTGCCCTGGTCGGCTACACCAATGCCGGCAAGTCGACGCTGTTCAATCGCCTGACCGGCGCCGGAGTCATGGCGCAGGATCTGCTTTTCGCAACGCTCGACCCCACGATGCGCGCCATTCGCCTGCCGGGCGTTGAAAAGGCGATCCTGTCTGACACAGTGGGCTTCATCTCCGACTTGCCGACCCAGCTTGTCGCGGCGTTTCGCGCCACGTTGGAGGAAGTCACGGCGGCCGATCTGATCCTCCATGTCCGCGACATCGCCAATCCGGATACGGACGCCCAGAAGCGGCAGGTCCTCGATGTCCTGGGCGACCTCGGAGTGCTCGGCAGCGTGGTGGACGACGACGTGGAGGAGGGCGCCGAGCCCGGAATTCCGATCATCGAGCTTTGGAACAAGTGGGACCTCCTGGGCCCGGAACATGCCGAAAAGCTGCATGAAGCCATCGCTCACCGCAAAGACGAGACGATTGTCCCAATTTCGGCAGTCACCGGCGAAGGTTGCGAAAACCTGCTGGAAGTCGTCAGCCATGCGCTGACCGCAGATTCCAAGGTCTATTCCTTCCTGATTCCTGCAGCAGATGGACAAAGGCTTGCCTTCCTGCACGCGAGAGGTGAAGTCATTTCGGAAGATGATGCAGGCGAGGGCAGCGAGGGGCCGCTATTGCGGTTGCAGGTTCGTCTTGCAGAGCGCGAACTAGGCCGATTTCAGGCGCTCTGAAGCCTTGACCTTCTGCCAATATGATTCCTGAGCATCGAGGTCCAAATCCCTGAAATTCCGGCCTTCCGATGCCGAAAGATGCTCCATTGCGCGAAACCGGCGTTCGAACTTCGCATTGGCTGCGCGCAAGGCATCCTCGGCGGCAATGCCGTTTAGCCGCACCAGATTGACTGCGGCGAAAAGGAGGTCTCCAGCTTCCTCCAACATGTGATCGTCTGAAGCCTCGGCCAACTCAGCCATCTCTTCACGGACCTTTTCGGCCGCACCGCTCGGATCAGGCCAGTCGAACCCGACGCGAGCCGCCCGCTTTTGCAGTTTCTCCGCGCGCATGAGCGCCGGGAGTGACATGGCAACGCCATCGATTGCGCTGTCCGCACCTTTGGCGGCCCGTTCCTGCGCCTTCAGCTTCTCCCAGCGGTCTGTCTGGCTTTCATCGGAAGTATCGTCTCCGAAGATATGCGGATGGCGTGCTTCGAGCTTATCCGCAATCGAGGCGGCAACATCGGGGAAAGCGAAGTGTCCTTCTTCCTCGGCCATGCGCGAATGGAACACGACCTGGAGCAGAAGATCGCCGAGTTCGTCACGCAAGGCATTGAGATCCTCACGCTCGATGGCATCGGCAACTTCGTACGCTTCCTCGATCGTGTAAGGTGCAATCGTCGCAAAGTTCTGTGCACGATCCCATTCACAGCCGGTCAGGGGATCGCGCAGCCTGCTCATGATCGAAAGCAAGCGATCGAGGTGAGCGTGGCGGGTTTCGGTCATGGTTTGCGCATCCGGCTTTGATCGACATTAGAGATGATAATATGTATTATGTAAAATTAGGGTCAGTTTAGCGGCAGCATGTGCGTGATTGCCGTCACTCCATCACGGCGAGTCACTCACTGCTCTACTCGCAGCCCAGTGACCTGAATGAACAGCATAAGGCCGATGATGATGGCGACCCAGATCAATCCGAGCCGGATCTTGCGACGCGTGCCAAGTTCGCGAAAACGTGCATTACTTGTCACGAGGATCAATGCACCGAGCACGGAAATGATCGAGACGACCATTTCCGTGCTCATGCCGTTATCACCATGCCATCGTATGCCACCTGGACACCTTCCGGAACTTCCCCAGAAAGTGTCGCATAATCCATGCTCTTATCGAGATGAGTGAGAATCGTCGAGCCAACCCGGCAGGCTTCAGCGAGTTCAAGTGACATCGCAAGATGCGCATGCGTGGGATGCGGCTCACGGCGCAGACAATCGACGATCAGGACGTCCGACTTGTAGAAAAGGTCGATCATTCCCCTGGTGATCTCACTCAAATCCGTCGCATAACTTATTGTTTTTCCGTCACAATCAAATCGAAATCCTGTCGATTGCGCGGGTCCGTGCGGCATCTGGACATGGTCTACGCGAAAGCCTTCGCAAAGTCGGATGTTATCGAGGTTATCAAGGCTCACAAGTGTCGGATACCCGTGTTGCCCAGCAAAGACATACCCGAAGCGCTGACGCATGCGGCGGACTGTCTCCGAGGCGGCGAAACCCGGGATCGGTCCGGCACGACCATAACGAAGCGGCCTGAGATCATCGATGCCGTGGCAGTGGTCGGCATGATCGTGGGTCCAGAAGACCGCATCAATACGATGGATTTCATTGTCGAGGAGTTGGGCGCGCAAGTCCGTGGGCGTATCGATGAGAATGCGTCCACCGGCATCGCTTTCCAGTAGAACCGACACCCGTGTGCGGCGGTTCTTCGGCTCATCTGGATCGCAAAGGCCCCAGTCCGCACCGTGTTCGCCCCCAAGCCGGGGAACACCGGTCGACGTTCCGCTGCCGAGAATAATGGCCTTCACGCGGAGGCTTTCTTGAACAATTCGAAGAAGTTACAGGTAGTTGCTTCAGCAAGTTCTTCGAGCGGAATTTCTCGCAACTGAGCCACGAAGCGCGCCGTATCGGCAGTGTAGGCAGGTTCGCATTTCCTGCCGCGGTGTGGCACTGGGGCAAGGAAAGGCGAATCCGTTTCAACCAGCAATCGGTCTTGCGGAATGACCTTTGCAAACTCCTGCAAGTCCTTGGCATTCTTGAAAGTTACGATTCCCGAAAGCGAGATCGTCAGGCCCAGGTCGAGAACCTTGCGTCCGAAATCGGCCGAGGCAGTGAAACAGTGGATGAGAGCGGGAAAGCCCCCCTTCCCCATTTCCTCGTCGAGGATGCGCACGGTGTCTTCTTCCGCATCTCGCGTATGGATGATGAGCGGCAGGCCGGTCTGCCGCGAAACGGCGATATGGGTGCGAAACAGGGCCTGCTGCACATCGCGGTCGGACTTGTCGTAGTAGTAGTCCAATCCAGTCTCACCGATGGCGACGACCTTGGGATGCGCAGTCGCCTCCAGCAGAGCTCCCTCGCCCAAGTCCGCATGCTGATCGGCTTCATGCGGATGAATGCCGACCGACGCCCAGACGTCATCCTCGCGTGCGGCCGTGGCGACCACGCGATCCCATTCGCACTGACGCGTCGAGATGTTCAGAAAGCCACGAATGCCCGCTTGCCTGGCACGGTCGAGAACGGCCTGCTGATCTTCGACCAGACCTTCGTATTCCAGGTGACAGTGGGAATCGATCAGCATCAGGCGGCGGCTTCCTCAGGCAGTTCGAGCCGCGGGAATACGCCCTGCGGCTTGTCCACCTTGTAACCCGAAGCAGCCAGTGCGGTGAACCAGTCGGCCGCCTCCAGCGCGGCATAGTCGCGCGCATCTGCACCCTGCCCCATCTGGTCGAGCAACTTGTCGATCGCTGTCGGCACCACAGGACGTACGGCGATGGCGAGATCGCGCACGACCTGGAACAGAACCATGAGAACCGCTTCCATCCGTTCGGGATCGGTCTTGCGCAGCGCCCATGGGGCCTGTTCGTCAACGTACTGGTTGCAGGCGAAGACGGCGCGCATCCAGCTTTCGAGACCGTCACTGAAGGCGAGGTCGGTGAAGCTCTTGCGCAGCCCCGCGATGCCTTCCCGGACCGATGCAAAGAGCGCCGCATCGGCTTCGGTTTGCGGTAATCCGGCCTTAACTATGCCATCCATGTTCTTGAAAATCATGGATAGACTGCGTTGGGCAAGGTTGCCGAAGCTGTTCGCGAGCTCAGCATTGCAGCGCGTGACGATAGCCTCGGGCGAGTAGGAACCGTCCTGTCCGAATGCCACCTCACGCATGAGGAAATAGCGCAGGGCATCGACACCGAAGGTTTCGGCAAGGCCGATCGGATCGGTCACATTGCCGAGCGACTTCGATTCCTTCTGTCCGCGGTTTAGCAGGAAGCCGTGCCCGAAGACCTGGCGCGGCAGCGGCACGCCAGCGCTCATCAGGAAGGCGGGCCAGTAAATCGCATGGAAACGAACGATGTCCTTCCCGATCACATGCAGGTTTGCCGGCCAATACTTTGAATAGTCGCCGTTTTCATCGGGAAATCCGAGGCCGGTCAGGTAGTTGGTCAAAGCATCGACCCAGACGTACATGACGTGGTTCTCGCTACCCGGAACCTTGATGCCCCAGTCGAAGCTCGTCCGCGAAACCGAAAGGTCACGCAGGCCACCTTCGACGAAGCGCGTCACTTCGTTGCGGCGGCTTTCCGGCTTGATGAAATCACCGGAGCTGTAGAGTTCGAGCAACTTGTCCTGGTACTTCGACAGGCGGAAGAACCACGATTCCTCGACAGTCCATTCAACCGGCGTGCCTTGCGGGGATAGCTTTTCGCCGCCCTCGCCTGCGACGAGTTCGCTCTCGTCGTAATAGGCTTCGTCGCGGATCGAGTACCAGCCTTCATAGCGGTCGAGGTAAAGGTCGCCGTTGGCTTCCATGCGGCGCCACAATTCCTGTGTCGCCTCGTGGTGACGCGGCTCGGTAGTGCGGATGAAGACATCGTATCCGATGTTCAATGCATCGCACATATCCCTGAAGTACCGAGACATTTCATCACAGAGCGCAGCCGGCGTCACGCCGAGGTCGCGCGCCTTCTGCATCATCTTCAGGCCATGTTCGTCCGTTCCGGTCTGGAACCGGACGTCGAAGCCTTCAGCCTTGCGGTTGCGGGCTATGACATCGGTAGCGATTGCCTCGTAGGCATGGCCGATATGCGGCTTGCCGTTGGGATAGCTGATGGCGGTGGTGACGTAATAGGGCTCGCCCATGCGGCGTCGCACTTTCTCTTCAGGTGTTGCTAGCGAGCCGCTTCTCTAGGCATCGCAGCGGAAGCCAGCAACCCGCCAATTTCCATAATCAGGAGGCCGGCGTCGAAATTGTAGGTGGGAGCCTGCGTCGAGAGCCTTGTCAGCGTCCCGTGTGCGTCGATAATCCGCAATTGGCGATCACGGGGACCGGTGGACAATTCGTTGGCCAGAACGGCGCGGGCCAGCTCGAGGGCGGCCAGTTGTCGTTCGCGCAAGGGGCGTGCGCCCATTTCTTCGGCAAGCGCGCCGCGCAAGTGAAAGTCGGCATCGCCTTCGCGCAGGATGCGCATCATGAGCTGGTGGATGTTGCCAAGGTCCTGCTCGACGAAGTTGAGCGCGACGCCGGGCGATCCGTGCGATGCAAGGATCGCGGCCTGACGCTCCTCGGCATTGGCCTGCGGGACATCGCGGCGAATGACCGCATCGAGTTCCTCCGGTGTCAACGGCGCAAATCTGAGAATTCTGCAGCGCGAGCGGACCGTCGGCAGGAGCCGCCCGGGCTGGTGCGCGACCAGCAGGAAATAGGTGCCGACGGGCGGCTCCTCCAGGCTCTTGAGCAAGGCGTTGACCGCGCTCTTTTCCAGATCGTCCGCCGGATTGATGATGATCGCCCGGCGTTCACCCAAGGTCGGGCGCGTGGTCAGGCGCTGCTGCATCTGCCGGATCTGGTCGATCGTGATGTTGCGCTTGGTCTGGTAAGGCTTGCCCTCGGCCTTCTTCTTGGCCTCGTCGTCGTTCGAGGGCAGGTGCTCGAGAATATGGATGTCCGGATGGGCATCGGCATCGGGCAGCTTGCCACCCGGTTCACGGACGAGTTCCCCGGCGGCGGCACGTGCAAAGGCACGTTTGCCCAGACCCTTCGCGCCAGTCAGCAGCCAGGCGTGATGCATGCGCTCGGACGAAATTGCCGCGAGCCATTCCTCCCAGGCGGAGTCCTGACCGATAAATGGCTTGCCCGCCTTCATGTCCGCATGTCCAGCAGCGGGACAATGGCATTCAGGACCATCTGATGCGTATCCTGCGGGCTACCGTCGCCATCGATGCGGGCGAAGCGGGCGGTTTCAGCCTCGGCAAAGGCTGCGAAAGCGGCGGCGACCCGCGCATGGTAAGCGGTGTCACGGCTGCCGATCCGGTCGGTTCCCTCGGTGTCACGCAAGGAAAGCCGGGCACTCGCCACACTGGGCGACACTTCGATGAGCACGGTAAGATCGGGAAGGAGGCCGCCACTGCCGATGCGATGCAATTCGCGAATGTCCGCATCGGACAATCCGCCGCCGCCGCCCTGGTACGCCCTGCTGGAGTCCAGAAACCGGTCGCATATGACCCAGGCGCCGCGCTCCACGGCAGGTCGGATCAGCTTCTCTACGTGATCGGAGCGCGCGGCCGCAAAGAGCAGTGCTTCGGCGCGCGGGTTCCACCCGTCGCCGTCACCGTGAAGGAGCAGTTCGCGGATCGCCTCTGCACCGGGCGTCCCACCCGGCTCACGCGTGGTGACGACTTCCAGCCCGCGTTCGCGCAAGGCCTCGGCCAGCAGGCAGGCCTGCGTGGACTTGCCGGCCCCTTCTCCGCCCTCGAGTGCAATGAAACGTCCAGCTGTCATGAGAAGATGTTGATAATCCCGTTCACCAGCCTGTCCAGCGCCCCGGCCTTTCCGACGTCGCGTCCTGCATAGAGCGGGATCCTGCCAGGAGCGAGATCGCCCACCTTGATTTCCAGTTCGCCGACCTGCTCTCCCTTGCGCAAGGGCGCCTGCAACGGCCCGCGATAGTGGACTGACAGCGATATCGGCTGGTTGCCCTCGCCATTGGGCAGCGTTGCATGGACTTCGCGGTTGGCGACGAGGGGCACTTCGCGGGCATCGCCGTCCTGAACCTTGGCCTCGATGACCGTCTGGCCCTGTTCGAACAGATGCCGCGCATGCCATTGGGAAAAGCCCCATTCGAGCAGGTCGCGCGCGGCCTTGTCCCTGACCGTGTGAGTTGGCGAACCGGCCAGTACCATGACAAGGCGGCGTCCGTCGCGCTGGGCGGTCCCGAGGAAATTGTAGCCGGCCTCGCGGGTATAGCCGGTCTTGATGCCGTCCGCGCCGGGCACGACGCCAACCGTCGGATCGTGGCTGCGCATAGAGACATCGCGCCAGAAGTAGTGCTTGCGCCCTGAGAACTCCCGATAGAGCTGCGGGTGGCGCGTGATCATCGCATCGGCCAGCTTCACCAGGTCGCTGGCGGTGACGTAGGTGTGGCCTTCGTCCATCCAGCCGTTGGGCGTATTGTAGTGGCTGCGGCTCATGCCCAGGCTCTTCGCCGCAGCGTTCATCCGGGCGGTCCACTTGGCAACACTACCTGCATAGCCCTGTGCAAGTACGATCGAGGCATCATTGGCCGAAGCGGTCATGATCCCGTGGAGGAGATCCTTGGTTGTCGGATGATCGTTTGGCGTCAGGTACATGGTCGTACCTTTTGCAAACCATTCACGGCTCGTTTCGGGCTGGACCTGGAACTTTCGGTTCAGGGCAAGACGCCCGGCATCGATCTCTTCGAAAGCCACGAAGGCGGTCATGACCTTGGTTACGGAAGCCGGAAGGAACGGGACATCGGGTCGGCGCTGGACGAGCACCTGGCCCGAACCGATGTCGACCAGCAGGCTAACGGGGATCGAGTTCAGCTCGGCAGGCGGAGCGGGCGCGCGGGCCGCCGCCGGGGCGGTA
This sequence comes from Novosphingobium sp. PP1Y, assembly GCF_000253255.1. Taxonomy (NCBI): domain Bacteria; kingdom Pseudomonadati; phylum Pseudomonadota; class Alphaproteobacteria; order Sphingomonadales; family Sphingomonadaceae; genus Novosphingobium; species Novosphingobium sp. PP1Y. The sequence continues at coordinate 2,726,307 of NC_015580.1, read as the reverse complement.
AGAAGAGATGCGCCGACAAGAGATGAGACGGCAAACTTCAGAAACGACTTCAAGACCAGTATTCTCCCGCGCGGCCATCGGGGCACTCGGCGCGCGAAGCTGGTTCATTCGGTCAGTCCGCGCGCTGGATTCGTGCGTCGCTATAGCCTGCCGTCCGGGCCTTCTCCAGCGCTGCGGCAGCTTGTGCACGGTTTGCGAAAGGGCCCATGCGCACGCAGGAAAACTTGCCGCAGGTGGCCACGTGGCCGTTGAGCTTGCTGGCAACCGCCCTCGCACTTGCCGCCACGGAGAACGCGGCAACCTGCACGACATGATCTCCCTTTGCGACTTGGCCTGACTTGAGTTCTGCCTTCGGTTCGGGAACGGGCTGGGTCTGCGCAATCGGCTCGGACGGTGGAACCGAAACCGCCATGACGGAGGGGACCTGGCTTCCCGACTTCGCAGTGTCCGGTGCGGCACCGGGAGGCATCGGCGGCGGCGTAAGCAGCGGCGATTGATCCGCAAGCTTGCGGCGAAGTACCTTGAGCAGCGCTTCGGGCGTTGCCATCCGCTCCGATGCCTGCTCGCCCTGACGCAGCAGAGCCCGGTCGGATTCCGGCGGATTTGTCCGGCGCAAGCGCACGGCAACGCGTTGCCCCGCCGTGATGCCCAGTTCGGAGGCTGCATCGCGGGACAGTTCGACGAGGGTATCGTTCACCATAGGGCCGCGGCGTTCGACCCGCACGAGGATTGTCTTGCCGGTTTCGAGCGAGGTGACTTCCGCATAGCTGGGAAGCGGCAATGTCTTGTGGGCGGCGGTGACACCGACGACGCCTTCGCCCGCAACGCCGGCATAGCCCACCGCGTCGTAATTCATCTGGTCCGTCGGGGTCCAGGTCGTATCGCCTATGGTGAACGGCTCCCCGACGACGACCGGATAGTCGGCGGCGGGGCCATTCGCGGGTGTCGCGGAAACCGGTATCGGCCTGTCGCCGCCAGCGGTCATGCAACCGCCAAGCAGGATCAGCGCCGCAAGCGGCAGGGCATGGTTAACGGGCAATCTCATCTGCAAGCAACCCCACGGACAATGCGTAGTAGTTCGAGCAGTTGTACTGGAGGATGACCCGATAATTCCCGGTTAACAGATAGGCAGGAGTTCCGGGACCATCGGGCTGGAACAGCGTTGCCAGGACGTCGCTGCCGATCGGCGATAGCGGGGCGACGCCTAGCGCACGCCACTCCGACACTGTCTTCCACTGAGAGTGGCGCTCATGCACGCGCTCGCATGTCGGGGCAGCAAGCTTGCTGGCGTAGGCGCCGACATTGAAGCCGCTGGGTACTGAAGCGCGCACGCCCCAGGGCTGCCCTTTCCGCCATCCGGCATCGCGGAAATAATTGGCGATCGAGGCAATGGTGTCGGCCGGGCTGGAGAAAATGTCGCGGTCGCCATCGCCATCGCCATCGACGGCGAGTCGCAGGTACACGCTCGGCAGGAACTGCGGATAGCCGAAGGCGCCGGCCCAACTGCCCTTCAGTTTGTAGCTGGGCACGCCCTGGTCGATCATCTTGAGCAATGCGATCAGTTCGCCCTCGAACAGGTCACGCCTGCGGCCTTCCCAGGCGAGCGTTGCCAGCGAGCGCGCAAGGTCGAAATCCCCGACGTAGCTGCCATAGTTGGTTTCGTGGCCCCAGATGGCGAACAATACCGGAGCAGGAACGCCGTAACGCGCCTCGATCGCGGGCAGGATGCCGGAGAGCTGCGCATAGCGAGAGCGCCCGCGCGAAACGATGCTCGAGCCCACGTGCCGCGCAATATAGGGGGCCATGGGCGGCGGGCTCGACTGACGGCCGGGCTGCGCAGTATCCAGCTCGATGACCCGCTGGTTGGGCGTAAGCCCACTCAGCGTTCGCGTGATCGTCGCCTCGCTTACCCCCTGCTGCCGGGCGTGGGTGGCAACCGTCTGAAGGTATGCCGAAAAACTCTCGCCCTGCACCTGTGCGTGCAGCGGCGCCGGTGCCATGACAGGCAGCGCGGCGATTGCGCCAGCAAGGCATTTGGACAGGAACGATTTTGTAAGCGATGGGCGTTTCATCTTCTTGAAACTCGCACAAACATGGCCGGTTGCAAATGGCGTCCGTCACGATCCGGTGGACAGTAACCGCAAGCCAAATTCCATTTGGCACCATGCAAGGTCTTGCAAGCCCCGGACATTGCTCTATGCGCGTTTGCCGACGGACAGGTGGCCGAGTGGTTTAAGGCAGCGGTCTTGAAAACCGCCGTGGGTGCAAGCTCACCGTGGGTTCGAATCCCACCCTGTCCGCCAGCGCCGTATTTCCCACCATCCCACGCTATTCCTTAAAGCGCCGGAAATCCTGAACTTACTTGGTCTAGTTCATCCCCAACCATACCTTGCCATTCCTCGCTAGCCCGCATACAGTGTGGGAAATTGTGTGGGAGCAATTCGCATGGGCAAGCTGACGGCGACCGCTGTTAAGGCCGCAACGAATCCGGGCCGGTATAGCGATGGCGATGGATTATTCCTCTTGGTTGGGCCAACGGGGGCCAGGTCGTGGATTGTCCGCGTCCAAAAAGACAAGAAACGCCGTGACTTTGGCTTGGGCAGCGCCGCCAAGGTTCCGCTCGCATTGGCAAGGGAACGGGCGCGCACCGTCCGCTCGCAGATCGAGGCGGGAATTGATCCCATATCAGAGCGCAGAAAAGCGGCAGGCATTCCTACGTTTCGGGAAGCGGCGGCAAGCGTCCATGCCGAGCACAAGGGAGGGTGGAAGAACGACAAGCACCGCAAGCAATGGCTCGCCACGCTGGAGGCCTATGTCTTCCCGGCATTCGGTGACGTATCTGTGGGAACGGTGGATGCCCCTGCCGTCCGCGATGTCTTAGCCGCGATATGGTTGACGAAACCGGAAACAGCGCGGCGGCTGCGACAACGCATTGTCACCGTCATCGACTGGGCGGTTGCCAAGGGTTACCGGGACGGGCCGCTCGCCATGGCGGTAATCGACAAGGCACTTCCGAAACAGCGCGCAAAGGTCAAGCACCACACGGCACTGCCCTACGCCGATCTTCCTGCATTCATGATGACGCTGCGCGAGAGCGAGAGCATGGGGCGGCTGGCGTTAGAGGCGGTAATCTTGACGGCGGCGCGCTCAGGCGAAGTCCGCATGATGGAGTGGGCCGAACTGGATCTAGACGCGGGACTGTGGACCGTACCAGCCGAGCGCATGAAGGCAGGCCGCGAGCACGTCGTCCCGCTTCCCTCGCAGGCTGTGGCGTTCTTCGAACGCATGAAGGCGCACAAGCGCGGTGACAGCGATCTAGTCTTTCCGGGCAACAAGCGCGGCAAGCCCCTGTCTGATATGACACTGACAAAGGCGCTGCGCGATATGGAAGTCGATGCCGTCCCGCACGGCTTCCGCTCAACCTTCCGTGATTGGGTGGCCGAGCAAACGCACTGGCCCGCCGAACTGGCCGAGGCGGCACTGGCGCACGTTATCAGCGACAAGACTGTTGCCGCCTATCAACGCGGCTCCATGCTGGAAAAGCGCCGTGAACTCATGGCAGCATGGGCGAATTACTGTGAGGGGGCGAACAACGGCAACGTCGTGCGGTTGGCGCGATGACTGGACACAAATCCTATGCCGAATTGTCGGAAGAAGAACGGCATGCTTTAGAAGATGGTTTGCTCAGAAGGCATCGGGTCAACTTGGAGCGCGTCCAGCGCATCCACCAAGATATCGACACTGAACCGATGGAGTTCAGCGCAGATTCCATTGCCAAGATGCTAGACGAAATTGCCGATCAGTCTGATTGTAATGTGGCGTTCACGCTGCAAGCCGTTTCGCGCGCGCTTCGCGGGCAAGACGATCATCATGTGCTAATTCTGAAACAGAAGAAGCGCGGAAAGTTTGTATCGCCAACTGAACATGACAACCACCATTGCAGGATTATGAGTTGGCTTCACACTCTTGCCATGCATGAACAAGATGGCGTTAAGACTGAGGCAGCGGTTGCACTAATTGCGGAAAATTGGGGGGTAAGTCGTGCCTCGGTATTTGCGGGCATCAAGGAGGCAGAGGATTACTTAGAATCGGGCCGGACTTTGGATTGGCCTTCTGGGGAGCAGACAAGCGCATTTACCAACCCTCGTCCAAACAAAAGTGACAAGACCTAGACTGCTATTCCTTGGCATTGCCAATCAATCCTGCATAATCCTTGTGTCCGCCCCGGCATCCACCGGGAGCCGCGAGCCAGCCGCGTAGGCAGGCAACGGACTGGACGGACACAATGGATACCCTTCCTGAACTCATGACGCTGGCGGATTTCCGCCGCCGCTATTCGATTAGTAACAGTCAGGTTTACCGCGAGGTGCAGGCGGGCCGCTTGCGCATCCGTAAGCTGGGCGCTGCCAGCCGCATCGCGCGTACCGATGCAGAGGCATGGGCCGAAGGCCTGCCAATTGTGGAAGGGGATGCAGCATGAACGCGCGCCCTGAAATTGATAGCCCCCCGGTCGCGGCAACGACCGGAGGGGCCTGCAACGCTGTGGGAGCAATTGCGGGAACTTCATACGCGCCTTCAGGGGGGAGTGGCAAGGCGAACCTACCCCGCGTGGCCTACCGCGCCTCCACGGGCCGGATATGGCGCTATTCGGGCAAGCGGGCGCGCGTGTTCGCGATGCTCGCCAACGCCAGCAACGGTATCACGCAATGGGACACGCTGCCGTGGCATACGCGGCTGGGTTCCAGCATCCACGCCATGCGCTGCGACGGTCTGGACATAAGCACCGAACTGGAAGGTGACTTTCGCCACGCGCGATATCGCCTGCATACACCCGGAGCACTCGTTGCGGGAGGTGGCGCATGAGTGACAATTCCATCCTCTTTGAGCACGATTATCGGGGCGACCGATGGCGGCTTGAGGTAGTAACGCATCAAGGGCGCAGGTTCGCGAATTGGCGAAAGTGGTACTACGCAAACGGAACGTGGAAGCCGACACGAGAGGGCTGCACGTTCCCTTTGGGCGACCTGTGGCCGCTGACAGGCGCATTGATGGCGTACCACGGCTTGCCAGTCCCTAAAGGGACCGAAAGCGGCTCCTAAGTCAATTTGGCAACAGGGTATCGACTCGCCCGCGATATCCTGTTGCCGCCCAAACTTGAAACTGGCGCAAAATGGCGAAAACGGCCCTAATCGAGGAAGCAGCCGGAGATACAAAAACGGCAGAAAAACCACATTCTGCCAAAACTGGCACACCTCTTGCTAATATAGATCTACTCTACAGTTGCGACCTTGCCTTCCGCGATACGGTCCAGTGCAGGACGTGGGGCGGGGCACGAATCCGCTCTGGCAGGGTAAGTGAGAACCTGACGCGACGGCAGATCGAGGGAATGATTGCGGCGGCATCCTATGCGCAGGCGACGGGCCGCACGTTCTCCCGGCACTGGACCATTCACTACGGCAATGCGGGCATCCCTGACAGCGAGGGCGCGGCATTCGTCCGCAACATCCTGAAACGGGCAGGCGAGCATATCCGGCGCGCGGGCGGCGATATGGCGGCGATATGGTCCCGAGAGAATGGCGAAGGCAAGGGAGCGCATGTCCATATCCTCCTGCATGCTCCCGATGGCTACACGTTCCGAAACCGGACGCGGCGCTGGATCGAGGGCGCGGGCGGCAAATACCGGAGAGGCGTTAGTGTCGTGCGTGTTATCGGCGGCACCCTCGCAAGTGCCAGGTCCAACGATGCACGTCACGGTGGGAACGTGTGGAACGTCCTCGCTTATCTCATGAAGGGCGCGGACAACGAAACTGGCGCGGCATTGGAATTGAACCGGCACGGCGCAGGCGGTCCGATCATCGGCAAGCGGTGCGGTTGGACGCAAAACATCGGAGAGACGGAGCGCATTAAAGTGGATGGAAATAATGGGCGGTCCGATGGCTGAAGTAGCATCAGTTAGCAAACCCTATGGTCGGGGGTAGCATTGAAAAACAATCAAGATAAATCAGGTGGAACTGCGCGCCGGAAGCTGTGGCGGCGCTGGATCGAAGTGACCGACGAACGGCACCGCCAATGGGCAGCAAGAGGATTTCGATATCCTCATCCTCCTGACGTGCCCCTGCCAGCCGAATTGCGAGGCATGGAGTGCGGAGCGAGGACGCGGGCCGGAACGCCATGCAAGCGCCGGGACATATACCGGAGCGGACGCTGTAAACTGCACGGAGGCATGAGTACCGGCCCCCGCACCGATGAAGGCAAAACGAAGTCGGCGGCGAACGGCAGGTGCAAACCCCATGAGGGTATGACGTAACCTAAGTTTCGGTTCATAATCCCGGGCGCGGGCCAACCCTGCCAATCACCGTCATCAGGACAGTCACGGAACCGGCTGGAAAACGCCAACACCTAGTTTTCGGACGTTTCCGCGCGCGCGAGGTGTGCGAATTGTCCGAATTTCTAACCGCCGAAAAGAAGCGGGCGAATAACGGTTGGCGCATTCCGCGTGCACGTGAATTTTCACCCGCCTTAATAAGCACGTGTCTAATAATATTGCGCGAGAGTGACTAATGAGGTTGCCATTCTGTTGGGATTTCTAAGTCAATTTCGCGTAGCGCCCCGTTCCTCGCAATTTGCACTTTTATAGGCTGCGGACCACTTGCGGCTTTTTGCAAATTGCTGAGGTCTGCCGGGTTGCCGTTGACCGTGAGAATTATGTCACCGGGCAAAATATCAGCAAGATAAGCAGGAGAGCCGTCCCTAATGGCCTGAACGGCAACTGCACGTCGCGTCTCAAACTTTGCTACTTCGTCCGGCGTTAGTTCTCGGGTGAGAATACCTGCCCCAATCTTGGGTACGAAACTAAAGTATAGAGCGGTCTTTCTAAAGCGATTAACCTGATATGGAAGATAAGTTGTTTGACTTCCATAGGTTGTGGTGGTTCCCGAATAAGATCCATGTGCGGACCCTCCGGTGCCATAAGCCTGAACATTTCCACGACTGTACGAAGTTGTCGTTGTGGGCATTGTCAGAGGAATTGTAGTCGTCCGAGTTGACTCTAAATTAGTGCCTACAATCAGATATCTAGCGTGCAATTTCTTGGCGAGTCGCACTGCATCTTTTGTGTTGGAGTTCCCTGTCTCAAACGCGGTGTAGCCGATTATCCCAAATCCGCGTCGCCACATGGTTTCAATATCAGCGTCGGGATTGCCGCTTGAGGCTATCACCTCAGGTGCTTCAGTTGATGGTATCGTACTGTTGCCAATTGGGAGTGGCCTGTAGAATTTCTCCCAATCATTTGCGCTAGCTTGTTGGCTGGTGGTGAGGGCTAGCAGAAGCGGAAATAGGCGTCGCAATTCACAATCCCCAAATTGTGGAGTTAAGGTATCAGATTACCAATTCCGAACTCGTTGGTCGAATCGCTCATTTTGCCGGTGACGCGCACGTCATGTGGGGTAAAGTGTGGTAGCAACCCTATTGCTTCTAATATTTCCATATTAGAAACAATTAGATATTTAAAAAGTTTGACAGACACCCTGTCCGCCACTTTCTCCCAGCTGACGGCGTGCATGGCGCAAGTTGCACCTGACAAGGGTGGATCGACCGGCTAGGACTTCTGCAGGGAGTTGGGTCCGGAGGTCCGGTGGGTCGCGTGGCAATTGCTGAAGCTGCACTCGCTGAAGCCTCAGGGGCGCAGGGCCTGCGCGCATGAGCCTGGCTTCATCGGCCTTTGCCGCCCTTGCTCTCATCCTCGTCCTGTTTGCCGTGGCCGCCCTGGTCGAGGCGCGCGGCGACCTGTTTTCACGCCGTCCCGCCTTGCGCCACCACGCCTATACGCTGGCACTGGGCGTCTATTGTTCGAGCTGGACTTTCTATGGCGCGGTCGGCAGCGCGGTTCGCAGCGGGTGGGCCTATGTGCCGATCTACCTCGGCCCTGCGCTCCTGCTGCTGCTTGCCCCCGGCTTCCTCTCGCGCCTTTCGGCGGCGGTCAGGGAGGAGCGCGCTGCGACGGTATCGGACTTCATCGCCGCCCGCTTCGGTCACGATACCGGTGTGGCGCGGATGGTCACGCTCATCGCCTTGCTGGGAAGTATTCCCTACCTGGCGTTGCAATTGCGATCGATCGGCAATGCCCTGACCATCGTTTCCGGACGCGAAATCATGGTGCCATCGATGATCGTGGCCTCGTGTCTGCTCACCTTGTTCGCGCTGCTCTTCGGCACCCGCCGGTTCGAGCTGGCAGGCCGCAGCGAAGGCCTGCTCTACGCGATCGGACTGGATTCGATCATCAAGATCGTTGCCCTGTTCGCCGTGGCCGCGCTTGCACTGGTGCTCCTCTCCGGCGCCGAGGCTGCATCGTTCACCCGAGCTGTAGAAACGCTGGGAGAGCGCTTTTCTCCCACCCACCTCACCTTCGAGATCGCTCTGATCGCGCTGGTTTCCACGTTCGCGATCATCGCCCTGCCACGCCAGTTCTACATGGGGCTGGTGGAGGCGCGCGATGAGCGCGATCTCGTGCGGGCACGCTTCGGTCTCGCCGCATACCTATTGGGCATGGCCGTCCTGATCGTGCCGATTGCGCTGGCGGGGATAGCACTGCTCCGGCAGGATATCGACGCCGACCTCTACGTCCTGCAATTGCCTGCTTCGGCGGGATCGGAACTGATTCTCGCCGCGGCGCTGCTGGGCGGGATCGGCGCTGCCAGTTCGATGGCGATCGTCGATACGACTGCGCTGGCAACGATGATCTCGAACGACCTGTTCGCGGGCGCCGTGATCGGTTCGGGCAAGGACCGTCCGGCCGGGGCCATCGGCGCGCGAATGCTGGGGATGCGCCGCATCTCCGTTGCAGGGGTCATGCTCCTCGCACTGGCATTCGCGCTGCTGATTTCGCGCGGCCAGTCGCTGGCGTCGATGGGCCTGACGGCCTTTGCCGCCATGGCGCTGTTCTCGCCGCATCTGATCCTCGGTACGCTGGGCAAGGGGCGCGATCCTGTCGCCGCGCGGGCAAGCCTCGGGATCGGCCTGGTGCTGTGGGCCTACACACTGGCCCTGCCCCCGATCATGCCGCAGCCTTGGCTCGACGCCCTTTCCGGGACCGTCATCGACCCGCACCGGCTTTTCGGAATTGGCCGGGCGAGTGCTTTCGTCCACGGGGTAGTCTGGAGCCTTGGCGTCGACGTCGCCGTCTATGCCCTCGTCGCCGCGCGCAAGATCCCGGCGCCAGGTCTGCCCCGCATTTTCGCCACGCCGGGCCGTGTCTCCAACGTTGGCGAACTGGCCCGGTTCGTGGCCAGTTTCGTGGGCGAAGAGCGGGCGGAGCGGGAGTTCTCCGGCTCCGATCCGCAAGATCAGGTGACGCCAAGGAATGCCCGCAAGGCCCAGGACCTGATTGCCCGCGTGGTCGGCGCGTCTTCGGCGCGGGCACTGGTTGCATCGGCGCTGGCCAGCGGACGCATGGATCTGTCCGACGTCACCCGCCTGCTCGATGAAGGCGGGCAATCCTTGCGTTTCTCGCGCCAATTGCTGGCTGCCACTTTCGAGAACGTCGACGCCGGTATCAGCGTGGTCGACGGCGAACTCAACCTGATTGCGTGGAATTCAGGTTACGAGGAGATCTTCGACTATCCTGCGGGCATGGTCTGCGTCGGCGCACCGATCGAGGAACTGATCCGGCACAATGCCATGCGCGGCCATTTCGGCGAGGGCGATATCGACACCTTGGTCGAACGCCGGCTAGAGCCGCTTCGACAAGGCCGGGCGCACAGCTTCGAGCGGCGGGGCAGCGATGGCAGGGTCATCAAGACGGTGGGCGGCCCGATGCCGGGCGGGGGATACGTCATGTCCTTCACCGACGTCACCGAGGAAGCTCGCATCCGCGACGAACTGGAGCAGACCCTCGAACAGCTCGAAGAGCGGGTCGAAGCGCGCACGCGCGAATTGAGCGAGGCGAATCGCCTGCTTGCCCGGGCCACCCGAGACAAGACACGGTTTCTCGCCGCCGCCAGTCACGACCTGCTGCAACCGCTCCATGCTGCCCGCCTGTTTACAGCCGCGCTTGGCAGGTCGGTGCCCGACAAGGAAAAGCCGCTAGTCGGTCGTGTCGATGGCGCGATCGTCGCTGCCGAAGAGCTGCTGCGCGCGCTGCTCGACATCTCCCGCCTCGATGCCGGTGGGGTCACGCCCGAGACCGAGCCGGTCGCCCTTGGCCCGTTCCTCGATGATCTGGTTGCGAGTTTTCAGCCTTCGGCCGAAGCCAAGGGCCTCACGCTCAGGACGGGGCCCCTATTCGGGCATGTCGAGACCGATTCGGGCCTGCTGCGCTCGGTGATGCAGAACTTCCTGTCCAACGCCCTGCGCTACACCCAGCGCGGCGGCGTGCTCGTCGGGGTGCGCAGGCGGGGCGACATGCTGCGCATCGATGTGATTGACAGCGGCGTGGGCTTCGAGCCGGAGCAGTCGGACGTGATCTTCCGTGAGTTCACCCGCCTGGGCACGACGGATGTCGAAGGGTTGGGATTGGGGCTCGCGCTCGTCGAACGCATCGTCAGGGTCCTGGGGGGGAGCATCGAAGTGGATGCCCGGCCCGGGCATGGCAGCCGCTTCAGCCTTCTGCTCACAGCACGCGAGGCTGGCGATCCCCCGCTCCAGGAACCGAAGGATGCCGCCCCTGCAACCGCGCCCGGTCATGGACTGACGGTTCTTGTCGTCGACAACGACAGCCGCATTGTCGAGGCATCCGTGGAACTGGTCGAGAGCCTTGGGCACCGCGCAATCGGAGTGCGGGACATCGCCGGGGCATTGGCCCATGTCGACGAGGTCGACGCGGTTCTGGCCGACTATCGGCTGGACAACGGCGAGGACGGCCTGAGCCTGATCATGCAACTGCGCACCTTGCGCAAGGGCCTGCCTGCCGCGATCTTCACGGCCGAAGCGGGCAGTTCGATCCGGGCCAAGGCAGAAGCATCCGGCGTGCCGGTCCATGCAAAGCCCGTTGCGCCCGAAGTGATCGAGGCCTTCCTCGCCCGTGCGGCGATCATGTCGGTGGGATCAGTGTTGCAGATGCAATCCGAGCGAGCGCGCCACTAAGGCGGCCTGCGTGCGATTGCGAACGTCGAGCTTCTTCATGATCGCGGTCATGTGCGCCTTTACGGTCGCTTCCGTGATGCCGAGACCATAGGCGATCTGCTTGTTGAGCTGTCCATCGAGAACCGCCAGCAGCACCTTGAGCTGCATGGGGGTGAGGCCCGCCACTTCATTGCGGATAGGTTCGAGTTCGGCGTCGCCCTGCGGCGTGCTGCTGCCTGCGGGCGCATGACCTCCCAGCGCCTTGGCAACGGCCTCTTCGATTTTCACGAGATCGCTGTCCTTGCGCAGGAAGCCGATGGCCCCGAAGGCGCGGGCTTCCTCGGCCGCGGACTCCCCTTCGGCGCTCGACACGACGAGGATCGGGACCTCGGGCTTTTCGGCGTGGATCAGGGCAATGCCCGAGAAGCCAACCGCTCCGGGCATCTTGAGATCGAGCAGCACCAGCGCAAGGTCATCGAGTTCACAGGCCAGGCGCGATGCTGCCGGCAACGTTCCCGCCTCGACGATCCGGGCATCGGGAGCCACCTGCCCCACCGCCAGGGTCAACGCCTGGCGGAAGAGCGGGTGGTCGTCGGCAATGAGAACGCTGCGGCCCACCCCTCGATGCTTCCGGATGCGTCAGGCCGTTGCCGGTTGCGGCCGGTTGGCGATCAGATTGTCGACTACCGATGGATCGGCCAGCGTCGAAGTATCGCCGAGGTTGGAGAAATCGTTCTCGCCGATCTTGCGCAGGATCCGGCGCATGATCTTGCCCGAGCGGGTCTTGGGCAGGCCCGGCGCGAACTGGATCACGTCCGGCGTGGCGATCGGTCCGATTTCCTGACGTACCCACTGCACGAGTTCCTTGCGCAGTGCCTCGTCCGGCTCGACTTCGGAGTTGCAGGTGACGAAGGCGTAGATGCCCTGCCCCTTGATCTCGTGCGGCATGCCGACAACCGCCGCTTCGGCGACCTTGGCGTGAGCGACGAGCGCGGACTCGATCTCGGCGGTGCCCATGCGATGGCCCGAGACGTTGATGACGTCATCGATGCGGCCGGTGATCCAGTAATACCCGTCCTCGTCACGGCGGCAGCCGTCGCCAGTGAAGTAGTAACCCTTGAAGGTCGAGAAATAGGTCTGGAAGAAACGCTCGTGATCGCCCCAGACGGTGCGCATCTGTCCGGGCCAGGAATCGGTGATGACGAGGCAGCCGTCGCCTGCGCCAGTGATCTCGTTTCCTTCGTTATCGACCAGCATCGGCTTCACGCCGAACATCGGACGCGTGGCCGAGCCGGGCTTGAGCGCGGTGGCGCCGGGCAGCGGACTGATCATGACGCCGCCGGTCTCGGTCTGCCACCAGGTATCGACGATAGGGCAACGGTCTTCGCCGACGACGCGGTGATACCATTCCCAGGCTTCGGGATTGATCGGCTCACCGACCGACCCCAGCAGGCGCAGCGACTTGCGGCTGGTCTTCTTCACCCACTCGTCGCCTTCACGCATCAACGCACGCAGGGCCGTTGGGGCACCATAGAAGATCTCGACATCGAACTTGTCGACCACCTGCCAGAAGCGCGAAGCGTCGGGATAGTTCGGTACGCCTTCGAACATGACCGTGGTCGCGCCGTTCATCAGCGGTCCGTAAACGACATAGGAGTGGCCGGTGACCCAGCCGATGTCCGCTGCGCACCAGTAGATCTGGCCGGGGCGGTAGTCGAAGACGTACTCATGCGTCATCGAAGCCCAGACGGAGTATCCGCCGGTGGTGTGCAGCACGCCCTTCGGCTTGCCCGTCGATCCGGAGGTGTAGAGGATGAACAGCGGATCCTCCGCGTTCATTTCCTCGGGCGGGCAATCGCCCGACTGAGCTGAGACGCCGGTGGCCCAGACGATGTCCCGGCCTTCGGTCATCGGCACGTCCGCGCCGGTATGCCTGAGGACGATCACGGTGTCGACGCTGGTGCAATGGGCCAACGCGGCATCGACATTAGCCTTGAGCGGGACCTTCTTGCCCCCGCGCAGGCCCTCGTCCGAGGTCAGGACGATGCGGCTGTCGCAGTCGGTTATGCGGCCTGCCAGTGCATCGGGTGAGAAGCCGGCAAAGACAATCGAGTGGATCGCGCCGATGCGCGCGCAGGCGAGCATGGCGACTGCCGCTTCGGGAACCATCGGCAGGTAGATGGTGACGCGCTCGCCGCGCTTGACCCCGCGCGACTTCAGCAGGTTGGCGAACCGGCAGACCTGTTCATGCAATTCGCGATAAGTGATGCGGCGTTCCGGCTTGTTCGGATCGTCCGGCTCCCACAGGATCGCGATGGCATCGCCGCGATCGGCGAGGTGACGGTCGAGGCAGTTTGCCGAGAGGTTGAGAGTGCCGTCGGTGAACCACGAAATACCGAAGTCGGTCTCGTGGAAGCTGGTCTGCTTGACCACGTTGAACGGCTTGATCCAGTCGATCCGCTGCGCTTCCTGGCGCCAGAAACCTTCCGGGTCCTCAACCGAGCGACGGTACATTTCCTGATAGCGGGAGTCGTCGATCAGGGCATTTCCAGCCCATTCGGTGGGGACGGGATAGACGGTCTCTGCCATGTCTTTCATTCTCCTCTCCGTGGAGTTTGTCCGGCAAACCCGGCTTTCCACGAACCTGTAGCACATAGACCCCTGCGCGGGGACATTAGACCTTGGTCGTAACCGTTAGACCATGGTCAGGATGGTTCAAGCACCCTCCCTGCCCGATCCTGTGAAGGTTCCGGAACATCTCCTGAAAAGCGGAGAGGCCGGGCTCGGGAAGGAGAGGATCATGAACCACGCCGAAAGTGGGACTTCCAAATCGCGATTGCTAGTTAGCATATTGCTTGCAGGCAGCTTTCTGGTGACGCCTGGCGCTGCCCATGCGGCAGCCCATGCCGCATCGACTGCCGCAATACCTGCCGCAACCGACCGCGAGGCGTTGCTCGAAGACCGGCTTGAACGGCTGGAGGCGGAAATGGCGCAATTGCGCGCCGACCTCGCGCAGGCCCATCAGCAGCAGGCCGAGAGCGAGGCGACAGCGCAGCAGGCGATTGCCGCAGCCATTGCCAGAAGCGAGGAAGCCGCCGCCAAGGTTGCAGCCCTTGAGAGCAAGCCACAGGCCGATGGTTTCAAGTCGGGCGACACGACGATCAAGCTCGGCGGCTACATCAAGATGATCGCCTCGACGAGCCGCTTCAGCGAAGGCGAAGTGGCCACGAATTCGCTGGGCCGCGACTTCTACCTGCCCCAGGCGATTCCCACCGGAAGCGGGCCCTCGCAGAGGGTCGAGGACTTCACTGCCAAGCAGTCGCGCTTCTGGCTGAACCTTTCAACCGACGTGGGTGGTAACAGCGTGAAGGGCCTTGTCGAGGTCGATTTCCAGACCGCGCCGGGTACCCAAGGGTCGCAGCGCACAACCAATGGCTACAACCTCGCCCTGCGCCGGGCCTGGATGCAGGTCGGCGGGATCACCATCGGTCAGGACTGGTCGACGTTCCAGTACACCGGCGCCTTGCCCGAAAGCACCGACTTCGTCGGCACGACCGAAGGTACGGTCTTCGTGCGCCAGCCGCTCGTGCGCTACAGTGCACCGGTCGGCAAGGGGCTGACCCTGCATGCCTCCATCGAGGAGCCGGAATCGGGCACGGCCACGCTGGGCTCGCCTGCCCTTACGGAGAACGGCGACGACAGGATCCCCGATTTCGCCGCCCGTCTCGCATGGACCGGCAAGCGCGGGGAAGTCTCGATTGCAGGCCTCGTGCGGCAGGTCCGCGTCGCCAGCGCGGGGACTGCGGCAGATGCGATGGGTTGGGGCATCAGCGCCGGCGGAAAGCTCTGGCTCGGTCAGAGCAAGTCTAGCGACCTGCGCGCGCTGGTCACCTATGGGCACAACGCCAGCCGCTACATCGGCCTGAATTTCGCTCCCGACGCCGTTTACGATCCGGCGACGAACGACCTTGCGAACGTCAACGTCCTGGCCGCCATGGTTGCCGCGCGCATCGCGATTGCCCCCAAGGTCCGCATCAACCTGATGGGCAGCTATCAGGACGTCGATTATGCAGGCAGCCTCCCGCTCGCCAGCATCGCCAGCTTCAACAAGCGGGCGTGGAGCGGGGCAGCCAACCTCTTCTATTCGCCGGTCAAGAACATCGACCTTGGCCTCGAGTACCGCCACGGCGAGCGCAAGCTGGTCAACGGCAATGACGGCGCCCTCGACCGCGTCGAATTCGCAGCAAAGTACAGCTTCTGAGGATATACCTTGCCCGCCGGACAAAAACGGTTGGGCCCATTTGGGAGAGTGAGCAATGGCTACGACTTATGACGCCTTGCCGAAGCATCACAGGGCGACGGGCCGCGAAAAGCTCGTCATCACGGCATCGTCGCTCGGCACCGTGTTCGAGTGGTATGACTTCTATCTCTACGGGCTGCTTGCCAGCTTCATTTCCAAGGTCTTTTTTTCAGGCGTCAACGAAACGACCGGGTTCATTCTGGCGCTGGGCGCCTTTGCCGCCGGTTTTGCAGTCCGCCCCTTCGGTGCGCTCGTGTTCGGTCGGGTCGGCGACCTTGTCGGCCGCAAGTACACGTTCCTCGTGACGATGGGCCTGATGGGCCTATCCACTTTCGCGGTCGGCCTGCTGCCGGGTTACGATACCATCGGCATCGCCTCGCCTATCATCCTCGTCACCTTGCGCATCATCCAGGGCCTGGCGCTGGGCGGTGAGTACGGCGGCGCGGCGACTTACGTGGCCGAGCACGCACCCGACAACAAGCGCGGCCTCTACACCAGCTTCATCCAGATCACCGCGACCTTCGGCCTTTTCGCGGCCCTGCTCGTCGTGCTGGGCGTGCGCACCGGCATGGGCGAGGATACTTTCGCGGGCTGGGGCTGGCGCGTGCCGTTCCTGCTTTCGGCGATCCTGCTGGTCGTCTCGATGTACATTCGACTGCAGCTCAGCGAGAGCCCCGTCTACCAGAAGATGAAGGATGAAGGCACCACATCCAAGGCCCCGATCACGGAAGCCTTCGGCCAGTGGGGCAATCTCAAGTTCGTGCTCATCGCCCTGTTCGGCGCCGTCGCCGGCCAGGCAGTCGTCTGGTACACCGGGCAATTCTACGCGATGTTCTACCTTGAAAAGATCCTCAAGGTGGACGGCGCCACAACCAACTACCTGATCGCCATCGCCCTTGCGCTGGGTACGCCGTTCTTCGTGTTCTTCGGCTGGCTCTCCGACCGGATCGGCCGCAAGTACATCATCCTGGGCGGCTGTGCGCTGGCTGCGGTGACCTACTTCCCGGCCTTTCACGCGCTTTCGGATGCCGCCAACCCCGCTCTTGCCGCTGCAAGCCGCAATGCTCCGGTAGTCGTCACCGCCCACGACGCGGAATGTTCCTTCCAGTTCGACCCGGTCGGCAAGAACAAGTTCGACTCCTCGAGCTGCGACATCGCCAAGGCCTTCCTTGCCAAGAGCGGCATCAACTACACCAACAAGGCCGCCCCTGCGGGCACCGTGGCTTCGGTCGCGATCGGCGATACCGTCATGGTCGCGCCCAACCCGGCCGATATGCAGGGTGAAGACCGCGCCGCCGCGATCGCCGCATATCAGGACCAGCTCAAGGCCGGTCTTGCCGGCGCGGGCTACCCTGCGGCAGCGGATCCGGAGCAGATGGACAAGGTCACGGTCGTCGCGATCCTGTTCTACCTCGTCCTGCTGGTGACCATGGTCTACGGCCCGATCGCCGCCATGCTGGTGGAACTGTTCCCGAGCCGAATCCGATACACCTCGATGTCGCTGCCCTATCACCTGGGCAACGGCTGGTTCGGCGGCTTCCTGCCGACCACGGCCTTCGCGATGGTCGCCGCGACCGGCGATATCTACTACGGCTTGTGGTATCCTGTGGTGGTCGCCGTTGCGACTCTGCTGATCGGACTGTTCTTCCTGCCGGAGACGTTCCGCCGGAATATCGACTGATCCGATGAAAGTAGCGCCCGCGCCTTGCCGAGATTGCTCTCGATCAAGGTGCGGGCGTCGACGACGACATATGAGATTGCCGCCCCCCACCTCCAGACGGAGTCTGTCTCAATGTCTCTCCACGATTGCGTAAAGCTTGAAACCCGTTCCGGTATCGAACTGGAAGTGCGCCCCGTAACCGAAGCCGATGAAGCCGATCTTGAAGCCTTCTTCGAACGCGTCACCGACGAGGACCGCCGTTTCCGCTTCATGTCGGGTGCCCGCCAGATCGGTCGCGGACAGCTTGAACCGCTGGTGCACCCGGATCACTTCCGGACCGAATCCTGGATCGCCTGCAATCTGGCGAGCGGACAGATCGTCGCCTCGGGCCTCATGGCCTGTGACGGGCCCCTCGATACGGCAGAAATCGCTATTTCGGTCTGCGCCAGCCATCGCGGAAAGGGTATCGGCTGGGCCATGCTCGATTTCCTTGCCGATCAGGCCGCAGCAAGGGGTTGCCGCCGTGCCATTTCCATCGAGGACAGGGCCAATCATGCCGCCATCGAACTCGAACGCGAAAAGGGCTTTGATCCCGAACCGTTCGAAGGCGATCCAAACCTGATAATCCTGTCCAAGACTTTCAGATAACTTATGGAAAAACAAGTGAGAGGCCAATGAGCGAAGCCTACCGGCAAACCTGGCAAGCCAGCATCGACGATCCCGAGACCTTCTGGTCAAAGGCAGCAGAAAAGATCGACTGGGACAGGCAGCCGACACGCGCGTACGATCCCGAACAGGGCTGGTTTCCCGGGGGCTCGCTCAATACCTGTTACAATGCCGTCGATCGCCACGTGGCGGCAGGCCGCGGCGATGCCACGGCCCTGATCTACGACAGCCCGGTCACCGGCGCGGTCCGCAGTTGGACGTACGGCGAGCTTCTTCAAGAAGTCGGGCGCGTCGCTGCCATGCTTGCAAGCCGCGGCGTCGCCAAGGGTGATCGCGTCGTCATCTATATGCCGATGGTGCCCGAAACGGCCTTCGCAATGCTCGCCTGTGCTCGCCTCGGGGCGATCCATTCGGTCGTGTTCGGCGGCTTTGCGGCGCACGAACTGACCAAGCGCATCGACGATGCCACGCCCAAAGTCGTGTTGACCGCCTCGTGCGGGATCGAGGGCAAGCGGATCATCGCCTACAAACCCCTGGTCGACGAGGCACTCGCCAGCGCCGCCCACCAGGTCGAGTGCGTGATCGTCCTGCAGCGCGATCTTCTGACTACCGAGCTGCGCCGTAACCGGGACTTCGACTGGGCGGAGCTGCGCGCCGCGACGGCAGACGCAGCGATCCCCGATTGCGTTCCGGTGGCATCAGACGATCCGCTCTACATCCTCTATACCTCCGGCACGACCGGCACCCCCAAGGGCGTCGTGCGCGAGAATGGCGGTCATGCTGTCAATCTCGTCTGGACGATGGAGGCGATCTACGCGATCGGGCCGGGAGACGTCTTCTGGGCCGCGTCCGATGTGGGCTGGGTCGTTGGCCACAGCTACATCGTCTATGGTCCGCTGCTGGTAGGCGCGACCACCGTTCTGTTCGAGGGCAAGCCGGTCGGCACTCCCGATCCGGGCACGTTCTGGCGCACGATCGTGGGTCATGACGTCAAGACGTTCTTCACTGCACCCACCGCCATCCGGGCGATCCGCAAGGAAGATCCAGCTGCGGCATTCCTCAAGGACATCGGCACCGGAGCGCTTGAAGCCATCTTCCTCGCCGGTGAACGCGCCGATCCCGAGACCATCGGCTGGGCCGAAACGCATACCGGACTGCCCGTCATCGACCACTGGTGGCAGACCGAGCTGGGCGCGCCCGCCATCGCCAGTTGCTTCGGCCTCGGCGATACGCGGCGCAAACGCGGCAGCGCCGGCTTTCCGGTGCCCGGCTACGCCTTCGCCATTCTCGACGAAGAGGGGAGCCCGGTTCCGGACGGCCAGAGCGGCGCCGTTGCCATGCGCGAGCCGCTCGCCCCTTGCGCGTTCCGGACGCTTTGGAACAACAGGCCAGGCTACGAGAAGAACTTCGCCACGTTCCCCGGCTATTACGAAACCGGCGATGCAGGGCACTTCGATGATGAGGGGTTCCTCCACATCATGGGCCGCACGGACGACATCATCAACGTGGCCGGACACCGGCTCTCCACCGGTCAGATGGAGCAGATCGTTGCGACAGTCGAAGGGGTGGCCGAATGCGCGGTGATCGGTGCGGACGATGCGCTCAAGGGGATGATCCCGATCGCTTTCGTCGTGGCCCGAGCGGGCGCCGAGAACGACGAAACCATCCCTGCGCGGGTCATCGCCACGGTGCGATCCGAACTGGGCGCGGTGGCTGCACTCAAGACCGCATATCTGGTGCCGCAATTGCCCAAGACCCGGTCCGGCAAGATCCTTCGCAATGTCCTGCGCAAGATCGTAAACGGGGAGAGCTTCGATACCCCGGCGACGATCGAGGATGCAGGCGTGCCGGATGCGATCCGGGAAGCGGTCAAGGCCAAGGTGCTCACCTGATTTCGAATACTTGTGGCGGAGTGCTCAGGTCGAACCGCAAGTCGCGAGCTGATTGCCTTACAGCATTTTAAGCACGATCCCAGCGCTGCCCGGTAACCATGCTAACCTGATAGTAACCTCCTGAGACGCAATGGTTTCCGCCAGGACAGGAGGCCAGATTGCACCACGAAAGGATCACCGGCTCGAAACGGCCGCACGCTCAGCGTTCCGAGCGGGTGAGCGTCACGATCCTGTGCGAGGTGCGGCAAGGCACGCGGCCCTGGAAAATGGCCCGGCTCGAAGACCTTTCTCCGGGCGGCTTTCGCATTGCATGGTTTCCCGAGGCCCGGCCGGAGCTGCCCTTGCGCATCCGCATTCCCGGAATGCAGCTACTGACCGCGCGCATCTGCTGGGAGCGCGATGCGGTCATCGGTTGCGAGTTCGAAGCACCGCTCCACATCGCGGTCTTCGAACACATCGTCCAGTCCACCCAGACGGCCTGAGGCCCACCCAAGACAACCTGAGGCCCAAAAGAAAAGGGGCGCGTCCCGCAGGACCGCCCCTTCCCTGTCATCCTGTTCTTTCGCGCAAACGCGATCAGATGTGGAGCGCGCGCCCGTAAGCGGCCAGTGTTGCCTCGTGCATCATTTCCGACAGCGTCGGGTGCGGGAACACGGTGTTCATCAGCTCGGCCTCGGTGGTCTCGAGGGTCTTGCCGACAACATAGCCCTGGATCAACTCGGTCACTTCCGCACCGATCATGTGTGCGCCGAGCAGTTCACCGGTCTTGGCATCGAATACGGTCTTGATGAAGCCTTCCGGCTCACCCAGCGCAATCGCCTTGCCGTTGCCGATGAAGGGGAAGTTGCCGACCTTCACTTCGTAGCCCGCTTCCTTGGCCTTGGCCTCGGTCATGCCGACGGACGCGATCTGAGGGTGGCAGTAAGTGCAGCCCGGGATGTTGTTGCGGTCGAGCGGATGGGGATGGACGTCCTTGTTGCCCAGTTCCTTGGCAATCGCCTCGGCAGCGGTAACGCCTTCATGGCTCGCCTTGTGGGCCAGCCACGGTCCGGGCGTGCAGTCACCGATGGCCCAGATGCCGGCCACGCCGGTGCGGCCGTAATCGTCGATCTGGATGAAACCGCGATCGAGCTTCACGCCCACGCCTTCAAGGCCGATCTCTTCGGTGTTCGGCACGATGCCGACGGCCGAGATGACATGGCTGAATTCGTGCTCGGTGACCTTGCCGTCCTTACCCTTGATCTTGGCCTTCACGCCCTTGTCGCTGGCGGTGATCGCCTCGACGCCGGCGCCGGTCATGATCGTCATGCCCTGCTTGGTCAGCGCCTTTTCGAGGAAGGTGGAAACGTCAGCGTCTTCGACCGGCACGATCCTGTCGAGCATTTCGACTACGGTCACGTCGGCGCCCATATCATTGAAGAAGCTGGCGAACTCGATACCGATCGCGCCAGAGCCCATGACCAGCAGCTTGGTCGGCATTTCCGAAGGCGTCATCGCATGGCGGTAGGTCCAGATGCGCTTGCCGTCGGCCTTGGCGAAAGGCAGCTCGCGTGCCCGCGCGCCGGTGGCAACGATGATGTGCCTTGCCTGCAGCTCGGTCGTCTTGCCGTCAGCATCGGTCACCGCCAGCTTGCCCTTGGCAACGACTTTGCCGGTGCCGGTGTGGACGGCGATCTTGTTCTTCTTCATCAGGTGCGTCACGCCCTTGTTGAGCTGCGAGGCAACTCCGCGCGAACGCTTCACCACCGCATCGAGATCGGCGGTGATGTTTTCTGCCGCCAGGCCATAGGCCTTGGCGTGCTTCATCTGGTGGAACACTTCGGCCGAGCGCAGCAGTGCCTTGGTCGGAATGCAGCCCCAGTTAAGGCAGATGCCGCCCAGCAGCTCGCGCTCGACGATGGCCGTCTTCAGACCCAGCTGCGCGCAGCGGATCGCCGAGACGTAGCCACCGGGGCCGGAACCGAGAACGATGACGTCGTAAGAATCTGCCACTGCTTCAAATCTCCTGCTCATTGCGGCCCGGCTCGATCGTCCTGGGCTTGCCGCTGTTGTCCACCGCAACGAAGGTGAACACGGCTTGCGTAACCTTTACTTCTTCTTCCTCGTGGCGATGGCGCCGCCAGGCTTCGACCCCGATGGTCATCGAGGATCGGCCCACGCGGCACAATTCGCCATAGACGGAGATTTCGTCACCCACCTTGACCGGCAGGTGAAACTGCATCCCGTCCATCGCCACCGTCACGGCCCTGCCATGGGAATGCCGAGCGGCGATCAGGCCCGCGCCCATGTCCATCAGGCTCATCAGCCAACCGCCGAAGATATCGCCATAGGCATTGGCGTCGGCCGGCATGGCCGTAACTCGGATGACCGGATCGCGCCGGGGTTCCATGCGATCAGGCGACCATGCTCAGCGGGTTTTCGACATAGGCCTTGAACGCCGCCATCAGACGCGCGCCATCGGCTCCGTCGACGGCCCTGTGATCGAAACTTCCGGTGGCATTCATGACGGTCGCAACTCCCAAGGAGCCGTCTGCCATGACCCAGGGGCGCTTTTCACCTGCCCCAATGGCGAGGATCGTCGATTGCGGAGGATTGATAACGGCCGAGAACTGGGTGATTCCCATCATGCCCATGTTGGAGATCGACGCCGTACCGCCCGTGAACTCTTCAGGCTTGAGCTTTCCTTCCTTGGCGCGGGCACCAAGGTCCTTGGTCGCCTGCGCGATCTGCGAGAAGGTCTTGCCATTGGCGTCGGGCACGATCGGCGTGATGAGGCCACCGGGGATCGAGACCGCGACCGAAATGTCGGCGCGCTCGTACTTGATCAGTTCATTCCCGGCGAAGGTCACGTTGCACTCGGGCACTTCGACCAGCGCCATGGCCAGCGCCTTGACCAGCATGTCGTTGACCGAGACCTTGATGCCGCGCTTGCCGAGCATCTCGTTGATCTCGCCGCGAAGGGCGATCAGCTTGTCGAGCACGATCTCGACCGAGAGGTAGATGTGCGGCGCTTCCTGCTTCGACTGGGTCAGGCGGCGCGCGATCGTCTTGCGCATGCTCGAGAGCTTCTCGACGCTGTGCGGCACGCGCGCGTCGAGCAGAGCGCGGGTTTCGTCGGCCATCTCGACCGTGGGAGCAGCTGCAGCCTCACCGACGGGCGCTGCGGCAACGGCGGCCTTCGGCTTGGAGGCTCCCGCCTGCGCGGCCTCGACATCGGCCTTGACGATGCGGCCCCTGGGTCCCGATCCGCTTACGGCTTCAATGTCGATGCCCTTGGCATCGGCCAGGCGACGGGCAAGCGGCGAAGCGAGAACGCGGCCTTCCTTCGATGCGGCAGGCGCAGCGCTGGCCTTGGCGGCAGCAGGAGCCGGGGCCGGGGCCGCGGTCTTGGCTTCTTCTGCTGCCTTGGGCGCTTCCTGCTTGGGCGCGGACGGTGCCGGAGCGGATTCAACGGACGAGATGTCCTCGTCTTCACCCGCAAGCATGGCGATCACGGTCCCGACCTTCACGCCCTCGCTGCCTTCGGGCACGAGGATCTTGCCGACAGTCCCTTCGTCGACGGCTTCGAATTCCATCGTCGCCTTGTCCGTCTCGATCTCGGCCATGATGTCGCCCGAGCTGACGGTGTCACCTTCCTTCACCAACCATTTGGCGAGTTTCCCCTCTTCCATGGTGGGGGATAGAGCGGGCATCTTGATCTCGATGGGCATGGAGGCGTTTGAGTCCCTTGTTTATCCTGGGGAGGTCATTTTCTGGATCGATCTTTCCTTGGACAAGTTGCCGCGTCCATACAAGCGCCTTCACATTGCTAATTCGAATTCCTGATGGCTTGCACCTACAATCGAATGGCCCGATAAGCTCGGGAAAGAGGGGACTAAGATGCGGGTCTATCTGGTAATCGTCGATGAAACCGATGAGGCGCTTGTCGCCCTGCAGTTCGCGGCCCGGCGCGCAGCCAAGACCGACGGCGCGCTCCATCTTCTCGCCCTCGTCCCCCCGCAGCCCTTCAATGCCTTCGGCGGCGTCCAGGCCACCATTGAGGAAGAAGCGCGTGCACGTGCCGAAACGCTGGTGACCGCCGCAGCGGGCAACCTGCTTTCGCAAGGTGCGAAGATGCCGGTGATCGCCGTGCGTATGGGCGAGGACATCAAGGTCGTGCGCGAATACCTGAAGGAACATCCCGAGGTATCCGCGCTGGTTCTCGGTGCCGCGAAGGAAGGCGGCCCGGGCCCGCTCGTGGCGCACTTCACCGGTGCAGGTATCGGGCAGATGACCTGCCCGGTCTTCGTGGTTCCCGGTACGCTGGACGAGGCCGAAATCGAGCGCCTCAGCTAGGGGTTGCGGCGTCCGCTCGTCCTAGCGCTTCTTGCGTCCCTGATGCCGGATATTGTTCGGGCGACCGCGTTTTCCCGCGAAATGTTTTCCACGCTTTTTCAGCGGCATCGGCCTTCCCCGCTGCTCGATCTGGCCTGATCCACCCTCCTCCAGCTCGAACTTGAGAGCACCGGTCAGCGGGTTCGCCTCGGCCAGGCGCAGGCGCAGGATCTGGCCCATCGCATAGCTCGTTCCGGTCTGCTCGCCTTCCAGCACCTGCGATTTCTCGTCGTAGGCGAAACGCTCGTCGCCCAGCGTCGATACGGGCACCAGTCCGTCGCCGCCCAAACCGATGATCGTCGCGAAGAAGCCGAACTTCTGGACGCCGGTAATGCGCGTGTCGAAAACGTCCCCGACGCGCGAGGACAGCCATGCCGCGACATACCGGTCGATCGTGTCGCGCTCGGCCTCCATCGCGCGGCGTTCGGCCGCGGAAATGACCTCGGTGATCCGGCCCAGGTCCTCCCGGTCGCGCTCGGACAGGCCCGAAGTCGCCGGGATATCGCCCTGGGGCTTGGGCTGCTCAAGGCCGTAGGCATCGACCAGCGCGCGATGGACAAGCAGGTCCGCATAGCGCCGGATCGGGGAAGTGAAGTGCGCATAGGACCCAAGCGCCAGACCGAAGTGGCCTTCGTTGCGCGGCCCGTAATAGGCCTGGGTCTGACTGCGCAGGACAGCTTCCATGATCAGCGCCTTTTCGGCCTCGTCGGAAATGTCCTTCAGCATGCGGTTGAACAGGCCCGGGGTGATGACCTGCCCCAGCGCCAGCTTCTTACCGAAAGTCGCAAGGTAGTCCTTGAGCGCGACGAGCTTTTCTCGGCTCGGGGTTTCGTGAACGCGATAGACCACCGGGGCGACCTTGGCTTCCAGTGCCTTGGCCGCGGCCACGTTGGCCGCAATCATGAAGTCCTCGACGACGCGGTGCGCATCCAGCCTTTCGCGCACGGCGATCTCGGTGATCCGGCCCTGCTCGTCGAGCTTGACCCGGCGTTCGGGCAGTTCGAGTTCGAGTGGATCGCGCTTGTGGCGCGCTTCGGCGAGGGCCTTCCAGCATTCCCACAAGTGCTTGAGGTTGTCGGCAGCTATGCCCTCGTCGATCCGCGCCTGCGCATCTTCGTAAGCGATGACTTCGTCGATCCGCACGATAGCGCGGGTGAAGCGCCATTCGACGACCCGGCCTGCCCCGTCGATGTGCATGTGGCAGGCCATCGCGGCCCGGTCCTCGCCAGAACGCAGGGAGCAGACGTCGGCCGAGAGGATCTCCGGCAGCATCGGCACGACGCGGTCGGGGAAATAGACCGAGTTGCCGCGGCGACGCGCCTCGCGGTCTATTTCACCGCCGGGACGCACATAGAACGAGACGTCGGCGATCGCGACGAGGGCACGGAAGCCCCCTTCCCCGTCCGGCTCGGCCCAGATCGCATCGTCATGGTCGCGTGCATCGGACGGGTCGATGGCGACGATCGTCAGGTGACGCAGGTCCTCGCGCTTGTCCGGGCTGAGCGGAATCTTCGCGACGCGCTCCGCCTCGTCCAGCGTTTCCTGCGTGAAATGGTTGGGAATGCCGTGCTTGTGAATCGCAATGAGGCTGAAGGCCTTGGGCGCAAGCGGCTCGCCCAGCACCTGTGTGACCTTGACCGATGCGCGGGCCGATCTTCCCACTGGCTCGGCAAGCACGAGTTCACCCTTCTCTGCCCCGCCCAGGTCCGAGATCGGGGAGGAATGACGGATGCGCTTGTCGACCGGGGCCAGCCAGGGCTTGCCGCCGCCATCGATCTCGACCACGCCAAGCATCTGCTCCGAACGCAGCGCCAGCTTCTTCATCGGCCACGCGCGCCAGCCCGTGTTGGTCTCTTCGGTGCGCGACAGCACTCGGTCGCCCATCTTGAGCGCGCTTCGGCCCTTTTCGACCAGGCGAATGCGCGGCGGCGGAGTTGCATCCTCAGGCTGCCACGTATCCGGCACGGCAATCGCCTCGCCCTCGTCGATATCGACGATGCGCAGGACAGTGACCTTGGGCAACCCGCCCATCTTGTGGAAGGCCGTGCGCTTGCCGTCGATCAGGCCCTCTTCGGCCATGTCCTTGAGCAGCGCCTTGAGCTGGATCTTCTCCTGCCCCTTCAGCCCGAATTCGCGCGCGATCTCACGCTTGCCCGCGGGGACGGGCGAATTGGCGATGAAGTCGAGGATCTGCTTGCGCGTCGGCAGGCCCGGCGCGGACCGTGTCTTGGGAGCCATTTCCTTGCCATGGCCCCGATGCCTCCGGATTACAATGGCGCCGGCCTCACTCTTGGCTTCCAAGCGGTTCATAACCGCCGCCCGGAACCGCGCTTGCGACCGGGCTCTCGCTGCCATCGGCGGCAATCGCGCTGACGCCCAGCAGCCAGTCGTCGCCGCGCAGGCCTTCCAGCTTGACAGCGGTCTGCGTGGTCCCGGAGACGGCTGGCTGTGACTCCCATTCCGGAGCATCGGTGCGGCGGCGCCAGACGTTGTAGGCGACGGCGCCTGCCACCGGTTTCCAACGGACGTCGGTCCATGTCTTCACCGCGGCATCGGCAACGGGCTCGGGCGGCATCGGCGCACTTGCCAGTGCCGCGAGCGTCGCTACGTTGAGGCGGGTGACCTTGGCGAGATAAGGAAAGTCCATCTCGTCGATCGTATCGCCGTACTTCACTCCGTCCTCGGTCCGCAGGTCCTGATGCTGGTGCTCGTAGTCCTCGACGGCGACCGAGAAGCGCACGGCAGGATTGCCCTGCTCCAGGAACGGCAGTTGATCGCCGCCACGCCCCATGCGGTCGGCACGCCAGACCTGACGCACGGCAAGATCGTCCTGCACGCCTCCGGCAAGCCCGGCGATATAGCGGGAGATATTGCGGCTCGGGCTGTCGTTCTCCCCGCCGAAGCGCCGCGCGGCCGCGCGCGTCTCGTCGGTCGCATCGGCCCGCGGTCCCTCCGAGAACACGCGGACATGGGTATCGTCGACAAGCCCGTCCGAACCGTGCGTGCCACCGACGATGTCGTTGTTCAGCACCGCCTTGACCGTCCAGCCCTGCTTCTTCGCAAAGTCCGCCAGCAACCTGCCGCCGTAAAGCCCCTGCTCCTCACCGGAGAGCGCAGCATAGACGATCGTCGAGGGGAATCTGCGTTGCGAAAGCACGCGGGCGGCTTCCAGCACGAGAGCGGTACCCGACGCATCGTCGTTGGCGCCGGGCGCGTCGCTCCCGGCATCCATGACGTCCGAGGCCCGGCTGTCGATGTGCCCCTGCACGATAACGACTTCATCGGGGCGCTCTGTCCCGCGCTGGATCGCGACAACGTCGACCAGCCTTACCGGAGCCGGGATGCGCGCACCGCTGACCGTGCTTTCGGGCAAAACCACCTCAAGGCAGTTGCCACAGGCTTTCGACGTCCGGCGGAATTCATCGGCCGCCCAGCGCCGGGCCGCGCCTATGCCCCGCTTGGGATCGGAGTCGGAAGACAGGGTGTGCCGGGTACCGAAGGAGACAAGCTGCGCAACATCGGCGCGCAGCCGATCCGGCGAGACCTGCGGCTGCTCCGCCAGGGCAGGAACGGGATAGCCGAGCACGGCAATGTGAACGAGCGGAAATACGATCTTGCGCATGCGCGCAATCTTTCACCATCCCACCCGCTTCGCAAGTGTCAGTCGGGAACCGGTTCCTCGCCATAGCGGTTGGGCCCGTCGGTCGATGGCCAGACGCCGAAACCGATGACGATCAACATGCCGACCCAGGACAGCATAGTGGCATAGATCAGGGGCCCCTGCGCGGCAAGGATCGCCTCGGGACTGCCCGGAGCAGAAGTCGAAATAGCATCGACCATCCTGTCCATGTTCGCCATCGATGCCGCCTGTGCGCCCAGCACGCAGAGGAAGGCGATGGCGGCAATCCAGCCTGGCCTGCCGGAATCGTGCAGGCGGCGGACGAAGGATGCAACCAGCAGCGCCGAAGATACGAGATAGAGTCCCATGGAGGCGATCATGGCCGAGCGCATAGGGCCACTCATCCTGGCCAGCATCCGTGCCTGCAGCTCGGCTTCGGACATGCCTTCCTTCACGCCTTCCACGACGCCCTGCATCATGCCGCCCATCAGCGGCAAGGAGATCAGCAGGCCCAGCGCGTACTGCGCAATGACCAGGAAGAGGACGTAGTACCAGAACGTGGGCCGCGCATCGCGGCCCGAGAAGTTCGTCAGGTTGGCGAGGTTGTACTTGATTGCCGCGAACACGTCCCCTCCTGCTTTCGATCAGTAAGCCCTTGCGACGTATATCCTTTCGACGGCCGGACGTCCCGTGAAAATGCAGTTACCCGCCACCGGCTCGGCATTGAGCGGGGTGTTGCGCATCGTCAGCTTGAGCTCCTTGAGGCGCTTGATCACATCCTCCAGTTCCTCGCCGGTCGGGCGTGCCCATTCAACCTCGACCCATCCCGGGTAGCGCTTGTCCTCGGAGAAGAAGGCAGCGACTTCATCGAAGCTGGAAACGCGCGTGATGTTGGCATCGCGCTTCGCGCGCGCCTCTGCATAGAGCGACGACTGGATGTCCTCGATTTCCGAGGCGGCACGCGCGACGAAATCATCCTTTGCCAGACCGATGAAGTTGGCCTTGGCCTTGTCGTTCCACAAACGGTCGCGGCGCAGCATGGAGACCTGCCCGCCCGCGGCATCGCGTCCACCGATCTCGAGGATCAGGGGAGCGCCCTTTTTGACCCACGCCCAGCGCTTCTGGGTGGCCTTGCCCGGACGCTTGTCGAGCAGGACGCGCACAGGTTCGCCGAGTACCGACTGCGAGGCAAGTGCGCAGCGCAGTTCCTCGCAATAGGCGAGAAGCGCTTCATCCTCGTCGTTTTCGCGCAGCATAGGCAGAATGACGATCTGGTGCGGTGCAACCATCGGCGGAACGCGCAGGCCGTCATCGTCGCCGTGCGTCATGATCAGGCCGCCGATCATGCGGGTCGAGGTACCCCAGCTCGTCGTATGGGCGTACTGCTGGGTTCCTTCCCTGTCCTGGTACTGGATACCCGCAGCCTTGGCGAAACCGGTGCCAAGGTAGTGCGAGGTACCCGCCTGGAGCGCCTTGCCGTCCTGCATCATCGCCTCGATGGAGTAGGTCGCGACTGCGCCGGGGAAGCGCTCGTTCTCGGGCTTTTCGCCGGCAATCACCGGCATGGCGAGCGGCCCTTCGGCGAAGGCACGGTACATCTCGAGTGCGCGCAGCGTCTCGACCATCGCATCGTCACGATCGGCATGGGCGGTGTGGCCTTCCTGCCAGAGGAATTCGCTGGTGCGCAGGAACATGCGCGTGCGCATTTCCCAGCGCACAACGTTGGCCCACTGGTTGGTCAGCAGCGGCAGGTCGCGCCACGACTGGACCCAGCGCGCCATCGCCGCGCCGATCACGGTTTCCGAAGTCGGCCGCACGATGAGCGGCTCTTCGAGCTTCGCTTCCGGGTCCGGCACGAGGCCGCCCTTGCCGTCCGCGACAAGACGGTGATGCGTAACCACCGCCATTTCCTTCGCGAAGCCTTCGACGTGCTCGGCTTCCTTGGCGAAATAGGACAGCGGAATGAACAGCGGGAAGTAGCAGTTCTGGACGCCGGCCGCCTTGATCATGTCGTCCATGAGGCGCTGGATGCGTTCCCATATGCCGTAGCCCCAGGGCTTGATGACCATACAGCCGCGGACGCCGGACTCCTCGGCCATTTCAGCCTCGGAAATGACTTCCTGGTACCACTGGGCGAAATCGTCCTCGCGCTTGGTCGAGAGGGCGTGGCGAATGGCGGACACGGGTGCGTTCTTCCTGACTTGCTGCAATGCGACAGACCATCCGTCGCATGAATCGGGGCCGGCCGCGGGATACCCCGAGGCCGGAACGCACCCCGCTGGCCTTTATTTGCCCAGCGCGTCAAGCCTCTTCTGAATTTCCGCCATCTGATCGCGCAGCGCGGAAAGGTCGTCGCCCTCTGCCGGAGCGGCGGGCTTGCTCTCGTTCTTCTCGCCGCCGGGCATGAATGCCGCCGCTGCCGCCTTGAACATCGCCATGTTCTGCTCGGCCAGCTTGGCGAGCGGATTGTTGCCAAGACTATCCTCGAAAGCCTTGTGCAGCTTCGTCTGGTTGGCGCGGAAATTTTCCATCGATGCTTCGAGATAGTGCGGAATCAGCGACTGCATCGAGTTGCCGTACATGCTGATCAGTTCACGCAGGAAGTTCACCGGGAGCATCTGCTCACCGTTGGATTCTTCCTCCATGATGATCTGCGTAAGGATCGTGTGCGTAATGTCGGTGCCGCTCTTCGCGTCGAGCACCTTGTAGTCCACGCCTTCGCGCGTCATCTTCGCAAGATGCTCGAGCGTGATGTAGCTCGACGATTGCGTGTTATAGAGCCGCCGGTTTGCGTATTTTTTGATTATAACAGTGTTGTCGTCGCGCGACGCCGCTTCAGCCATGACCAATCCCCGTCCAGACAGTAGCTTATGGTATCATCCCGCATTGTCGCGATGCAACACAAATTGCTGCGCAGCAAAAGGTTTGGCAATTGCGGTCAGCGACGGAAACGACGGCCCAGCAGGGTCAGCAATTCGTACTGCGTGAGACCCGTCTCTACAGATGCACTTGGCAGATCGTAGGCGGCGCCGACCCAGTCGCCCTCGCCGATATCGTTTGCATGGGTCAGGTCGATCACCGTCATGTCCATGCTGACGAGGCCAAGGACCGGCAGTTTTGCGCCATTTGCCTCAAAGTGACCCTTGTTTGACCAGCAGCGCAGGTAACCGTCGGCATAACCCGTAGAGACGGTGCCGACCCGCATCGCCGCCTTTGCCGTGAAGGTGGCATTGTAGCCCACCGTCTCCCCCGCCGCGACATGGCGCACCTGCATGATCATCGCTTCAGGGCGGACCACCTGCCGGATCAGCCGTCCCATATCGGTACGCGGGATTCCGCCGTAAAGCGAAACACCCGGCCGAGTGAGATCTCCATGAAATTCAGCGCCAAGCGCGATGCCTGCCGAGTTCGCAAGGCTGGCACGTCGATGGCCAATCGTCTCTCGCGCCTCAAGCCATCTGCTGCACTGCAAGGCGTTGAGGGAAGATTCCTCCTCGGCCGAAACGAGGTGCGAAAGCAGGACATCGACATCGAGACGGGCGAGGAGTTCGCTGCCGATCTCGCTCATGGGCACCCCGAGGCGGTTCATGCCGGTATCGATCATGAGATCGCAAAGACCTCCGCCGGCATCGAGCCAGCGCTGCGCCTGCGAGAGCGAATTGATGACCGGCCTAGCCCCGATCGCCTGACCATAGGCGCAATCCTCGGCCGATTGCGGACCGTGCAGGACCGAAATCGAGCCGGGATCAACGATATCGAGCAGGTCGGCGGCTTCTGCCCAGTGCGCGACGAAGAAATCGCGGCACCCCGCTTCGAGCAGCATTGCCGTGGCCTTGCGAGCGCCGAGGCCGTAGCCGTCGGCCTTGACCGCAGCGCCGGCCCGGGCCTTGCCCGAGAGGCGGTCAAGGGCCTGCCAATTGGCTTTAAGGGCATTCCAGTCGAGATTCAGCCGCAGCGGCGGCTCGGGCAGTTCAGGCAGCATCATCACCGTAATCGCGCGGGGGACCGCCCCGCAAACCCCAGATTGCGACCACCAGGGCAATCGCGACGATGCCCCAGGTGTACCACAGACCCTGGTATGGATTCCCGCTGGTCGCGACCATGTAGCTCGAAATCAGCGGCAGGAAGCCGCCGAAGTAGCCGGTTCCGATGTGATAGGGAATGGACATCGAGCTGTAACGGATACGCGGCGGGAACATTTCCGACAGAAGTGCGGCGACCGGCCCGTATGTTGCGCCCGACAGAGCCATGAAGACCAGCAGCATGACGCCGATGACAAGGGCATCCTTGACGGTCGGCCTGACGACTCCGAGGTCGTAGCCCGCGTCGGTCAGCCAGCCTTTCAACTCGGCGTTGCGCGCCTCCTTGTCATCCCAGGGATAGGCTGCGACCGGTAACGCCTCACCGCCGATGTGAAGTTCAAGATCGGTGCCATTGGCCAGTTCGTAGGTTATTCCCGCCGCCGTCAGATCTTCGAGCAACTTGCCGCAATCGCTCTCCTGGACAGACGCGAAGGGATTGTAGCTGCAGTCAGGCCCCGAAACCGCGACCGGCGAGTTCGCGTTGGCCCGCACAAGGGCGGGATTGGCGTGAGCGCCGATCGTCCAGAACAGGGGGAACATCAGCACCAGCGCAGCAAGGTAGCCCCACACGATCGGCTTCTTGCGCCCGACCCTGTCCGAAAGCGAACCGAACAATACGAAGAAAGCCATGCCCAGGCCTGCGGAAATGCCGATGATGATTTCCGCCGTCGTTGCTTCCATGCGCATCGCCCCCTTGAGGAAGCTGAGCGCGGAGAACATGGCCGTGTACCAGATCACCGTCAGACCTGCCGCAATCCCGAATAGCGCGATGAAGATGCGCTTCTTGTTACCAGGATAAGTGAAGCTCTCGACAAAGGGGTTGCCCGCGATCTCGCCCTCTTCGCGCATCGCCTTGAAGACCGGGCTTTCCGACAGCTTGAGGCGCATCCACAGAGATACTGCGAGTAGGATCATGCTGAGCAGGAAGGGAACGCGCCACCCCCAGGCATTCCACAATTCCTCGCTCATCAGTCCCTTGCAGGTCAGGACCACGATCAGGCTGAGCACGAAGCCGCCGACGACGCTTGCCTGAATGAAGCCGGTGAAGAAGCCGCGGCGATTGGGCGGAGAATGCTCTGCGACATAGATCGCCGCTCCGCCATATTCGCCGCCTAGCGCAAGACCCTGCATGATACGCAGCAGGAGAATGATCGCCGGAGCGGCGAGCCCGATGGTCTCGGCCGAAGGGATAAAACCGACGCCGGCTGTCGCAATGCCCATCAACGTGACGGTGACAAGGAACGTGTACTTGCGTCCAAGCTTGTCCCCGAGAAAACCGAAAAGCACTGCGCCAAGCGGACGGAAGCCGAAGCCTACCGCGAAGCCGGCCCAGACCAGCAGCGTCTCGAGCGTCGCGTTGCCCGAAGGGAAGAAGGTCTTGCCGATGATGCCGGCCAGCGTTCCGTAGATGAAGAAGTCGTACCACTCGAACACGGTACCCATCGAGGAAGCCGCAATGACGAGTTTGATGTCCGATGCACTCGGCTCGGGTGCATGTGGATGCTGCTGTACGTCAGCCATTTTTCTGAAACTTCCCCCTCGTCCGCGTTATCGGGCCCCGACAGGCGTTTAAACCGCGGATCAGGCGGAGGGAAGCACCTGCATGGCTGCATTCCACGGCAACATTACCGCGCCGTGTCGCCCTGGATAGTCCCGGGCAGCGGCAATGCGTTCGAGCCCCGGCCAGTCCGGCAGGTCAACCTTTCCGGCCAACCAGTCTTCCAAGGCCCTTCCCGCCTCGTGCACCTTGCGCCCGGTCATGCCGACGACGGCCTCTGCGAAGATCGCCGCCGCAGCCTGTCCAATGGCGCAGGCCTGGCTGCGCACGCCGACCTCGGTGACAGTACCGCGGTCATCGACCGCGAGGCCCAGCGCAATCGTGCTGCCGCACGAACGTGAGCGGGCCTCTCCCTGCAGCGGAAAATCCTCGCGCCACGGAAAGCGCGCAAGCGCGACCGCCAGCGAAAGGACCTCGGGGGTGTAAAGGACAGTGGTCGACACAGGGGTGGCTCTTGCTTCGATTGGGGCTACTCGGCCGCGACCGCAGCATCCTCCTCGTTGAGCTGCTGGCGCCGCTCGTTGATCATCTTCACCATGGCTTCGCTACTGGCATTGACGAAGGGATAGGATCGCGCGGTCACGATCCAATCGGGCCGGCCGGCAACGCCCCATACGGTATCATATCCAAGAACCAGCACCGAGAAGGCCAGCACGAGGATGATGACGCCCTTCACCGCGCCGAACCCGAAACCCAGGACCCGGTCGATCGGCCCCAGCAGCGAACCGCGGCTCTTGCTGCCGGCCCAGCGGGCGACAAGCCTCACGGCCACGTAAGGCCCCAGCAACAGCAGCGCAAAGGCAAGGATCGCCGATCCCGAACCCTCTCCGATGTACGGAACGAGCACTTCGGTGACGGGTGTATGGAACATGCGAATTGCGAAAATTGCGAATATCCACGCCGCCAGCGTGAGAATTTCCTGCACGAATCCGCGGAAGAAGCCGGTCAGGGCCCCGATCCCCACGAACAGCAGGACAACGATATCGAAGCCACTCATAGTAAACTGCAATTAAGCATCCGAAAGAATGCGGTCAACGAGGTTGGGAAGCATTGTCAGACCGGAAAACCGGATGCCCTTGTCGGGCGGCGGTCCACCGGCAGGTCCAATAGCCTTGCCAAAGCCAAGTTTCGCCGATTCGCGCTGTCGGATCGATGAATGGGCCACGGGCCGAATCTCACCGGCGAGCGAGACTTCACCGAACCACACAGCGTCCGTCGGCAGAGGCTTGTCACCGAGGGCCGAGACGAGCGCAGCGGCCACGGCAAGGTCGGCCGCCGGATCGGCAAGGCGATAACCGCCAGCGACGTTGAGATAGACTTCCGCACTGGAGAAATTAAGGCCGCATCGTGCCTCGAGCACGGCGAGCAGCATGGCCATGCGGCCATTGTCCCACCCGACGACGGCACGCCGCGGCGTCGCCCCGCTCTGCAGGCGCACGATAAGCGCCTGTATTTCCACGAGGACTGGCCGGGTCCCTTCCATCGCCGGGAAGACCGCGCTGCCCGCCATCGGTTCCTCGCGGCCAGAAAGGAACAGCATCGAGGGATTGCCGACTTCGGCAAGTCCGTCGCCCTCCATGGCGAAGACGCCGATCTCGTCGACCGGACCGAAACGGTTCTTGAGCGAGCGCAGGATGCGGTACTGGTGACTGCGTTCCCCCTCGAAGCTCATCACCACGTCGACCATGTGCTCCAGCACGCGCGGACCGGCGATATTGCCGTCCTTGGTGACGTGACCGACGAGGATGAGGGTGACGCTGTTTTCCTTGGCGTAGCGGATCAGTTCGAAGGCGCACCCGCGCACCTGGCTGACCGACCCGGGCGCACCCTCGATCTGGTCCGAGTGCATCGTCTGGATCGAATCGATGACCAGAAGCGACGGCGGCTCATCCATCCCCAGCGTAGTGAGGATGTCCCGCACCGATGTTGCGGAGGCCAGGCGAATCGGACACTTCGACAGGCCAAGGCGTTCAGCCCGCAGCCGAACCTGACCGGACGCTTCCTCGCCGCTGACATAGACGACGTCACGCCCGGCCCTGGCGATGTGCGCCGAGGCCTGCAGCAGCAGCGTCGACTTGCCGATACCCGGATCCCCGCCCATGAGGATCGCCGATCCGGGGACCAGGCCGCCACCCAGGGCGCGATCGAACTCGGCAAGGCCGCTGGCCTGCCTCTGGGGAATTTCGCCAGGCTGGTCGAGCGGGGTGAACTGGATCGGGCGACCGCCGGAAGAGAGATCGTGCTTGGAAGAAAAGACCGTCTGCGGTGCTTCCTCGACAAGCGAGTTCCATTCACCGCAATCCGCGCACTGCCCCTGCCACCGGGTCGCGACGCTTCCGCAATTCTGACATACGTAACGACGTTTGGGCTTTGCCATAGGCTGCGCCTATCCGGAACGGAATGAGAACGCAATTGCCTTTCTCCTTGATCCGGGCCAAGTATGCGGAATGCGGCAGAAAGAACTGCGGATCACGCTCGTCTGCTATGGGGGCATCTCTCTTGCCGTCTACATGCACGGCGTGACCAAGGAGCTGTGGAAGGTCCTTCGGGCAAGCCGGGCGTTCTGGGCCGACGAAGGCATCCTTGAGAGCAGCGAGGCCGTTTACGCACGGCTGCTGCGCAGGCTGGAACAGGGCAGCAACCTGAAACTGCGGGTTCTTTCCGACATCGTCGCCGGGGCGAGCGCGGGCGGGATCAACAGCATCTTCCTCGCGCAGGCGATCCACACCGGCCAGTCGCTCGAACCCTTGACCGAACTGTGGCTCGAATGCGCTGACGTCGACGTCCTGCTCGATCCCGACGCCAAGCCCTGGTCGCGTGCCGCCAAGTTCTGGGCAAGTCCGATCGTCTATTACCTCCTCCACCGCCCCGGCAATGCGGTGAGCGCTTCGGTCGCCCCTGAGACCCGCACCGAAGTGCGCGACAAGCTCTCGCGCCTGATCCGCTCGCGCTGGTTCGAGCCGCCCTTCAGCGGCATCGGCTTCTCGCGCCTCATCAACCGGGCGATGATGGCGATGGCAGAAGCGCCCGAGGGCAAGCCCCTGCTTCCGGCGCGGCACCCGCTCGACCTGTTCGTGACGGCGACCGACTTCAAGGGACACCTTGAAACCCTGCGGCTCCACTCGCCCGAACTGGTGCTGGAAAGCGAGCATCGCCTGACCATCGATTTTCACGTCAAGTCGCGGGGCAAGGGCGAGGATCTCGCATCGATCCCGGCGCTGGTCCTCGCTGCGCGTTCGACGGCGAGCTTCCCCGGGGCCTTTCCGCCGCTGCAGATTGCGGAAATCGACAAGCTCGTGGCCGAAACCGCCAGCAAGTGGCCCGACCGCGATGCCTTCCTGCGCCGCGTCATGCCGGAACATTTCAGCCGCAAGGACATAGACAGTGTCTCGCTCATCGACGGCTCCGTCCTCGTCAATGCGCCGTTTGCCGATGCCATGACCGTACTGCGCGACCGCCCTGCCGCGCGGGAGGTCGACCGGCGCTTCGTCTATATCGATCCGACCCCCGATCACATTGGCCCCAGAATGCGGCGCGACACCAGGATACCCGGCTTCTTCCCGGTGATCTTCGGTTCGCTATCATCGATCCCGCGCGAGCAGCCGATCCGCGACAACCTCGAGGCACTCGATCGCGATTCGCGCGAGATGCGCACGATGCGCGACATCGTGTTGGCCCTGCGCCCCGAGATCGAAGAGACCGTCGACAAACTGTTCGGGCGCACCCTGTTCCTCGACCGCCCCACTCCCAAGCGGCTTGCGGCATGGCGTAACAAGGCGCAGGAGGCCGCATTCCAGCAGGCCGGCTTTGCCTATCACGGGTACGCCCAGGTCAAGTTCAGCGGCATTCTGGCGATGCTCGGCCGCATGGTCGATGAAGGCGTTCCGGAACAGGAGCTGTCCTCGACCGAGCCGATAGTACAACGGTTCATCGGCTATCTTGCCGATAACGGCCTCGACCGCATGCAGGCCCTGCGCGAAGGCACGTCTGCACCGATGATCGACTTCTTCCGCGCCCACGACCTGGCTTTCCGGATCCGGCGGCTGCGCTTCCTGGCGCGGCGCGTGACGCAGGACTGGGAGGGCGATCCCAGCGTGACAGAACAGGACCGCGACGATGCCCGGGCGGCGATCTACGAGGCCCTTGCGCTCTACATCGAGCGGGAGCCGCTGCACTATCTGGGAGAGGACTTCCCGCCCGCAGCCCGAAATTTCTTCAACGATCCCGGGGCCGTACTCGATCATATTGCCGCAAGGCGCTCATTGCCCGAGGTCGATGCGCAGGTCGATGAGATGCTCGCCGAAGTACTCGCAGCGATGCCTCCGACCCTGCGGCGCAGGGTCCTGCTCGCCTACCTGGGCTTCCCGTTCTACGACACGGTCACCCTGCCGCTGCTGCGCGGCGAAGGCCTGACCGAATTCGATCCGATCCTGGTCGACAGGATTTCGCCCGAGGATTGCCATGCCATCCGCAAGGGCGGCATGGCCGATACCCTGCGCGGGACAGAGTTCTACAACTTCGGCGCCTTTTTCAGCCGTGCCTATCGCGAGAACGACTACCTGTGGGGTCGCCTGCACGGCGCCGAGCGCATGATCGACCTGATTGCCTCCACGCTGGAGAAGGGACAGGCGATCCCTCAGGGCGAACTGGCTGCCTTCAAGAAGGACGCATTTCTGGCAATCCTCAACGAAGAGCAGGACCGGCTGCTGGCCGATCCTGCTCTGATCAGGACGATCAGGAAGGAAGTCGAGGCGCTTTGATCGAGCGCCTGCGGACCTCCGCTTCGTCTATTCGGTCAGGTCGCTCCACACGTCCTTGATCCGGTCGAAGAAGCCTTTCGACTGTGGGCATTCGTCACCGGTCTCGGTTGCCTGCAACTCGCGCAGCAGTTCCTTCTGGCGCGCAGAGAGCTTGGTCGGCGTTTCGACCGTGATCTCAATCACCAGATCCCCGCGCCCGCGGCCCTGCAGAACAGGCATGCCCGCGCCGCGCTTGCGGAGCTGCTTGCCGGACTGGATACCTGCCGGAATATCGAGCGCGATCTTCGCCCCATCGATTCCCGGGATTTCGATCGATCCGCCCAGCGCAGCTGTGGTGAAGGTGATCGGCACCTGCGTGAGAAGAGTCGTCCCCTCGCGTTCGAAGACGCGGTGGCGCTTCACATGCAGGAAGATGTAGAGATCGCCCGGAGGCGCCCCGTAAGGCCCGGCCTCGCCCTTGCCCGATAGTCGGATTCTCGTGCCGGAATCGACGCCAGCGGGAATTTCCACTTCCAGTGTCTGCGGCATGTCGACGCGGCCCTCGCCGCGGCAGGCACGGCAGGGAGACTCGATCACCTCGCCGCGACCGTGACAGGTCGGACAGGTGCGTTCGACGACGAAGAAGCCCTGCTGCGCGCGCACCTTGCCGTGACCGGCGCACATGTTGCAGGTGCGCTTGCCGGTGCCCGGTTCGGCGCCCGAGCCACTGCAAGGCTCGCACGATTGCGAGACTTCGATGGTGATTTCGCTCTGCTTGCCGTGGAACGCCTCTTCAAGGCTCACTTCCATGTCATAGCGCAAATCGGCGCCGCGACGGGCCTGCTGACGGGCACCGCCACCGAAGGCGCTGCCAAAAATCGATTCGAAGATATCGCCGATATCGCCGAACTCGGCGCCCATTCCGCCGCCGCCGCCACCGCCCATGCCCTGCTGGAAAGCGGCGTGACCATAGCGGTCGTAAGCGGCGCGCTTCTGCGGGTCCTTGAGACAGTCGTAAGCCTGACTGATGGCCTTGAAGCGGGATTCGGCTTCGGCATCCCCCGGGTTCTTGTCCGGGTGATATCGCATGGCGAGGCGACGGTAGGCCGACTTGATGGTCTTGTCGTCGGCAGTCCGCTCGACCTCGAGCAGTTCGTAGTAATCTATTTCGGTAGCTGACACGTATCTAACCCCCGTAGATAACCCGGGCGCCACCGACGCGCATTGCACCGGTGACGCCCACGGTTTTCATCAGGACGCTCAGCCCTTGTTTTCGTCGACTTCCGAGAACTCGGCGTCGACCACGTCCTCGTCACCCGAAGGCGCGGCCTCCGGCGAGGCAGCAGCGGACTGCTCCTTCTCGTAGATCGCCTGACCCATCTTCATGGCGACTTCGGTCAGCGCCTGGGCCTTGGCCGTGATCTCGGCGGTGTCGCCGCTTTCGAGAGCCGTCTTGGCTTCGGCGATGGCGGTTTCGACTTCCGACTTCAGGCCAGCGTCGATCTTGTCACCGTTTTCGGCAAGCTGCTGCTCGGTCGCGTGGACGAGGCTGTCCGCGTTGTTCTTGGCTTCCGCCGATTCACGACGCTTCTTGTCCTCTTCGGCGAACTTCTCGGCATCCTTGACCATCTGGTCGATGTCGGCGTCGGACAGACCGCCCGAAGCCTGGATGCGGATCTGCTGTTCCTTGCCGGTGCCCTTGTCCTTGGCGGACACGTTGACGATGCCGTTCGCGTCGATGTCGAAAGTGACTTCGATCTGCGGCACGCCCCGGCGAGCCGGCGGGATGCCGACGAGGTCGAACTGGCCGAGGAGCTTGTTGTCCTGCGCCATTTCGCGTTCGCCCTGGAACACGCGGATCGTCACCGCCTGCTGGTTGTCCTCGGCAGTCGAATAGACCTGGCTCTTCTTCGTCGGGATCGTCGTGTTGCGGTCGATCATCTTGGTCATGATGCCGCCCAGCGTCTCGATGCCCAGCGAAAGCGGGGTCACGTCGAGCAGCAGCACGTCCTTGACGTCGCCCTGGAGGACGCCGGCCTGGATCGCCGCGCCCATGGCGACGACTTCGTCCGGGTTCACGCCGGTGTGCGGTTCCTTGC
This sequence comes from Novosphingobium sp. PP1Y, assembly GCF_000253255.1. Lineage (NCBI taxonomy): Bacteria > Pseudomonadati > Pseudomonadota > Alphaproteobacteria > Sphingomonadales > Sphingomonadaceae > Novosphingobium > Novosphingobium sp. PP1Y. The sequence goes on along the minus strand of NC_015580.1, from coordinate 2,686,260 downwards.
CGAAGAATTCCTTCACGACTTCGCGTACCTTGGGCATGCGGGTCATGCCGCCCACGAGCACGACGTCATCGACTTCCGCAGCCGAGATGCCGGCATCGGCCAGCGCCTTGCGGCACGGCTCGATGGTGCGCTTGATGAGGTCGGCGACCATCTTCTCGAGGTCGGCGCGGGTAACCGTTTCGACCAGGTGAAGCGGGGTCGTCGCGCCGCCTTCCATGCGCGCGGTGATGAAGGGCAGGTTGATCTCGGTCGTCGCAGCCGACGACAGCTCGATCTTCGCCTTTTCGGCCGCTTCCTTAAGGCGCTGCAGAGCGAGCTTGTCGGTCCGCAGGTCCATGTTTTCCTTGGCCTTGAACTTGTCGGCCAGCCATTCGACGAGCTTGGTGTCGAAATCTTCACCGCCCAGGAACGTGTCGCCGTTGGTCGACTTCACCTCGAACACGCCGTCGCCGATCTCGAGGATCGAGACGTCGAAGGTGCCGCCGCCAAGGTCGTAGACCGCGATGGTCTTGCCGTCCTGCTTGTCGAGGCCATAGGCGAGCGCGGCCGCGGTCGGCTCGTTGATGATGCGCAGCACTTCGAGACCCGCAATCTGGCCGGCATCCTTGGTCGCCTGGCGCTGCGCGTCGTTGAAGTATGCGGGCACGGTGATGACGGCCTGCGTGACGGTCTCGCCCAGATAGCTCTCGGCGGTTTCCTTCATCTTCTGCAGGGTGAAGGCCGAGATCTGCGACGGGCTGTAGTCCTCGCCGCCAGCCTGGACCCACGCGTCACCGTTCTTGCCCTTGACGATGTGGTACGGAACCAGCTCGGTGTCCTTCTTGGTCACCGGATCGTCGAAGCGGCGGCCGATGAGGCGCTTCACTGCGAAAATCGTGTTGTCACCGTTCGTGACAGCCTGGCGCTTGGCCGGCTGACCGATCAGGCGTTCGCCGTCCTTGGTGAAGGCGACGATCGAAGGCGTCGTGCGCGCACCTTCGGAGTTTTCAATGACCTTGGGCTTGCCACCGTCCATGACGGCGACACAGCTGTTGGTGGTGCCAAGGTCGATACCAATTACTTTTCCCATTATCCCCATTCCTCACGTCAGTGGATGACACCGCACGGATCGCCTCCCTGACTAGAGGCAAGGCGGCTTGCGCGGCTCGATGACGTTCAATGTCGTCGGGGGGCGATATAGGAGCGGTTTTTCTTGGAACAAGACCGCCACAATGGCATTACCCCCGCTAATTTTTCGAGGGTTTCCAGGAAGGATGTGTCTCAGGTGAAAATCTTTCGTTCCGTGGCAGTTGCTTCGGCGCTGGCCGTGGCCGCATCGCTGGCGGGATGCCAGCAGTCCGAAGCCCCTGCCGGCAATGCGACCGAAACTGCCGATTCAGGCAATCCGGACGCGAAGCCGGGCATTTCCGGCAGCGACGGCCGCATGATCCTGCCGGTCGTCGCAGGCCGCCCGGGCGCAGTCTACTTCAGTATCCGAAACGAAGGACCGCAGCCGGCTACCCTGGTCGGCGTCCATGTCGCGGGCGCGGGAAAAGTGCAGATGCACAAGACCGAAGGCGGCAAGATGTCTTCGGTGGACTCGCTCGAGATCGCGCCCGGCGGCGTGCTGGAATTCGCTCCCGGCGGGTATCACGTCATGGCCTTCGACATCGACGATACGCTCAAGACCGGTGAGAGCACCGAGCTGACGCTGACTTTCGCCGACGGGGACAAGCTGTCGATGCCGCTGCAAATCGAGACTATGGGCGGCGGCATGCAAAGCGGCATGACCGGCAGCATGGACCATTCCGGAATGGAGGGCGGCTCCATGCAGGACGGCGACATGGCGGGAATGCACCACTGATCGACCTTGCCGAAGCCGGTCCTTGCGCGCCGGGCGGCGAACGCTGCCTGACGCCGGGCGAGGTCGCCCTCGCAGGATCGGTTTTCGGCGACGCCATCGACCTTGCGGCGGTGAAGATCCGGCGCCGACGCTGGTTCCCCCTTCAGCCGGTCGACACGGTGATGGCCCCTTGCGGACACATCCATTTCCACCCGCGCTCGACGCTATACCTCGAAGACTTTTCCTGCGCATCGACGAGGCTGCAGGGCCTCTTCATTCACGAGATGACGCATGTGTGGCAGGCGCAGCGTCAAGGACGCTGGTACCTGCCGCTCATGCGCCATCCGCTATGCCGCTATGACTATGCGCTGAGACCGGGCTGGAGGCTCGATCGTTACGGCATCGAACAGCAGGCCGAAATCGTCCGGCATGTCTTCCTGCTGCGCCGGAGGCACGCCGTTCCGGGAGCGCCGCCACTGGAGTCCTACACTGGCATTCTGCCGTTCGACGGCACACCGGCATAGAAACCGGCAAGAAAGAAGGGCGCAAGATCGGCTCTTGCACCCTTGTTTCCGGTAATCCGATGGCGTGGGATCAGCAGTCGCGGTCCCAGTAGCGACGGCCATCGCGGTCATAGCGATAGCAACCCTTGTCCTTGTCGACCTGCGAGCCGACCGCCGCGCCTGCGGCCGCGCCGATCGCAGCGCCGGTCCCGACGTCTCCCCCGGTCACGGCGCCGACACCGGCCCCGAGAGCTGCACCGCCGAGCGCACCTTCGCCGGCATAGTTGCTGGCACAGCCACCAAGGCCGAGAGCCCCGGCAGCAATAACGGGGAGGATGAACTTGCGCATGGAACGTCTCCGAAAATCAGCGTGGGTCTATCTGATCAACGGAGGGGAAGCCCCTTGGTTCCTGATTTGTGCCACGGACTGTCGCCGCCCTGCCCCCGGTTATCCCCATGGCAGGGCGGCGAAACGCGTATCAGTCGGGCTTCTTGGCCACTGCGACCATGGCCGGACGCAGCAGGCGGTCCTTGATCATGTAACCGGCCTGCAGTTCCTGCACGACCGTTCCCGGCTCCGCATCGGCGGACGGCACTTCGATCATGGCCTGGTGCTGGTTGGGATCGAGCGGCATGCCCATGGCAGCAATGCGGGTGATGCCATGGGTACCGAAGACCTTCTCGATCTCGCGGCTGGTGGCCTCGATACCGGCGATGAAGGTCTTTACCTTCTCGTCCTCGCGCAGATCGGCGGGAATCGCCGACAGCGCACGGGAAAGGTTGTCGGCTACCGAGAGAATGTCGCGAGCGAAACCGGTCGCAGCATAATTGCGGGTATCGGCAATGTCCTTTTCAAGCCGGCGGCGCACGTTCTGCGTCTCGGCGCGGGCGTAAAGCACGTCCTGCTTGGCGACTTCGAGTTCTTCGCGAAGATTCGCGAGCTCGTCTTCGGCGACGTCGTTGTCTGCGCCCTTGTCTACCATATGTTCCGGCACACCCTTCAGTTCTTCGGCCACCGCGGGATCTACAGCCTGATCCTGTGACGGCTGAGTCTTGTCTTCAGTCATTATTCTAAGGTTCCAGCTATCCGATGAGCTTGCCCAGGCTCTGGGCGGTGAAGTCCACCATGGGGACGACTCGTGCATAATTCAACCGCGTCGGGCCGATAACCCCCACAACTCCGACAACGCGGCCATCCCGGTCGCGATAGGGCGATGCGATCACCGAAGACCCGGAAAGCGCGAAAAGCCGGTTTTCCGAGCCGATGAAAATGCGCGTCGATTCAGCCTCTCGCGCCATTTCGAGAAGATCGGCAACCGACTGCTTGTTTTCAAGGTCATCGAGCAGCGAACGCACCCGTTCGAGATCCGATAAGGCGCCCTCATCGAGCAGGTTCGCCTGGCCTCGCACGATCAGCACCGGCCGCTGCATCACGTCTTCGCTCCACACGGCAAGGCCGCGTTCGACCAGATCGCGGCTTGCCGCATCGAGAGCCGACTGGCCCGAGGCGATCTCGGAGCGCATGACTCGCACCGCCTCGCCCAGCGTCCGGCCTGTCAGCCGGGCCGAGATATAGTTCGACGCTTCTTCCAGCGCGCCCATGGGCAGCGACGCCGGCAGATCGACGATGCGATTCTCGACCGCGCCGTCATCGCCGACCAGAACGGCGAGCGCCCTTCCCGGCGCGAGCGGTACGAGTTGCAGGTGCTGGAGGCGCGGCTCGCGCTTGGGCACCATGACCACCCCGGCGCTCGACGTCAGGCTGGACAGCATCGTGCTGGCCGCCTCGAGCGCGGCTTCGATGGGCCCCGGCTGCGAGATCCGCCGTTCGATGACCGCGCGTTCCTCTGCCGTGGGTTCAGCCACCTGCATGATCCCGTCGACGAAGAGGCGCAGGCCCGCCTCGGTCGGCAACCGCCCCGCGCTCGTATGCGGCGCGGCCAGCAGGCCCAGCGATTCGAGATCGGCCAGAACCGAGCGAATCGAGGCCGATGACAGGTTCACGCCCGTATTGCCGGACAGGGCCTTGGACCCCACCGGAGTACCGGTCGCGATGTAACCTTCGACGACAAGGCGGAAGATCTCGCGCGCCCTCGTGGTCAATTCGGTGATGGGTGGTGTCGTCATGCGCTGCAATTTAGGCATTGGGCTTGCAGCCTCAAGCTTAATACGCCTAGGGCCGCTGCAATCTTAGCTACGAGGACAGTACATGCGACCTTCCGGCCGTGCGCCCGACGAAATGCGCGCTATCGACATCCAGACCGGTTTCACCAAGCATGCCGAAGGCTCGGTGCTGATCTCCTTCGGCGATACCCGCGTGCTCGTCACCGCCTCGGTCGAGGAAAGGGTTCCCCCGTTCCTGCGCGGCAAGGGCGAAGGCTGGGTCACGGCAGAGTACTCGATGCTCCCGCGCGCCACGCACACGCGCGGCTCTCGCGAAGCGGCCAAGGGCAAGCAGTCGGGCCGCACTCAGGAAATCCAGCGCCTGATCGGCCGCAGCCTGCGCTCGGTCGTCGACATGAAGAAGCTGGGCGAACGCCAGATCGTCCTCGACTGCGACGTCCTGCAGGCCGATGGCGGCACCCGCACGGCTTCGATCTCGGGCGCCTGGGTCGCCCTGCGCCTGGCCGTCGACAAGCTGATGGCCGAGGGCAAGATCCTCCAGGACCCGATCGAAGCGCGCGTTGCCGCGATTTCCTGCGGCATCTGCGAGGGCACCCCGGTTCTCGACCTCGACTACATCGAAGACAGCTCGGCCGGTGCCGATGCCAATTTCGTGCTGATCGAGGGTGGCAAGATCGCCGAAGCTCAGGCCACCGCGGAAGGCGATACCTATGACGAGGAAGGCCTGCTGCGCCTCCTGCGCCTTGCCCGCATTGGCTGCGAACGCATCTTCGCCGCTCAGGCCAAGGCGGTAGGGCGCTAAGGCTTCGTCTGGAGTGGCCGTCGCCTCCGCGCAGTCGGGCCCCGCTTTCCTTCAGGCCAGACCGAAGGGAGCGGGAACCCGTCATGGGCCGGAGGTGACGGGAAACATGGTGCCGACAGGATAGTGACATGACCCGAAAGCTCGACAGCAAACGCCTCGTCATTGCCACGCACAATGCGGGCAAGCTGAAGGAAATCGGCGCGCTGCTGGCGCCTTACGGCATGGAATGCCTCTCGGCAGGACAACTGGGCCTGCCCGAACCGGCCGAAACCGGAAAGACCTTCATCGAGAATGCGCTGATCAAGGCACGGGCCGCGGCGCAGGCCTCGCAGCTTCCTGCGCTTGCCGATGACAGCGGGCTTTCGGTGGCGGCATTGGGCGGACGCCCCGGGGTTTACACCGCCGACTGGGCCGAGCGTCAGTGGTTCGAAGGAGAACCCGGCCGCGACTGGTACATGGCGATGGGCAAGGTCGAGGGCCTGCTGTGCGAGCAGGGTCCCGAAGTCGATCGCTCTTGCTGGTTCAGCTGCGTGCTCGCCATCGCCTGGCCCGACGGTGACAGCGTGGTCTACGAGGGTCGGGTGAACGGCACTTTTTCGTGGCCGCCGCGCGGAACGATGGGCTTCGGCTACGACCCGGTCTTCGTGCCGAACGGCCGCGACACGACCTTCGCGCAGCTCGACCCCGAGGAAAAGCACAAGATCAGCCACCGCGCCGATGCTTTCGCCAAGCTGGTCGCGGAGCAGTTCGGCGGCTAACATCGGCTGATGGCCCGCGCGCTCTACATCCACTGGCCGTTCTGCCTCGCAAAATGCCCTTATTGCGACTTCAACAGCCATGTCCGCGAACGCGTCGACCACCAGCACTGGCAGGACACGCTGCTTGCCGACATGCGCCACGAACACGCGCTGGCGGGCGGAGAAAGGCTCGAATCGATCTTTTTCGGCGGCGGCACGCCTTCGCTCATGCCGCCAGCACTGGTCGCAAGGCTGCTTGAGGAAGCCGAGCGGCTCTGGGGCTTTGCACCGGGCATCGAGATCACGCTGGAGGGCAATCCGTCCTCGGTGGAAGCGGCCAACTACGCGGCACTGGCCTCGGCCGGGGTAAACCGGGTGTCGCTCGGGCTGCAGGCGCTCGACGATGAGACACTGCGCTTCCTCGGCCGACTCCACGATGCACGCGAAGGGCTGGACGCCCTCGACGTTGCGCAACGACAATTCGAAAGGGTGTCGTTCGACCTCATCTATGCCCGGCCGGGCCAGAGTGTCGAGCAATGGCAGGCGGAACTGGCGCGCGCCCTGTCCTTCGGCACCGGCCACCTCTCGCTCTACCAGCTCACCATCGAGCCCGGCACGCGCTTTGCCACGATGGTGCGCCAGCACGCGTTCGAACCGCTCGACGAGGATGCCTGCGCCGACATGTTCGCGCTGACCCGCGAGTTGACCGCCGGCGCCGGACTTCCCGCCTACGAGATCAGCAACCACGCCCGCCCCGGCGAAGAGAGCCGTCACAACCTCACCTACTGGCGCTACGGCGACTATTGCGGGATCGGTCCCGGCGCCCACGGGCGGCGCGGCGGCATGGCAACGGTGCGGCATCGCAAGCCGGAGAACTGGCTCGCAGCGATCGCCGAACAGGGCCACGGCACCAGCGAAGAACGTCCGCTCGGGCAAAGGGAACAGGCTTCCGAAGCCATGCTGATGGGCCTGCGCCTGCGCGAAGGTGTGGATCTTGACGTCATGGCGTCACGCTTTGCCCTGCCCCAGGAAGCGCTTTGCAATGCAGACAAGGCTGCCTTCTACGATGGTCAGGGCCTCGTCTGGCGGCAGGACTCGCGGCTTGGTGTCGCCGAAAACGGTATGCCATTGCTCGATGCCTTGCTCGGCGAACTGGTGCCCGAAGAACTCGTCGAACCGTGACGGCCAAGGCGGACCTTCTCGAAGCCTGGGGCACCCATCTTGCACAGGGACGCAGGCGGAGTCCGCACACCGTCCGCGCCTATGTCGCCACGGCTTCGCGCCTGCTCGACACGCTTGGCGAAACCGACTGGCCGCAACTGGCCAGCCTCGATGCCGCGGCCTTGCGCCGCCAACTGGCGGCGCGGCGACAGCAGGGGATCGGCAATGTTTCAGCCGCGCGCGAGCTTTCGGCGCTCAAGGCCTTCCTGATCTTTGCCCGCGAAAAAGCCGGCATGACCGACGCGATGCCGCCGCGCCTGCGCGGACCACGCATCAAGAAGGGCATTCCGCGTCCGGTAACGCCGGACGAAGCGGTCAATCTCGCCGTGGCCGTCGATGAAGACGCGCGGGAGGAATGGATCGGCGCGCGCGACCGGGCGGTCCTGCTCCTGCTCTACGGAGCCGGGATGCGCATTGCCGAGGCCCTGTCCCTGACGGCTTCGGTCCTTCCGCTAAGGGATACGCTGGTCGTCACCGGCAAGGGCGCAAAGCAGCGGGTCGTGCCCCTGCTCCCGATCATTCGAGATGCGGTGGACGACTATGTCGCCAAGTGCCCGTGGCCCGTCGCGCTCGAGAACCATCGGAAGGATCCCCTGTTCAGGGGGGCGAAGGGAGGTCCCCTGTCGCAAGGCATGGTGCAGAAGGCCGTCGCCCGCGCCCGCGTCAGCCTGGGATTGCCGCCGAGCGCGACGCCGCACGCCTTGCGCCACAGCTTCGCGACGCACCTGCTCGGGGCCGGGGCGGACCTGCGTTCGCTGCAGGAACTCCTGGGTCACGCCAGCCTCGGCTCGACGCAGATCTACACCCGGGTCGATGCAGCGACCCTGCTAGACGTCTATCGCAACGCCCATCCGCGCGAACGGGAGTAGTCCGGGCGGGCTTCCCGCTGGAGCTTACATCGCCGCGTGACGGCGCTCGATCGCCTCCCAGATCAACGCCGAGGTGTCGGTACCGTTAAATCGGTCGATTGCGACGATCCCGGTCGGCGAGGTCACGTTGATCTCGGTCAGCCACTTGCCGCCGATGACATCGATGCCGACGAAAACGAGGCCGCGCGCCTTGAGTTCCGGTGCAAGCGCCGCGCAGATTTCCTCTTCGGTCGGGCTCAGGGTGGTCGCTTCGGCCGAGCCGCCCACCGCGAGGTTCGAGCGGAATTCCCCTTCGCCGGGCTTGCGGTTGATCGCGCCGGCAAACTCGCCGTCGACAAGGACGATGCGCTTGTCGCCTTCGGAAACATCGGGAAGGAACGGCTGCACCATGAACGGCTCGACCCAGGCACTCTGGAACATCTCGACCAGGGCGCCCAGGTTGCTCCCGTCGGCCGGGACCCGGAACACCGCCTTGCCGCCATTGCCGTGCAGCGGCTTGACCACGAGGTCGCCGCCAAGACCGGCGGCGACCTGCCGCTGCTGGAACAGGCGTACGTCCTCGATGCGGCGGGCAATGAAAGTCGGCGGCATGAAGCGCGCGTAGTCCAGAACGAAGACCTTCTCCGGCGCATTGCGGACCGAAGCGGGATCGTTGACGACGAGCGTTCGGCCTTCAAGCCGCTCTAGCAAGTGCGTCGCCGTGATATAGCCGAGGTCGAACGGGGGATCCTGCCGCATCAGCACGACATCGATGTCCGCGACGAGATCGATCAGGCGGTATTCACCGAGCGTATAATGCGCACCTTCGACGCGCTGTACCGTCACCGGCGCGCCCCAACAGGTCAACCTTCCGGCGGCACCTTCGGATGCGTCGTAAGCCAGGGTGCGCACATCGTAATGATAGAGCGTGTGGCCGCGGTCCTGCGCAGAGAGCATCAGGGCGAAGGAAGAGTCGCCTGCAATGTTGATGCTTTCGATCGGGTCCATCTGAACGGCGATGCGTAACGTCATGGAAAATCGGGTCCTTGGGTTGCTGCCGTGGTCCGCTTAATCCCAAATTCGCCCGCGTGCGACCTGTTTCCGGTTCCACGCCGCAAATCAGAACTACCGCCCGGGTTGCCAGGCATTGACGATCCGGCGAGGCCATGTACGCGGTGCCATGAGCAGAACGTCGATGCGGATATCGTCGCCGTCTCTGGCAAAGCGCGGGACCTATGCTTGCGCGCTTGCGGCCACGCGGCGCAGGCGGTGCGCGTCGATGGCGCTGTCCAGATCCTGCGCCCGGGCGCGCCACTTTACCTCGACGAAGCACAGGACCCTTCCCCGACGCGCCACCAGATCGACTTCACCGCGCGGCGTGCGCGCGCGGCTCGCGAGCACCCGCCAGCCCGATAGCCGCAGGTACCAGGCAGCCAGTGTCTCGCCGCGCCGACCGCGCCGTTCGGCCCGGGCCCTGCGGTTCATCGCGGAACCGTCACTTGAGTTCGAGCGCCCGCGCATAGAGCTCCTTGCGATCCATACCGGTCGCCTTGGCAACCTTGGCCGCGGCCTGCGATGCCTTGGAATCGGCAAGCTCCGCCAGCAGCATCGCATCGACATCGACTTCGCCGACGGGATCGTCCGATGGCGGCGCGATCATGAGGACGATCTCTCCCTTGGGCGGATGCGCGGCGTAATGGGCAATGATGTCCTCGGGCGTGCCGGTCCTGCATTCCTCGAACTTCTTGGTCAGCTCGCGCGCCACGGCGACTTCGCGGCCCGGCAGGGTGGCGGCGATGGCCTGGAGAGAGGCTTCGAGCCGCGGCGCGGTCTCGTAGAAGATCAGGGTGGCGGGAACGCCCGACAGTTCCTGCAGCACGCTTTCGCGCGCCCTGGCCTTGTTCGGCAGGAACCCGGCGAAAAGGAAGCGATCGTTGGCGAGGCCCGACAGGGTCATGCCGACAATCGCCGCATTGGGCCCGGGCAGGCTGGTAACGGCAATCCCCCGCTCACGGGCCGTGCGCACGAGACGATAGCCCGGGTCGGATATCAGCGGCGTTCCGGCATCGCTGACAAGCGCGACCGGCTCTGCCTCCATCAGGGCCAGGAGCCGCTCGCGATCCCCCTCCCCGGCGTGGTCGTCATAGCGGATCATCCGCTTCTTTATTCCAAGGTGATGCAGCAATTTACCCGTTACCCGGGTATCCTCGCAGGCGACGGCACCGACTCCCCGCAATACCTCGATTGCACGGAGCGTTATGTCGCTCAGGTTGCCAATGGGGGTTGCCACTATATAGAGGCCCGGCGAAAGACTGTGTTCCATCGCGAGACTCATGGCCCAAGGACTACGGGAGCGGCAAGCAATGTTCGACAAACGCCTGAACAGGCGCAATCTTCTCGCCGCGGTAGCGATGGCGGGACTGAGCGCCTGCAGCATCGTTCCCAAGACGACAGCGCCCACGCCCACGCCCACCGCATCGCCCAGCGAAAGCGTGATCCAGGAGGACAACGACCGTCATCGGATCGCCCTGCTTGTCCCGATTTCAGGCCCCAACGGCGCTGTCGGCCAGTCGATCGCGAATGCGGCCAACATGGCGCTGCTCGACACCAATGCCGGAAACCTGCGCGTAACGACTTACGACACGGCCAGCAATCCGGGCGAAGCCGCCAAGCGCGCCGTCGCCGATGGCAACCGGCTGATTCTCGGGCCGCTGCTGTCTGACAACATCCCGGCCGTCGCCAACTTCGCGCGGCCGGCCAAGGTGCCGCTGATCTCGTTCTCCAATGACGAGGAAGCCGCATCCAAGGATATTTTCATCATGGGCAACCTGCCGGGCCAGTCGGTCGCGCGCACGGTGCGCTATGCCAATTCGCGCGGCATCACCAGCTTTGCCGCCCTGATCCCGCGGGGCGAATATGGCGACCGCGCCAGCACCGCCCTCCTTGCCGCCGTGCGCGATACAGGCGGCGCAGTGATCGCCATGGAGCCCTATGACCGGACCGCTGCGTCGATCTCCTCCGCCGCCCAGCGCATCCATGCCAAGGACGGCTATGGTGCGCTTTTGATCGCCGATGGCGGCAACATGTCGGCCCGCGCGGCGACGCAGTTCCGGACCGGAGGAACCAAACCCCAGGTCCGGATCCTCGGCACGGAACTGTGGAGCGGCGAACGCGCCGTCTCGACCACGCCCGCCCTTGCCGGCGCGTGGTTCGCCACCGTGTCCGACCAGCGCTTCGGCCAGTTCTCCAAGAGCTACCGCACCCGCTTCGGCAGCCAGCCCGCGCGCATCGCCACCCTTGGCTACGACGCGGTCCTGCTTACCCTTCGCGTCGCGCGCGACTGGAAGGTGGGCAAGCCGTTCCCGACTTCGCAGATGCTGGAGAGCGGCGGCTTCCTCGGTCTCGACGGTCCATTCCGCTTCACTCGCGGCGGCACCATCGAACGCGCGCTCGAAGTGCGCGAGATCGAAAAGGCCGGCGTCAAGGTCGTCAGCCCCGCGCCCACGCATTTCGGCGACTGAGGATAAGAACACGGCCATGCTTGATCGGGGATTTCACTGTCCCGTATAGGATCACGCATGGCCGATGACCTCTTCGACAAGCTGCCGTCTGCGGGCGGAGAATCCTACGACGGTTCCGCGATCGAAGTTCTGGAGGGTCTCGAACCCGTCCGGCGACGCCCCGGCATGTACATCGGCGGCACCGATGAACGCGCGCTTCATCACCTCGCGGCCGAAGTCCTCGACAACGCGATGGACGAAGCCGTCGCCGGCCACGCCAACCGCATCGAAGTCCTGCTGGAGGAAGAACCGGGAACGGCCGGTCGCCTGACGATCACCGACAACGGACGCGGCATCCCGGTCGACGAACACCCCAAGTATCCGGGCAAGTCGGCGCTCGAGGTCATTCTTTCGACCCTGCACTCGGGCGGCAAGTTCTCCGGCAAGGCCTATGCCACTTCCGGCGGCCTCCACGGTGTCGGCATCTCGGTGGTCAATGCCCTTTCGGTGAAGACACGCGTCGAAGTGGCCCGCAACAAGGAACTCTTCGCGCAGGAGTTCTCGCGAGGTGCAACGCTCGGCCCGCTGCAGAAGGTCGGCGCCGCGCCCAACCGCCGCGGTACGTCCGTCACCTTCACCCCCGATACCGAGATCTTCGGCGACCAGAAGTTCAAGCCGAACCGCCTGTTCAAGCTGGTTCGTTCCAAGGCCTACCTCTTCGCCGGAGTCGAGATCCGCTGGAAGTGCTCGCCCTCGCTCGCCAGCGACGACGTTCCGGCCGAAGCGACGTTCCAGTTTCCGGGCGGCCTTGCCGACCATCTTGCCGAGCAGATCGGCAGCCGCGAATGCGTGACTGCGCAGTTCTTCTCCGGTTCGCAGGAATTCCCGGAAAACGATCAGGGCCTCGAACTGGGCCGCGTCGAATGGGCAATCGCCTGGCCGCTCTACTCGGACGGCGCCTATTCCTGGTACTGCAATACCATCCCGACGCCCGATGGCGGCACGCACGAGCAGGGCCTGCGCGCTGCGCTGACCAAGGGCATCCGCGCCTTCGGCGATCTCGTCGGGCAGAAGAAGGCCAAGGACATCACCCCTGACGACATCGTCGTCGGTTCGGAAACGATGCTCTCGGTCTTCATCCGCGATCCCCAGTTCCAGAGCCAGACGAAGGACCGGCTCACCAGTCCGGAAGCCGCCCGCCTCGTCGAGAACGCGATCCGCGACCATTTCGACCACTTTCTTTCGGACAACCTCGATCGCGGCAAGGCCCTGCTCGGTGCGGTCATGGAGCGCATGGACGATCGCCTGCGCCGCAAGGCCGAACGCGACGTCAAGCGCAAGACAGCAACCAATGCCAAGAAGCTGCGCCTGCCCGGCAAGCTCACCGACTGTTCGGGCGAAGGCAACGGCGAGACCGAGCTGTTCATCGTCGAGGGCGATTCCGCAGGCGGTTCGGCCAAGCAGGCACGTGACCGCAAGACGCAGGCGATCCTGCCGATCCGCGGCAAGATCCTCAACGTCGCCAGCGCCACCTCGGACAAGATCCGCGGCAACCAGGAAATCGCCGACCTCAACCTTGCGCTCGGCTGCGGGTCGCGCAAGGACTGCAATGCGGACAACCTGCGTTACGACCGCATCATCATCATGACCGACGCCGACGTCGACGGCGCGCATATCGCGACGCTGCTGATGACGTTCTTCTTCCAGGAAATGCCGGACATCGTGAAGCGCGGCCACCTCTACCTTGCCCAGCCGCCGCTCTATCGCCTGACCGCGGGCTCGACCTCGGCCTATGCCCGTGACGATGCCCACCGCGCCGAACTCGAAGCGACGAAGTTCAAGGGCAAGAAAGTGGAAGTCGGCCGCTTCAAGGGTCTCGGTGAAATGAACCCGCAGCAGCTGCGCGAGACGACGATGAGCCCGGATTCCCGCTCGCTCATCCGCATCACCTTGCCGCCCGAGTACGAAGACCGGGCCGCGGTTAAGGACCTCGTCGATCGCCTGATGGGCCGCAACCCCGAGCACCGTTTCCAGTTCATCCAGAACCGCGCCGGCGAAATCGACCGCGACCTGATCGACGCCTGATCGTCAGTCTGGCGCAGCCTTACCGCACGCGTTTGACGAACAGCCCGCTATCGCGCTTTTCGGTCGCGAAATTGGGCAGGGATTGCACCAGTTCGGAGAGGCGGGAAAAGCCGTAGCTGCGGGCATCGAAGGATGACCGGTTGGCGACGCGCTGACCGACTTCGGAGAGGCTGGCAAATCCGTCGTCGTCGCGCTTGCTGGCTTTCCAGGCATCGCCCAGAAGCTTGACCAGTTCCTTGTCGACTTCGGGCTTGGCAGTCTCTTCGCCCTGTTCTGCGCGTTCGTCATCCTCGACCATGGCGTCCAGGTCGATGAAGCGGGTGCAGGCCTCGCGGAAAGCCTCGGGCGTGCGAGTGGAACCGAAGCCGTAGACAGGGGTACCGTTCTGCCGGATCCGGATGGCGAGCGGCATGAAGTCGCTGTCGCTCGACATGATGCCGAATCCATCGACATGACCGCCGTAAAGCAGGTCCATCGCATCGATGGTCATCTTCATGTCGGTGGCGTTCTTGCCCTTGGTCAGGTCGAACTGCTGCTGCGGTTCAAGTGCATGGCGATGCACCAGCTGCGACCAGCCCTTGAGCGCTGTCTTGCTCCAGTTCCCATAGACCCGACGGACATTGACGGTCCCGAGATCGCCGAGGATCGTCAGCGCGGCATCGAGCGTTGCCGGCGATGCGTTGTCGGCATCGATGAGCAAGGCGATGTTGCGGTTCTGACGTTGCTTGCGGTCGGCCAATTGCGGCTCCTCTCGGTTCATTTCACAGGTTCCTGCATAGTCCAAAACACCGGGCGGGCTAGGGTTGCACGGCAATCGGCGCGCGGGGGCGATCTTCGGCGGAATAGCGGTGAAGCAGAACCCAGAGCAGGATTCCCAGGATCGGCGGCATGATCGGTATGCCGAGATGAAGGCCAATTGGCCGCGCGAAGACCGGCGCGATGAAGGCAAGTGCGAGGGCCAGCTTCTCCCAATCGCGGAAGCCATCTGCAATCCCGCGGCTGGTCAGCCAGAGCAGTGGAAAGGCGAGCAGCACCATGTCGTAATCGAGGACGAAAGGCGTCACCAGCGGCGCAGCTGCGAGCATGAGCGCGCCCAGTGCCGGCGAATAAGGTCTTGCCCGGAAGGCCCGGATCAGAAGGATGATCGTCGCAAGGCCAACCGCCGCCTGCGCTCCATAAGCCAGGCCGGGCGTGAGCCCGATCAGTCGCGCCCCTGCAAACACGCTCATCATCTTGCCGAAGCCTACCGCGCCATCGACCATGGCTACCTGCGCCCGCCCGCTTGCCGCATACCAGCCCGCGAAGGTGTCTGCCCCGAAGGCCAGCGCGGATAGCAGGGCCAAAGCGATAGCGGTGACGGCGGCCGAAGCGATCACCTTCCACTCGCGGGTCAGCAGCAGGACCAGTGGGACGAGGATGCCGAACTGCGGCTTGATCGTAGCCAGCCCGAAAAAAATTCCGGCAAGCACGGGCCTGCCGGGCACCAGCAGCGCCCCCAGTCCCATAAGCGCCGCAACCATGAAGGAAGTCTGCCCGTGGGTGATGACGATGGGCACGGCCGGGAAGGCAAGGACCAGCAGCCAGAGCGGAAAGTCGAACCGCAACGCGGTCTGCCAGCGACGCACTGCGATGACGTATATCCCGCTCGTTGCCAGCAGCCAGCTGACCAGGGCCGGAAAGTAGGAAAGAAATCCGAGGGGCCAGCAGAACGGCAGAAATGTGGGTGGATAGAAAAAGGCCGTGTAGCCTCCGGACGAGGCAAAGAACTTTCGCTGAGCGGCGATATGCGCTGCACCGTCATACACGTTGCCATGGTCCTGCAGCATGTGGCCGACGGTCCAGAAACTGACGAAGTCGCTGCCCAGCAGGAAGCCGTTGGCATCCACGCCGCCCTGCGATGTGGCGACGAGAAGCACCAGCGATGCAACATTCAGAAATGCGATGATCCGCAAGTAGGCCACTGCCCTGTCACGGCCCAACCAGTCCATCTTGCGCAGAAAATCGGCCCCCATGGGCTAACTTGTGCAATGGGCAGAAGGCGATGTCCATGCCCCGCGCGCGGTTTGCCTACCTGCAATGAGACTTGCCATGCTGCGACGCACCAAATAGGATTTAATCGGACATTTAAAATTTTGGGAAGTTTCGATGCAGCGTTTTGAAGGTACCAGCAGCTATGTCGCCACCGATGACCTGAAAGTCGCGGTGAACGCAGCTGTGCTCTTGCGTCGCCCGCTCCTCGTGAAAGGCGAGCCCGGCACCGGCAAGACCGTTCTGGCCGAGCAGATCGCAGCAGCACTCGACGCACCGCTCATCACCTGGAACGTCAAGTCGACGACCAAGGCGCATCAAGGCCTTTACGAGTACGATGCAGTCGCCCGTCTGCGCGACGGCCAGCTGGGCGACGAACGCGTCCACGACATCCGCAACTACATCCGCAAGGGCAAGCTGTGGGAAGCCTTCACCTCGGAGAAACTGCCCGTCCTGTTGATCGACGAGATCGACAAGGCCGATATCGAGTTCCCGAACGACCTTCTCGCCGAGCTCGATCGCATGGCCTTCGACGTCTATGAGACCGGGGAGCGCATCGCGGCGCAGGATCGCCCGATCGTCGTGATCACCTCGAACAACGAGAAGGACCTGCCCGACGCCTTCCTGCGCCGCTGCTTCTTCCACTACATCAAGTTCCCGGACCGCGAGACGATGCAGGCGATCGTCGACGTCCACTTCCCCGGCATCCAGAAGACTCTCCTCACCAAGGCGATGGAGATCTTCTACGAACTGCGCGACGTTCCCGGCCTCAAGAAGAAGCCGTCTACCAGCGAACTGCTGGATTGGCTCAAGCTCCTGCTCAGCGAGGACATGCCGCTCGACGTCCTGCAGAACCAGGATCCGAGCAAGGCAATCCCGCCGCTCCATGGCGCGCTGCTGAAGAACGAGCAGGACGTGATGCTGTTCGAACGCCTTGCGTTCATGTCGCGCCGGGGCGCCTGAAATGAGCGCACCCCATACCGGACGCTGCAACTGCGGCGCCGTTACCGCGACGGTCAGCGGCGAACCGCTCTGGGTGCGCCAGTGCTGGTGCCGCCAATGCCAGAAATCGGCCGCAGGCAGCGCAACCACCAATGCCCTGTTCATGACCGATGCCATCGCGATGGACGGTGAACTCTCCTGGTTCAGCTATACGGCGGCCAGCGGCAACACCATCGAGCAGGGCTTTTGCGGCAAGTGCGGAACGGCGATCATGGGCCGCAACTCCTCGCGGCCGAAAGCCTGCGTGCTTCGCGTCGGCTTCCTCGAGGAGAGCGACCGGCTCGCTCCCACTTCCGCAATCTGGATCGAGGATGCGCCTGAATGGGCCGTGATCGATCCCAGGCTCGAACAGTTCCCGCGCCAGCCCCCGGTTCCGCCGAAGAGCTGATCGCCATGCTGCTGAACTTCATCGACGAGCTGCGGGCGGCCGGCATCCCGGCATCGCTCAAGGAGCATCTCGTCCTGCTCGAGGCGCTCGACCGCGATGTGATCGAGCAGACGCCCGAAGCGTTCTACTACCTCAGCCGCACGACTTTCGTGAAGGACGAAGGCCTGCTCGACCGCTTCGACCAGGTGTTCCAGAAAGTCTTCAAGGGCGTGTTCACGGACTACGGCCAGCAGCCGGTCGACATCCCTGAAGAATGGCTCAAGCGCATCGCCGAACGGTATTTCTCCGAGGAGGAAATGGAGAAGATCAAGGCGCTAGGCTCCTGGGACGAGATCATGGACACGCTCAAGAAGCGGCTCGAGGAGCAGCAGGGGCGTCACCAGGGTGGCAACAAATGGATCGGCACAGGCGGAACCTCGCCCTTCGGCAATTCCGGATACAACCCCGAAGGCATCCGCATCGGCGGGGAAAGCCGCAACAAGCGCGCGATCAAGGTCTGGGAAAAGCGCGAATTCGCCAATCTCGACAACACCAGGGAACTTGGCACGCGCAACATCAAGGTGGCACTGCGCCGCCTGCGCCGCTTTGCCCGCGAAGGCGCGGCCGAGGAGCTCGATCTCGAGGAAACGATCCGCGGCACAGCCAAGCAGGGCTGGCTCGACCTGCACATGCGCCCCGAGCGGCACAATGCGGTCAAGGTCCTGCTGTTCCTGGACGTCGGCGGTTCGATGGACCCGTTCATCAAGCTGATGGAAGAGCTGTTCAGCGCTGCAACCAGCGAATTCAAGAACATGGAGTTCTTCTACTTCCACAATTGCCTTTACGAAGGCGTGTGGAAGGACAATCGCCGCCGCTGGTCTCAGCGCACGCCGACTTGGGACATCCTCCACAAGTACGGACACGACTACAAGGTCATCTTCGTCGGCGACGCGGCGATGAGTCCCTACGAGATCAGCCACCCCGGCGGCTCGGTCGAGCACATGAACGAGGAGCCGGGCGGAGTCTGGCTGCAGCGTATCGTACAGACCTATCCCGCGACGGTCTGGCTCAATCCTTCGCCCGAGCGGCAGTGGGGCTATTCGGGCAGCACCCGCATGATCCGCGAGATCCTCGGAGACGCCATGTTCCCGATGACGCTCGAAGGACTGGATGCTGCCATGCGCGAACTGTCCCGCAAGAAGAGTTGATCCTGACGGCCTCCCCGTCGGCATCGCCGAGGGAGAGGAACGCCCAGCTATGCCAGCAGCAGGAATTCAGGTCTTCGGCGGGTAGTCCAGATGCTCGTGGATCGACTGCCAGTTCCCGTCGGGCTGCTTCTGGAAGACCTCGGTGTAGCGCACGTCGCCTTCCTTCGTCTTGCCCTCAGTACCGGTGAAGTGCGCGGTGCCCGAAGCGATGAACAAGTCCGGGCCAAGAATCTGGAACTTGGGTTCGGGCATCTCGACATGGTTGAACTTCATGTCGACATACTGCGCATTCATGACGTGGAGCGCTACTTTACCGCCGATGCGCTCAGGCTTGCCCGGATCGAACGCAACGACGTCGGCGGCGTACATATCGTCGACCTTCTGCAGGTCCATCGACGACAGTGCCTTGGCGAAATTGTCGAGTACGGCCTGTGCATCGGCTTGCGTCAAGGGCTGGGCCGCTTGCGCTGTGGGTTGCTGGCTGCAGCCGGGCAGTGAAAGCGCGGCCAGAACCAGGGCGAATGAAACAACTCGCATATTGTCCCCTCCGTTCATCGCGGCAGCTTTGCGCTGCTCGCGAGACCCAAGGTACGCACCTGAGGGGTCAAGGCAACCCGGTTATCCCCCGTAAAGCAGCAGGTCCCTCGTGGTTTCCAGCCATGCCGCCTCATCTTGCCCTGCCAAGGCGTCGAGGTCGCCAGGTTGCGAACCTGCATCATCCACCCATTCGCGCAGCGCCGGGCCGCCGTTGATCACGTCGATGGCAAGCCGGTCGAATTCGTATTCGTACGGGAAGTCGCGCCAGAGCGGATAGTCTGGGTAGAGGTTGCGGATCGCCTTGAACGCCAGCGCCTGCAGGCGCCAGGGGCGGAACGCGTGGTGATCGTAGAATCCGCCCTCGGCATGGATCATAAGCGCGCTGCACAGCTTGCCCTGATGCTTGTGGAAGGTCGGTTCGAACCAGCACTCACGAAGGGCGCAGCCGCCGAGCCAGTGGGGCGCCACCCGTTCCATTTCGGCAAGAACCGCCCTGGCATCAACGTCAGGCGCGCCGAACAGGACTTCGAGCGGGCGCGTCGTACCGCGGCCTTCCGAAAGCGTCGTGCCTTCGAGCATGACCGTGCCGGCATAGGCCCGGGCCATGTTGAGGTTGGCCGCGTTGGGACTGGGATTGATCCAGATCCGACTGTCCGGCCACCCGAACCCTGAAGCCTGCGACGGCGCCCAGCCTTCCATCGCGATGACCCGGTAATCGACGTCCAGCCCGAACTGGCGAACGAACCAGTGCCCCATTTCGCCCAGGGTCAGGCCGTGGCGCATCGGCATGGGCCCGGCGCCGACGAAACTTTCCTGACCTGCCAGCAACGTGGTGCCCTCAACCGGACGGCCAGCGGGATTGGGACGGTCCAGAACCCACACGCTCTTGCCCTGTGCCGCCGCGGCCTCAAGCATGTAGAGCAGCGTCGTCACGAACGTGTAGATGCGGCAGCCCAGGTCCTGCAGGTCGAACAGGAAGACATCGGCCGTGTCCATCATTGCCGCGCTGGGGCGGCGCACTTCACCGTAGAGGCTGAACACCGGTATATCGTAGAGCGGATCGCGCTCGTCCGCGGTCTCGACCATGTTGTCCTGCTTGTCGCCCTTGAGGCCGTGCTGCGGACCGAAGGCGGCCGTCAGGGCGATGTCGGGACAGGCCGCCAGCGCGTCCAGCGAATGCACGAGACGATCAGTGACCGAGGCCGGGTGAGCGATGAGCGCGACGCGGCGGCCGGCCAGCGGCTTGCGCAGTTCAGGGTCCGCCAGCAGGCGGTCGATACCGAATTTCATGCCACGCTCGGTGCCGCAACCTCGAACGTGAAGCAAGCCGGATCGTGGAAGTCCGGCGCATCCGGGTTGGCATGGGACAGGGCCCAGAATGATTTCACGCCGCCCTCCTCCTCGAGCACCGCAGTCAGCCCGCAATGCCAGGGCCGCGCAGGAAGCCCCGCGGCCGGAATTGCCGCATCGAAGATGGCCATGTCCGTGCCCTTGCGCATGGTACATTCCGGCTCGCGCGGCATAGGCCGCTCCGCCATGCCTTCGCGGCGGCCTTCGAAATCGTAGGCGTTCCAGCGTTCGGACGGCGAAAGGTTCAGTTCGACATAGGCCTTGTCGCCGGGCGTCTGCAGGAACAGCTCGAAACATGTCGTGTTCCACAGCCCATCGTCCCTTCCCTTGCCCGCGAAAGGCGGAACGACAAGCCTTGCCGCACCGAGGATTTTCCAGCGAACCCGGACCCATTCGTGATCAAAGCCGATGAAGCGCGTCTCCACGCTTCGGATATGGGCGGGCGGATGAGCGGGATGATATCTAAGGTCTGTCATGGTCGCTTTGACTAGGGCCGAACTGCCGGCAAATTGCAATCGGCTTCGCCACCGATCCCGAGTTTCCGGCGATCATGCGCCTTGGCGGTGCGACATGTGCGCCTGTGTGCTTTGTTTCAGGCTCGCCGCGTGCTAGGCGCCCCGCTCCAAACAAGAGACATCCATCCAGACAGTAAGGCCATGACCTACAACTCTTCCCTGCTCCGCCTGCTCGCCGAGCGCGGCTACATCCACCAGATGACCGACGCCGAGGGCCTCGATGCCCTTGCCTCCAAGCAGGTCGTGCCGGGCTATGTAGGCTTCGACGCGACGGCATCCTCGCTCCATGTCGGCAACCTTGTCTCGATCATGCTGCTTCGCCGCCTGCAGCAGGCCGGCCACAAGCCGGTGGTCCTCATGGGCGGCGGCACCACGCGCATCGGCGATCCGACCGGCAAGGACGAAGTGCGCAAGATGCTCTCGGATGAAGCCATCGAAGCGAACATCGCCTCGATCCGTACGGCCTTCGAACGCTTCCTTACTTTCGGCGACGGCCCGACCGACGCGGTCATGGTCAACAATCACGACTGGCTGGGCCAGATCGGCTACATCGAGATGCTGCAGAAGGTCGGCACGCACTTCACCGTCAACCGCATGCTCAGCTTCGATTCGGTCAAGCTTCGCCTCGAGCG
Organism: Novosphingobium sp. PP1Y; assembly: GCF_000253255.1. Taxonomy (NCBI): domain Bacteria; kingdom Pseudomonadati; phylum Pseudomonadota; class Alphaproteobacteria; order Sphingomonadales; family Sphingomonadaceae; genus Novosphingobium; species Novosphingobium sp. PP1Y. Next base: position 2,664,979 of record NC_015580.1, on the reverse strand, counting down.
CGAGCAGCCGATGACGTTCCTCGAATTCAACTACATGATCCTGCAGGGCTATGACTTCCGGCACCTGAGCGACACGATGGGCGTGCGCCTGCAGATGGGCGGATCGGACCAGTGGGGCAACATCGTCAATGGCGTGGAACTGGCACGGCGCATGGACGGCAAGGAGGTCTTTGGATTGACGACCCCGCTCATCACCAAGGCCGATGGCTCGAAGATGGGCAAGTCGGTCTCGGGCGCGGTCTGGCTCAACGAGGACGCCCTCTCCTCTTACGATTACTGGCAGTTCTGGCGCAATTGCGACGACCGCGACGTCGGCAAGTTCCTGCGCCTGTTCACCGACCTGCCGCTTGACGAGATCGCCCGGCTGGAAGCGCTCGAAGGCGGCGCCATCAACGATGCCAAGGTGATCCTCGCAAACGAGGCAACCAGGCTCTGCCGCGGCGAAGAGGCTGCCAGGGCCGCCGAAGCGACCGCCGCGCAGACTTTCGCAGGCGGCGGCCTGGGCGAAGACCTTCCGACGGTAGAAGTGAGCGCTGAAGGAATTCGGCTCGGCGTGGCCTGCACGGCGCTGGGTTTCACCGCCTCCAATGGCGAGGCCAAGCGCAAGATCGGCGAAGGAGCAGTCAAGCTGGACGATGCCGCGATGGACGATCCGGGCCTGCTGATCACGGTGCCTGCCGGAGAAACCCGCAAGCTCAGCCTCGGCAAGAAGAAGCACGGCATCCTTAAAGGCGTATAAATCTCGGCATCTCGCCGTAAACCCGGCAAAATCTTGCCGGGTTTACGGATTGTTTGCCAATTGCATGCATCATGTCTGCCTTGACAACTACATTGAGGCAAAACGACGATGAGTGCCGGAGCACAGCTCAGCGTAACCGACAAGCGCCGCGCGGCACGGCATCCGGTGGATCACTCGGTCATCGGCGAACATCGCCAACTGGGCGACGTTCGCCTGCACATCGTCAACGTTTCCGCTCAAGGCTTCATGGCCAATGGCGAACTGAACCTCGACCGAGGCGAGCGCGTGGTACTGCGTTTGCCCGTAATCGGCCGGATCGAGGCCCATCTCATCTGGTCGCACGAAGGCCGCGCAGGCTTTCAGTTCGAACGAATCATACGCGTGGATGACTTCCTCAAGCTGGTCGATGCAATCCAGCCAAATCCGCGCCTGCGTCCCCGCCGTTGATTTCGCGCCGCAACGCGGCACACCTCTAGAAGCACTATCGGGCTACCCCGGAGCCGCCGCGCATCCCGCGTTTTGGATGAGCGGTGTCCAATCCGGCTATGCAGTGCGCCTGCCGGCGGCAGGTCCTTGCCGCAGCGTGTCATTATATCTTCACCGACTGCTATCGCATGTTGATATAATATAACATTACAATTAAGCAACAAACATGAGCAACTTCTCCTCCCCCCGAATCGCCAGGCTGCTTCACGCCAGCTTCCTTGCCACCGCGGCCCTTCCCTTCATCGCCGCTCCCACCTTTGCCGAAACCGCAGCTCCCCAGTCGGTCAGTCCGGCAGACGACAGCACCCACGCCAACGAAAGCGGCCCGGATATCATCGTCACCGGCCGTGTTATATCCGGGAACACCGACCCCATTTCCGCCCCCGTCGTACTTCAGGGCGAGACGCTCACCCGCAATCTTGCGCCGCAGATCGGGCAGATGCTGGCCAGCCTTCCCGGCGTATCGAGCAGCGGCTTCGCGCCCGGCGTATCGCGCCCGATCCTGCGCGGCTTCGACGGTCCGCGCGTGCAGGTACTGCTCGACGGCCTCGGTTCGCTCGACGCATCCTCCGTTTCGGCGGACCATGCCGTCTCGCTCGACACTCTCAACGTCGACAGGGTCGAAGTCCTGCACGGCCCGCGCGTCCTGCTTTATGCCAGCGATCCGGCTGGCGGTGCGGTCAACGCCACCGACAAGCGCATTCCCCGCCGGGTCCCGGACAAGCTCATCACCCTCGATGCACTGGGCTCATACGGCACGGCAGCCGATGGTGTGAACGGAGGTGTTGCCGCCGACGTCCGGCTCGATCCGCGAGTCGTCACCCACTTCGACGCCTCGTACAACCACGCCAACGACCTTCGCGTCGGCGGCTACATCCTGTCGCCGGAGCTGCGTGCGCAAACGTTGACGCAGGCAGACGACCTTGCGGCAGACGGCGACGCCGAAGGCGCGGCACGCCTGACGGCGCAGGCCAACCGCAAGGGGCGTATCCCCAACAGCTGGGCCAAGGGCTGGACCCTGGGGGCGGGCATCGCCTTCATCGACGAAGGCGGCGACATCGGCGTCTCGGTCGAACGACTGGCCACGGACTACGGCATCCCGCCGCGCCCTTCGACCGATCCGGGAGAGACCTCCATCTCCCTGCGGCAGACCCGTGTCGACCTTCGCGCCGGGCTGAACCTTGAAGGCTTCCTCAAGCGTCTGGAACTGCGCGGGGCCTATGGTGACTATGAGCACGCCGAAGTCGAGGACGGCAATATCGGCACCCAGTTCCACAGCAAGGGGCTGGAAGTACGCGCGCAGGCCGACCAGGCGCGGCGCGGCATCTGGAGCGGCAGCAGCGGCGTACAATACTCGTCCAAACGGCTCGACATCAGCGGCGACGAACTGCTTCTGCCGGACAACCAGACCGATCGCTTCGCCGTCTTCACCCTGCAGCACATCGAACTGGGTGCTTTCGACCTGGAAGGCGCACTGCGCTACGAGAACACGCGCATCCGCACCATTCCGACGAACGAGAAGCGCAACTTTTCACAATACTCGGGTGTTGCGGGCATCGCCTGGCACCCGATCGAGAACATGACCGTCTCGGTCAATTACGCGCACGGCGAACGCGCTCCGTCTGCCGAGGAGCTTTTCGTCGACGGCATGCACGATGCCACCCAGTCCTATGAACGGGGCAATCCCGGCTTCACCGTCGAGCGCAGCGACGGCATCGAGGCGGGGGTTCGCTACAGCGGTGGCGATTTCAACGCTTCGGTCACGGCCTTCGGCACGAACTTCGCCAATTTCATCACTGCCGCCCCGACAGGCGAGATCATCGAGGATTTCCCCGTCTATCAATACCTCCAGGCCCCTGCCCGCTTCCGCGGCGTCGAGGCCGAAGGCGAAGTGACTTTCCTGCGCTGGGGTATGAACAATTCCCTGAAATTGGATACCGGGGTGGATTACACCCACGCGCGCCTCGCCGACATCGGGCCGGTACCTCGCATCCCGCCGCTGCGCGTGCGCGGTGGTCTTGAATTCGGTTCCTCCGTGCTCTCCCTTCGCTCAGAGGTCGAGTGGAACGCTAGGCAGGACCGTGTCGCTGACAACGAAAACCCCACCAGTGCCTTCACTCTCGTCAATGCCAGCGCCACCTGGCGTCCGATGGGCGAGGATGGCCCGGTCTCGCTGATCCTCTCGGCGGACAACCTGTTCGGCGTCACCGGACGCCTCGCGGCATCGGAGACGCGCGACTTCGTGCCGATCGCCGGCCGGGACATCCGCCTGACGGCAAAATTCTCGCTGTAAGAGACATTTAAAGGAGCGACTTGGCAAGGGGCGGCGGCAGTGCCACAGGTGCCCGCGTGAGCACACCGTCGTCCCCCCTTCGCATCGCTGACTTCCGCAAGTTCTGGTTCGCCCGGTTCATGGCGGTTGTCGCCACGACCGGCATGGTCGTCATCATCGGCTACCAACTCTACGATGTTGCGCGCGCCGAATACGGCATGTCAATTCCGCAGGCATCGCTGCAGCTCGGCATCCTCGGCCTGGTGCAGTTCGTGCCGCTGTTCCTGCTGACGCCAGTTGCGGGCGTGGTTGCCGACATGTTCGACAGGCGAAAGGTCGCCGCTGCCGCAATGTGCGTCGACATGATCATCGCCGGTGGGCTTGCCGTGACAACCATGTTCGAGATTCACAGCCTGCCGCTGCTGTTCTTCTTCGCGGCACTGCACGGGAGCGCCCGCGTCTTCGTAAGTCCTGCGCTGAGCGCCATTGCGCCCAACATCGTGCCGTCCGAACTGATCCCGAAGGCCATCGCGCTCAATTCCATCGCCTGGCAGGCCGGCACCGTCGTCGGCCCGGCGTCCTACGGGTTTCTCTTCGCGCATGAGCGCGACCTGCCCTACTGGATCTCGCTGGTGCTGATGGTCATGGCCAGCGCCAGCATCATGCTGATCCGCACACTGCCGCCGCCCTCGGCCCACGCCCGCAAGACCCATCCCGTGCGCCAGATCATGCATGGCTTCCACTTCGTGTGGCACGAACGTTTCCTGCTCGGCTGCATTACGCTGGATCTCTTTGCGGTCCTCCTCGGCGGGGCTACCGCGCTGCTGCCGGTCTTTGCCCGCGACATCCTGCAGGTTGGTCCCGAAGGACTTGGTCCCATGCGGGCCGCGCCTGCCTTCGGAGCAGCCATCGTCGCGCTGCTTTTGTCATTCCGGCCCTTCAACACCAATGTCGGTGTGAAGATGCTGCTTGCGGTAGGCGCCTACGGCGCGGCTACGGTGGCGTTCGGTCTCTCGTGGAACTACTGGCTGTCACTGGGCTTTCTGGCCGTGCTGGGTGCGGCGGACATGATCTCGGTCTTCATTCGCAATTCGCTGATCCAGCTAAACACGCCCGACGAGATGCGGGGCCGTGTCTCGGCCATTTCCGGCGTCGCCGTTTCCGCTTCCAATGAGCTGGGGGAAATGCAGTCCGGGGTGGCTGCTGCACTGCTCGGTGCCAGTGGGGCTGTTGTTTTCGGCGGCGGCGCTGCCATAGTCATTACCGCAATCTGGGCATGGATCTTTCCCGAGATCCGCAACGCCCGCACATTCGAGCCACATTATCGCCAGAGGGAGCATGAGCATGAAGGCTGACAGCATTCTCGCCACTATCGGCAATACGCCGCATATCCGGCTCTCGCGCCTGTTCCCGGACCATGAAGTCTGGGTGAAGGCGGAGCGCGCCAATCCCGGAGGATCGATCAAGGACCGCATCGGCCTTGCAATGATCGAGGCTGCAGAGGCCGACGGCAGTCTCAAGCCGGGCGGAACCATCATCGAGCCGACTTCGGGCAACACCGGCATTGGCCTAGCCATGGTTGCCGCGGTCAAGGGCTACAAGCTGATCCTCGTCATGCCCGAATCGATGTCGATCGAACGCCGCCGGCTGATGCTGGCCTATGGCGCCACGTTCGACCTCACGCCCAAGGAAAAGGGCATGAAGGGCGCGATCGAACGTGCAAAGGAACTGGTCGATAGCACGCCGGGCGCGTGGATGCCCCAGCAGTTCGACAACCCGGCCAACGTCGACGTCCATGTCCGCACGACGGCCCAGGAAATCCTGGCCGACTTCGCCGACACCCCCGTCGACGTGCTCATCACCGGCGTGGGCACCGGCGGCCACCTCACCGGCTGCGCCGAGACGCTCAAGGCCAAGTGGCCCGACATGAAGGCCTATGCGGTCGAACCGACCCTTTCGCCGGTCATTTCCGGTGGACAGCCCGGCCCGCACCCGATCCAGGGCATCGGCGCGGGCTTCATCCCGTCGAACCTTCACACCCAGTCGATCGATGGCGCGATCCAGGTCGATCCTGCCGACGCCAAGGACATGGCGCGCCGCTGCGCCACGACCGAGGGTATGCTGGTGGGCATCAGTTCGGGGGCGACGCTGGCCGCGATCGCCCAGAAGCTGAAGGACCTTCCTGCCGGCAGCCGTGTGCTCGGCTTCAATTACGACACAGGCGAGCGCTACCTGTCTGTTCCGGAGTTTCTCCCCGAATGAGTGACTTGCAGCCCATCTCCTACTCGCACGCCGACGTCGACCTGACCGGGTGGCTTGCCCGCCCTAAGGGCACGCCGCGCGCTGCGGTGCTCGTCTTCCCGACGATCGCCAACCACAATGAAGGCACGGCCCATCGCGCGCAGATGCTCGCAGAACTGGGCTATCTGGCCATGGTTGCCGACTTTTACGGCGAACCGGTCGCGAGCTTCGAGGCCTCCTTTCCGCTCGCCAAGGCGCTGCGCGAAGACAATGCCTATTACCGCGCGCGCTGCGCCGCCGCGATCTCTGCGCTGCGCGGTCTTCCCGAAGCCCGCGACTTGACGATGTTCGCCATCGGTTATTGCATGGGGGGCCAGGCTGCGCTTGAAACCGCCCGTGACGGACAGGACCTCGCGGCCGTCGTCAGCTTTCACGGCACACTGGGAGCGAGCGTCCCCACCGCGCCGGGCGCGATCAAGGCACGTATTCTGGTGTGCCACGGCGATGCCGACCCGATGGTTCCGCGCGATCAGGTCATGGGCTTCTGGGAAGAAATGGATGCGGCCGGCGCCAACTGGCACTTCCATGCCTACAGCGGCGTCAAGCACGGCTTTACCGAGCCGGCGAGCGATTCCCGGGGCATGGACGCGCTGGGCTACGATGCCAGCGCCGATCGCCAGAGCTGGGCCGCGATGGTCAACCTCTTCGACGAGATCCTTGGCTGACGAGATCTTCCGGGAAGGGCCGTAACAGGATCGGCCCTTCCCGGAAAACCGGAATCATTCGGCAATGCGGCGCAGTTCGTCGCCTTCCAGTTGGCGGTAGAAGCAGCTGCGCGCGCCCGTATGGCAAGCCGGGCCCTCCGGCTTGACCACCAGCATGAGCGCATCCTGATCGCAATCGACCCGCATTTCCTGCACCCGCAGGAAGTGTCCGGAAGTCTCTCCCTTGAGCCAGAGCTTGCCGCGTGAGCGCGAATGAAAGTGCGCAAGGCCCGTTTCGCGGGTCTTGGCCAGCGCTTCCTCGTCCATGTACGCAACCATGAGTATCTCGCGGCTGACCGAGTCGACGGCAATGGCAATCAGCAGTCCATGCGCATCGAACTTCGGCAAGAAAGCGGTTCCCAATTCGCGTTCGGCGCTTGAGACGTCTGACATGCGGTAGATTTCCTTTTCGACCTGTTCAACGCAGTGAATGTTGCACGATAACCACAGATGATGGTCAAAATCCACGTATTGCCGGAAATGCACTTTCCAAGATCGGCGTTTCGTAGGATTTTGAGCTCCGCAGCTGGGGGGCTGCTTCTGACCCAAAGGTCGCTGACAGACAAGCGCCACGGTTCAGGGAACCAAGTTGAGGGATCGGACCAAGCGGCGTGCAGGGGCGCCGCTGAACCGGATAACGGGGTCCACGAGTTTCGTCACGAGGGCGCCCGGAGCTGACCGCTCCGGGCGTTTTCGTATGGTCCCGCTGCTGGTCAGGTCAAGTCGAGCGCTTCATCCAGCACCCGCGCGAAGCAGGCGATCACCACTTTTCCGGCTCCGGCGCGCTTGAGCGCGGAGACGCAGGCATCACTTGTCGCCCCGCTGGTCCTGACGTCGTCTACCAGAACGACCTTAGCCCCCTTCACCACAGCTTTGCGGCGCGGGTTCAAGCCAATCGCACCTGTCAGCACACGTTTGCGGGCGCTGCGGCCCAGGCCGCCAAGCGAAGGCGTCGCCTTTCTGCGCTCCAGCAGATCCACGCAATGGCTTGCCTTCGTCGCTTTGCCTATCTCGCGCGCAAGCTCTGCCGATTGGTTGTAACCGCGCTTCCACAATCGCCAGCGATGCAGCGGCACGGGCGCGATCAGCCAGCTATCGTCCATGAACGGCAGTTTCGGCAGCATCAATCCGGCCATCATCGGCGCAAGCGAGATGCGATTGCCATGCTTGAGCGACAGCACCAACTTGCGCGAGACATCGTTGTAGAGCGTGGCCGCAGCGATCCCGTCATGGCGCGGGGGCTCGGCAAGGCACGGCGCGCAGACAGAGCCCTCACCCACGCCATCGGCGAACGGTCGCGAACAGGTGGCGCAGGAGGGTTCGCCGGGAATCGCAAGCTCGGACCAGCACCGTGAACACAGGCCCGTCTGCGCAGCAATGCCCTCGCCGCAGAGCGGGCAGCGTGGTGGAAAGACCAAATCGACCAGCGGCGCGAGAGCTTGGGAAAGCGACATCGGCTCATGCTAACCGATCGGTCCGGCGCGACAACCGGTTGCGTGCAGGCCGAACACGCGGCAGGGGGCGCAGATGGCAAGCAAAGGTCCCCCCCGCATTTTCTCCCCCGCCCGGCGCCGCATGGCCCGCCGCCGCATGCTCGCTCTGCAGAACCGGCCCGATGCACCGCGTTACCTGATCGAGGACATGGTCGAAGACGTCATCGAGCGGCTCGACTTCCTGCGCTTCGAACCGGCGAGCGCCCTTGTCATCGGGGACTGGACGGGCGAGCTTGCCCGAAACCTTGCAGCACGCGGGGTCAAGGTCACCGCGGTTGAGCCGGCCGAGGGCTTCGAAGAGGAGCAGCCATTCCCCTTCGACGGCTTCGACCTGATCGCGAGCCTCGGTACGCTCGACACCCTCAACGACCTGCCCGGCGCCCTCATCCACATCCGCAAGGCGCTGGCGCCCGGCGGCATGATGATTGCGAGTTTCCTTTCGGCGGGCTGCCTGCCGACCTTGCGGGACGTGATGCTTTCGGCAGACGGCGATCAGCCGGCGGCGCGCATGCACCCCGCCGTCGATGTGCGGTCGGGGGGACAACTGCTGCAACGCACGCTTTTCGCCGATCCGGTCATCGACCAGCGCCCGCTCCGGGTATCGTTCCGCAGCCTTGACAGGCTCGTAGGCGATCTGCGCGCGCAAGGCTGCGGCAATGTCCTGGCCGATCACGCTCCGGCGCTCGGCAAGCAGGCACTGGAAAGGGCGCGTGAGGCTTTCGCCGCCGCCGGCGAGGACGGGCGCACGGTCGAAAAGTTCGAAATCCTGACGTTATCGGGCTGGAAGCGCTGACTTCCAGCCCGATAACGTGACAGATCAGGCCAGCGCTGCCTGCGCTGCGGCCAGTCGCGCGATCGGCACGCGATAGGGTGAGGCGCTGACGTAATCGAGGCCGGTCTTCTCGCAGAACGCGATCGAGGCCGGGTCACCGCCGTGTTCGCCGCAGATGCCGAGCTTGAGATCGGCGCGCGTGGCGCGTCCGCGCTCGGCGCCCATGGTCACGAGCTGGCCGACGCCCTCGATGTCGAGGCTGACGAACGGATCGCGCGGATAGATGCCCTTTTCGACATAGGGGCTGAGGAAACGCGCGGCATCGTCGCGGCTGACGCCCAGCGTCGTCTGCGTGAGGTCGTTGGTGCCGAACGAGAAGAACTTGGCCTCCTCGGCGATCTCGGCGGCCATCAGCGCTGCGCGCGGCAGTTCGATCATGGTGCCGACCATGTACTCGAGCGTGCGCCCCTTCTCGGCGAAGACCTTTACGGCTGTATCGTCGACGACCTTCTTGAGGATCTGCAGCTCGCGCCTGGTCGCGACGAGCGGGATCATCACTTCAGGCACGGGCGCATCGCCCGAGGCATCGGCGACGTCGCAGGCAGCCTCGAAGATGGCGCGGGCCTGCATCTCGTAGATCTCGGGGAAGGTGATGCCGAGACGGCAACCGCGATGGCCGAGCATCGGGTTGAACTCGTGCAGTTCATCGGCCCGGCGCTTGAGCGTCGCCACGCCGATGCCGATGGCCTCGGACAACTCGGCGAATTCCTCTTCGCCGTGCGGCAGGAACTCGTGGAGCGGCGGGTCGAGCAGGCGGATGGTAACCGGAAGACCGGCCATCACATCGAAGATCGCGTGGAAGTCGGCGCGCTGTTCGGGCAGCAGCTTTTCCAGCGCGGCGCGGCGACCGGCTTCGTCTTCGGCCAGGATCATCTGGCGCACGGACGAAATGCGTTCGGCATCGAAGAACATGTGCTCGGTGCGGCACAGGCCGATGCCTTCGGCGCCGAACTGGCGGGCCATCTTGCAGTCGGCCGGGGTCTCGGCATTGGTGCGTACCTTCATGCGGCGGTGCTTGTCGGCCCACTCCATCAGGGTAGCGAAGTCGCCCGCAAGTTCGGGTTCGATAGTCGGCACTTCGCCGGCCATGATGTCGCCGCTGGCGCCGTCGAGCGTCAGGATGTCGCCTTCCTTCAGCTCACGGTTGCCCATGCGCAGGGTGCGGGTCTTCATGTCGATCGACAGGCCCGAAGCGCCAGAGACGCAGGGACGGCCCATGCCGCGCGCGACGACCGCCGCGTGGCTGGTCATGCCGCCGCGTGCGGTGAGGATGCCCTTGGCCGCGTGCATGCCGTGAATGTCCTCAGGCGAGGTCTCGACACGCACGAGGATGACCGCCTCGCCCATTTCCGCGCGCTTCTCGGCCGTATCGGCATCGAGCACGATCGAACCCGAAGCCGCGCCCGGCGAGGCGGGGAGGCCCCTGCCCAGCAGGTCGCGCGGAGCCTTGGGATCGAGCGTGGGGTGCAGCAGCTGGTCGAGCGCCATCGGATCGACGCGCCTGATCGCGGTCGGCTCGTCGATCAGGCCCTCGCCGACCATGTCGACCGCCATCTTCAGCGCAGCCTTGGCAGTGCGCTTGCCCGAACGGGTCTGAAGCATCCACAGCTTGCCGCGCTCGACGGTGAACTCGATGTCCTGCATGTCGCGGTAGTGCTTTTCGAGCAGCTCGAAGACCGCGGCGAGCTCGCCGTAGGCTTCGGGCATCGCCTCTTCCATCGACAGCGGCTTGGCCCCGGCGCGCTCCCGGGCGGCCTTGGTCAGGTACTGCGGCGTGCGGATGCCGGCGACGACGTCCTCGCCCTGCGCATTGACCAGCCATTCGCCGTAGTAGGCCTTCTCGCCGGTCGCCGGGTCGCGGGTGAAGGCAACGCCGGTGGCCGACGTTTCGCCCATGTTGCCGAAGACCATGGCCTGGACGTTGACCGCCGTGCCCCAGTCGCCGGGAATGTCGTTCAGGCGGCGATAGACCTTGGCGCGGTCCGAATCCCAGGAATCGAACACGGCGCGGATGGCGCCCCAGAGCTGCTCGTTGACGTCCTGCGGGAAGGCGTGGCCAAGCTCGCTCTCGACGATGCCCTTGTACTGCCTGACGATGGCGCGCCAGTTGTCGGCGGTCATCTCGACGTCGTTGAGATAGCCGTTGTCTTCCTTGGCGATCTCGAGCGCTTCCTCGAAGAGGTGGTGCTCGACGCCCAGGACGACGTCGGAATACATCTGGATGAAGCGGCGGTAGCTGTCCCAGGCGAAGCGTTCGTCGCCCGAAGTGGCGGACAGGCCCTCCACCGTGTCATCGTTGAGGCCGAGGTTGAGGACCGTGTCCATCATGCCCGGCATCGAAACGCGGGCGCCGGAACGGACCGAAACGAGCAGCGGATCGGCAGCCGAGCCGAAGTCCTTGCCCACCGTCTTCTCGATGTGGGTCAGGGCCTCGGCAACGTCGGCGCGCAGGGCGTCGGAGAAATCGCCGCCTTCGGCCAGATACTTGACGCATTCCTCAGTGGTGATCGTGAAACCGGGAGGCACCGGCAGGCCGATACCGGCCATCTCCGCAAGGTTCGCGCCCTTGCCGCCGGTGATGACCTTGTCGCGCGAACGCGGGTCATCGTGCTTCACGCCACCACCGAAGGTATAGACCTGCCTGCTCATCTGTCCCCTGACTTTCCTGTTCTGGTTTACACAGTTTACACGGTCAAAACGGGTTGAAATGCCTACCCTTCGACCTTCGAGAAATCCGCCACATTGTGCACTGCAGCACGGAAACGATCAAGCAGCGCGAGACGTGCCGTTCTCTTGCTGGGATCGGGATCGTTCACAGTCACCTCATCGAAGAATGCATCGATCGGTTGGCGCAAGGAGGCCAGCGCCGCCATGGCGCTTGCGAAGTCCTCTGCGGCAACCGCAGCCGCCGCTTTCGGCTCGGCGCTGTCGAGCGCGTCGATCAGCGCTTTTTCTGCCTTTTCGGGCGTGTAGGAAAGCCCCTTGTGCGCCGCCTGCTCGGCAAGTTCGGCCGCATAGACAGCCTGCATGTCGGGATCGTCGACATTTTCAAGCGGGTCTTCGTCGCCGGTATGCTCGATTCCGTCGTCCTGTCCGCTCCAATCCTCCTTCTTGAGGATGTTGGCCGCACGCTTGTACCCGGCGAGCAGGTTGGTGCCGTCCTCGGTCTCGACGAATGCCTGCAGGGCGTGGACGCGGGCGAGCAGGCGGACGAGATCGTCCTCGCCGCCCAGCGCAAAGACCGCGTCGATCAGGTCGTGGCGGACGCCCGCTTCCTTCTGCTGGACCTTGAGACGGTCGGCGAAGAAGTCGAGCAACTCAATCGCGACTTGGCTGTACTTGTCTTCTGAACCCCCAAAGCGCTTATACACCACAATCGATGGCGTATTTCCCATGACAAGGTGCATGCCTTTATCCATGCCCTTCTTAGCTAAATTCTTCCGCGAGTTATCAGTGAAGTTTCCAGAATCTCTTCTTATCTCTGGAAGGGCAAAATCAAATCCTCGCAGAAGAGGAAATTTCAAGCCGTTCTCCGAAATTAGACGAATTACGCCAAGCGCCGCTCTTCTCAGCGCAAATGGATCTTTCGAACCAGTTGGTTTCTCATTAATTTCGAAGAAAGACGCGAGCGTATCGAGCTTGTCGGCCAGCGCCAGCGCCACGGTCACCGGGGCAGTCGGCACGTCGTCGCCGGCACCCACGGGCTTGTAGTGATCGCGGATGGCATCGGCCACGGCGTCGGGCAGCCCCTCGGCGCGGGCATAGTATCCGCCCATGAGGCCCTGAAGCTCAGGGAATTCACCGACCATTTCGGTGACGAGGTCGGCCTTGCACAGTTCGGCGGCCTGGCGCGCCTGTGCAGGATCGCACCCGGGAACGATACCTTCGCTCGCCAACCATTGCGCCAGCTTGGCGACGCGCTCGACCTTGTCGGCGACAGTGCCCAGCTTCTCGTGGAAGGTGATGCGTTCCAGCTTCTTCGCGTGCTGCGACAACGGCGTCTTGCGGTCCTGCTCCCAGAAGAAGCGGGCGTCGGACAGGCGCGCGGCAAGGACCTTGCGGTTGCCCGCAACGATGCCCTCACCGCCGTCGCTGGCGACGATGTTGGCCGTGCAGACGAAGGCATCGGCAAGCTGGCCGTCCTTCTCGCACACGAAGTACTTCTGGTTGACGCGCGCGGTGAGCTGGATGGTCTCGGGCGGAACCTCGAGGAAATCCTCGTCGAAACGGCCGAGCAGCGGCACCGGCCATTCGGTGAGGCCGGCATTCTCGATCACCAGGCCTTCGTCCTCGACCAGCGTCAGGCCGGCAGCTTCAGCCGCTTCGCGCGCCTTGGTACGGACGAGGTCCTGGCGTTCCTCATGGTCGACGATGACGTGGCAGGCGCGCAGCTTGTCGGCGTAGTCGTTGGCGCCGCCGATGGTGATCTCGTCAGGGTGGTGGAACCGGTGGCCCTTGGTCGTATAGGCCGAGCGGATACCGCCTACCTCGCATTCGACAAGGTCCTCTCCCAGGATCGCCACGATGCCCGAGAGCGGGCGCACCCAGCGCAGGGATTCGGTAGAAATCGAGGCCGCGCCCCAGCGCTGCGACTTGGGCCAGGGGAATGCACGCACGATGGCCGGAATGGCCTCGGCCAGAACCACGCTGACCGCGCGGCCCGGCTTTTCGACGATCGCGAAGTACGTGTCCTTGCCCTTGACGTCGCGGACTTCGAGCTGGTCCCTGGTCAGCCCGGTCTTGCGCAGGAAGCCTTCCAGCGCCTGCTCGGGCGCAGTGACGGCCGGGCCCTTGGTCTCTTCGCGCACCGCTTCGGTAGCAAGCGGCAGGTCGCGCGCGATCAGCGCGAGGCGGCGGGGCGTCGACCAGACGGTAACTGCGCCCACGGCAACACCGGCAGCCTGCATTTCCTTGCGGAAGAGCTTTTCGAGATCGGCCCGCGCACCCGCCTGCATGCGGGCGGGAATTTCCTCGGAGCGCAGTTCGAGAAGAAAGTCGGTCATACGGTCCACCCGGGGAACTTGGCTTCCCACTCGTCCTTGTTCTTTTCGATCCAGGCCTGGCACGAGCCCTTGGCGAGATCGCGCACGCGGCCGATATAGCTGGCGCGTTCCTGCACCGAGATGACGCCGCGCGCCTGCAACAGGTTGAACAGGTGCGAAGCCTCGATCGCCTGGTCGTAGGCCGCGAGCGGGATCTGCGCGTCGATGCAGCGCATGCATTCCGCCTCGGCCGCCTTGAAACCTGCGAACAGCGCATCGGTATCGGCGATCTCGAAGTTGTACTTCGACAGCTGCTGCTCATTGGCAAGGAAGACGTCGCCGTAGCTTACGCCCTCGCTGTTGAAGCGCAGATCATAGACGCGGTCGACGCCCTGGATGTACATCGCAAGGCGCTCGAGGCCATAAGTCAGCTCACCGGCGACCGGCTTGCAGTCGAACCCGCCGACCTGCTGGAAATACGTGAACTGCGTCACTTCCATGCCGTCGCACCAGACTTCCCAGCCCAGGCCCCAGGCGCCCAGCGTCGGGCTTTCCCAGTCGTCCTCGACGAAACGGATGTCGTGCGCGAGCGGATCGACGCCGATTGCCGCGAGGCTGGCAAGATAGAGTTCCTGCAGGTTCTCGGGGTTCGGCTTCAGGATGACCTGATACTGATAGTAGTGCTGCAGCCGGTTCGGGTTCTCGCCATAGCGACCGTCGGTCGGGCGGCGCGAGGGCTGCACGTAGGCGGCCTTCCACGGCTCCGGCCCGAGTGCGCGCAGCGTCGTGGCAGGGTGAAAGGTGCCCGCGCCCATGCGCATGTCGTAGGGCTGGAGGATCAGGCAGCCCTGCGCGCTCCAGAAATTATGAAGCGTCAGGATCATGTCCTGGAAGCTGAGCGGCTGTTCGGCGGCGGTTGGCATGCAGATTCCGTCAATTTCTTGGCTGCGCGGCCTTTGGCGGATCGGGGATGCCAAATCAACAGGCCATGACATGCGAAATGCCGACCATGTGCATTGAAACACTGTTGAAGGAACTGGCAAGGCGGCTTGCGTTAATCGCACGTTTGTCCATTGTCGGCCACTGTCATGCCCATGATCATCAGCAGAACCAAAGCCCGGCTGGGCATTTCCGCCTGCATTTTCACACTGTTCGGCGCGACTTCGCTACTCGCGCGCGAAGCGCCGGCAACGCCTGGCGAAGGTTCTGCGAATGCCCCGGTCGCCGCCGCTGCGACGAGCCCGCAGGCCCCGGTCGCGGTGAAGCCGGTACCCGCGACGCCGGGCCTGTGGAAGATCGCGGACGATGACACGACGATCTACCTCTTCGGGACGATCCACATTCTGCCCGAGGCAACCGACTGGTACAGCGGCCCGGTCGCCAAGGCGTTCAATTCGTCCAAGCTGCTGGTGACCGAGGCGATCATCGATTCGCCCGCCGACCTGCAGAAGGAATTTCTCACCAAGGCCGTGCGCACCGACGGCAAGACGCTGCGCGAAGCCCTGCCGGAGAAAGAGCGCAGCGCCTATGAGAAGGCGATGACCGATCTTGGCGTACCGGTGAATGCCTTCGACCGCTTCGAACCCTGGTACGCCGCCCTGCTGCTCTCGTCGCTGCCCATGCAGAAGGCGGGATACAAGTCCGAAAACGGCGTCGAATCCCAGATCGAGGCGCTGGCGAAAGAGCACGGCCTTGCCCGCGAGGCGCTTGAGACGGCCGCGTATCAGATCGACCTGTTCGACAGCCTGCCCGCCGACGCGCAGGAGAACTATCTCGGCGAAGTGCTCGACCAGTTGCCGACCATGCGCGACGATTTGGCCAAGCTGATCGCGGCATGGAAGGCGGGCCGCGCCGAGGAACTGGCCGAAATCCTAAATGCGGGCGAAACCGACAAGCGCGTGCGGCAGGTCCTGCTGACCAACCGCAATGCGGCCTGGGCCAAGTGGCTCAAGGCCCGCCTCGATGAGCCGGGCACCGTCTTCGTGGCGGTCGGCGCGGGTCACCTTGCCGGCGAGGACAGCGTACAGGAACAGCTCGCCGCCCAGGGCGTCCCTTCGACCCGGCTGCAGTAAACCGCCTTGCGCCCGCTGCTTGCCCTGCTTGCGACGCTGGCGCTGCTGGCCTGTTCGCCCCAGCCACAGAAGGCCGATCCTGCCCTGTGGAAGGTCGAAGGCTCCTCGGGCGAGACGGCGTGGCTCTTCGGGACGATCCATAGCGCCGAGAGGCCGCTGGCGTGGCGCACGCCTGCCGTGGGCCGCGCGCTCGATACCGCCGACACGGTCATGGTCGAAGTTGCCAACCTTGCCGACGAAGCCGACGTTGCCGCCACTTTCGCCCGCCTTGCCAGAAGCGAAGGTCAGCCTCCGCTCTCCAGCAGGATTGCGCCCCCCCAGCGCCCTGCCCTTGCCGCCCTGCTCAAGTCCTCCGGCTACGGCGACGGCGATTTCGCGGCGATGGACACCTGGGCGGCTGCCCTTACCCTGGCGCGCAGCGGCGCGGACGACGATGCGGCGCGCAACGGGGTGGATCGCGCGGTGATCGCCGCGGCCGGGGAACGACCGGTGGTGGAGCTGGAAGGCGCGAAAGAACAGCTCGGCCTTTTCGACACCTTGCCGGAGAGCGAACAGCGCGACCTGCTCGCCGCCGTGATAAAGGAAGCCGCAAGTTCGGACACCGACCTTGCCGATAGCTGGCGCAAGGGCGACATGGCCGCAATCGAGAAGGAAACGCGAAAGGGCCTTCTTGCGGACCCGGAGCTGCGCGAAGTGCTGTTCACCGGACGCAACCGGCGCTGGACCGACCGGATCGTCGAGGCCATGAAGGCCGGGAACATGCCTTTCGTAGCGGTAGGCGCGGCCCATATGGCCGGACCGCAGGGACTGCCCGCGATGCTGGCCGCGCGCGGCTATACCGTAACCCGGGTCGAATAGCCGCCGCAAACCGCGATACGGCTTGCAAATGCGCCCCTTTACGGATAAGGGGCCGCCCTCCTGTCATGGTCATCCCTGGAGGCGTGACGGGACGGCGCGGGTCGATGGTCGATCCGATTGCCGCGATCTATCCAGTTTTCGAAAGGCAAGTCCTTATGAGCGATACGCTTAACCTGCCGGCCGAGACGCGTGAACGGGCTGGCAAGGGAGCCTCCCGTGCCCTGCGTCGCGATGGCCGTGTCCCTGCCGTTGTCTATGGTGGCAATGAAGAACCTCTGGCCATCCACGTCGAGGCTAAGGAGCTGGTTCGCCAGCTCGGCACCGGTCACTTCTTCAACTCGATCGTCGAAGTTGAAGTCGGCGGCAAGAAGCTGCGCACCCTGCCCAAGGACGTTGCCTTCCACCCGGTCTCCGACCGTCCGCTTCACGTTGACTTCCTGCGCCTTGCCAAGGGCGCGAGCGTCCACGTCAACGTGCCAGTTTCGTTCGTCAACGAAGAAAAGGCCCCAGGCCTCAAGCGTGGCGGCGTTCTCAACGTCGTTCGTCACGAGCTCGAGCTGGTCTGCGCCGCCGACAAGATCCCGGAAGAGATCGCGATCGACGTCACCGGCTTCGACGTGGGCGAATCGATCCACATCAGCCACGTGAAGCTCCCGGCCGGTTCGGAAAGCGCGATCACCGACCGCGACTTCACCATCGCGACGATCGTTGCGCCCTCGGCTCTGAAGAGCGAAGAAGGCGACACGACCAAGACCGAAGGCGAGGCGGAAGCCGAAGCCGAGTAATCCACGGATTACCGGGCCTCTCCCGCGCCGCGAATTCGCGATGCGCGGGAGAGGCCTTTTTCGTTTCCGCCGTGTGCATTTCCGCTGTCGGGAGTTAGACGATGCAGCTTTGGGTCGGCCTCGGGAACCCCGGACCGCAATATGCCATGCAGCGGCACAACGTCGGGTTCATGGCCGTCGACACGATCGCCGACGTCCACGGCTTCGGCCCGGTCCAGAAGAAGTTCCAGGGCTGGCTGCAGGAAGGCCGCATCGGCAGCGAAAAGATCCTCCTGCTCAAGCCCGCCACCTTCATGAACGAAAGCGGCCGCTCCGTCGGCGAGGCGATGCGCTTCTACAAGCTCGACCTGTCCGACCTGACCGTCTTTCACGATGAGCTCGACATCGCACCCTTCAAGGTCAAGGTGAAGCAAGGCGGCGGCCATGCCGGGCACAACGGCCTGCGCTCCATCGCCCAGCACCTCGGCCCCGATTTTCGCCGCGTGCGCCTTGGCATCGGCCACCCCGGCCACAAGGACCGCGTCACCGGTTATGTCCTTGGCAACTACGCCAAGGCCGAGATCGACCCGCTTTCCGACATGCTGGGCGCCGTTGCCGCAGAAGCCGACCGGCTTGCCGCGGGCGACGACACGCGCTTCATGAACGATGTCGCGCTGCGCCTGCAGGACTGACCGAGCCCCCGTTAGCTTACAGAGGCATGCCCGGCGCGGACGACCTGCCCGGCCGCCTGCCCGAACAGCCACCTGCCCGAACAGCCACCTGCCCGAACAGCCGCGTCCCTTACGCGGCGAACTAAACACCTGAAATCGATTGATAGTGTCGAGTTAGCTTACAGGCACGACTGCCCCTTGCGGCCATTAACTATCGAAAATCCCTGTTTTCCGTATTTGGCACGGCCATTGCTTAGTTAGGCAACAAGTCAAACTGCAATACGGGAAATCCTGACATGATCCGCAAGACCCTGCTCGCCGCAACCATCGCAGCCGGCGCCCTGCTGACCATCAGCACCCCGGCAATGGCCGGCGGTTGGAGGCACAGTCACTACTGCGGCTGCGGCCACTCCACCTGCGAATCCAGCTCTGGCGGTTCGACTTCGACCTCGGGTGGTTCCACCTCGTCGGGCGGTTCGGAAGTGCCGGAACCCGGCATGGTCGGCATCCTTGGCCTCGGCCTCATCGGCATGGCCTATGCGCGCCGCCGCCGCGTCTATCGCTAAACTCAGACTGTCCGCGCAGATCGCCTGATTCGGGGAATCGGGCAAGCGCTGACCTTTAGCCAGCGATCCTCAGGCGGAAGACCGGCCACGGCTTTCGCCAGGATCGCAACTCCCGGTTTTGGACTTTCCGGCCCAGCGTTCTCACGCACGCGTTCGCACCATGGCACAGCCCATCACGCCATGGCCTGCCCGGCAGTCCATCCGACCTCGGCCTAGCTCCCCGAGGTGTCCCGATAAGGCTCCTTCTGCGATCTGCGGGAGGAGCCTTACCTGCATTCAGCTCCTGCCAGCCCGGATGAGTTGCCTTTTGACCGGCGCATGGTTGAACTTTTGCATCTACACAGCCGCATCGGACCGACCGGCCGCCTTGTAGGCCTTGGCAAGCGATGCGAGTTCCTCGTTCGTCGCATCCGTCAGGCCGGCGAAAGGCTCGAGCGTCTCCACCGCATCGGATGCATCGCCCAGCGCAAGCTCCGCCTGGCCGAGCAGCAGGCGGACCTGCCGGTTGTCCGGCTCGCGCAGCAACTGCGACGTCAGCCGCGCCCTCGCCTGCTCGCCCTGCCCCAGTTCGAGCAGCGCCTTGGCGTAGAGCGCATTGGCCTGCGGTTGCTGCTCAAGCACGCTTTCGCGCGGCTGCAGCTTGTCCCGAACCGAACGCCACTTGCCGGCGAGCGCATCGAGCCGGGCATCGAAGTAGGCAAGGTCGAGATCGCCAGGGTTGTCGGCCAGCGCCTTGGCGACAAGCGGCCTGACCGCCTCGTTCTTGCCCAGCGCATCGAGCACCCTGATCTTGCCGAGCAGGGCCGCGCGGCTTTCGGGATAGGCCTTGAGCCCGGCTTCGAAGACGGTGAGTGCCTTGTCGAGGTTGTTGTCGGTCGCCAGCAGGTCGGCGCTGGTAAGGTAGGAATTGAGCGGGCGCGGCTTCTCCAGCGCAGCGAGAGCGGCAAGCCGCCGCGCCTCCGCCTCGTTGCCGCTGTCGAGCTGGAAGCTGGCGTAGTCGGCCAGCAGGCGCCCCTTGCTTCCCGGTGCCTTCTCTCCGGCCGCGAAAGCCTGGGCAGCCTTGGCGGTATCGCCGGCCCCGATATGCGCAAGCGCCCTCACCCTGTAGGCCTGCGCCGAACCATCGCCGTCGACCGCGGCAAGTGCCTGGTCGTAATGGCCCAGCATCAGGTCGACATTGCCCTGCAATACCCCTGCATCGGCGGGCAGCTTGCCCAGCCTGCCCAGACGTTCGAGCATGCTGCCGGCAGACACCGGGTCCGCCAGGTCAATGTAGGTACGTGCCAGCAATTCCAGCGCCCTGGCGTTTTCCGGCGCTTCCTGGATGACACTGGCGAGATCGACGCGCGCAGCCGAATAGTTGTGTGCGGCATAAGCCTGCTCGGCCCGGGTCAGGCGCTCTTCCGGGCTTGCACCGCAACCGGCGAGGAGGAGGGCGGCGGCCAGCGGCAGGGTCAGACGGATCGCATGTTTCATGCCCGGCAGCGATAGTCGCGGGGGGTGAAGATTAGGTGAAACTGGTCAAGACCGATCCTGACCGCTATGGGCGGCGAAATTTTCATTCGGAGTAACACATGGGTTTCCGTTGCGGGATCGTGGGCCTGCCCAATGTCGGCAAGTCGACCTTGTTCAATGCGCTCACAGAGACGCAGGCCGCTCAGGCAGCCAATTATCCCTTCTGCACCATCGAGCCCAATGTCGGCCAGGTCGGCGTGCCCGACCCGCGCCTCGACAAGCTGGCCGCGATTGCCGGTTCGGCCAAGATCATCCCGACCCAGCTTTCCTTCGTCGACATTGCCGGGCTTGTGCGCGGCGCATCCAAGGGTGAAGGCCTGGGCAACCAGTTCCTCGGCAACATCCGCGAAGTCGACGCGATCATCCATGTCCTGCGCTGCTTCGAGAACGACGACATCCAGCACGTCGACAACAAGGTCGATCCGCTGGCCGATGCCGAAACTGTCGAAACCGAACTCCTGCTTTCGGATCTCGAGAGCCTCGAGAAGCGCGTTCCTGCCGCACAAAAGCGCGCCACCGGCGGCGACAAGGAATCGAAGATTGCCGCTTCGGTTCTCGGCCAGGCGCTCGAACTGCTGCGCGAAGGCAAGCCTGCGCGCCTCACCCAGCCCAAGGACGACGAGGAAGCCCGCGTCTTCCGGCAGGCCCAGTTGCTGACCGCAAAGCCCGTCCTTTACGTCTGCAACGTCGAAGAGGAATCGGCAGCCGAAGGCAACGCGTTCTCGCAGCGCGTCTTCGAGAAAGCCGCCGCCGAGAATGCCACCGCGGTCATCGTCTCTGCCGCCATCGAGGCCGAACTCGTGGGCATGGAAGTGGACGAGCGCATGGTCTTCCTCGAGGAAATGGGCCTGCACGAAACCGGCCTCGCGCGCATCATTCGCGCCGGCTACGAACTGCTCGACCTGCTCACCTTCTTCACCGTCGGCCCCAAGGAAGCACGCGCATGGACCGTGCACAAGGGCGCCAAGGCTCCCGAGGCCGCGGGCGAGATCCACTCCGACATGCAGCGCGGCTTCATCCGCGCCGAAACCATCGCCTATGACGACTACGTCGCATGCAATGGTGAAAGCGGCGCCAAGGAATCCGGCAAACTGCGCCAGGAAGGCAAGGAATACGTCGTGCATGACGGCGACGTAATGCACTTCAAGTTCAACGTCTGAGCACGGTTCGCCCCGCAAAGGGGCACCATTGTCCATCCGGTGCGTTGCTGTTGCGAGGGCGACAGGAGCGCACCGGGAATGGTCGACAAATCTGAAAAACTCGTCTGGCTGGCAAGGCTGGGCTACTTCGCGCGGGGGCTGGTCTATGCCCTGCTCGGCTATCTCGCCATATCCTCGGCGGGCTCTTCGGCCGTGAAGCAGGGCCAGGCCGGGGCGATGGAATATATCCACGAGATCCCCGGCGGCACTGCCGTCCTGTTCATCTCCGCCCTCGGCCTTATCGGCTATGCCCTTTTCCGGCTTTCGACCGCGGTGCTCGACACCGAACGCCACGGTAGCGATGCAAAGGGCATTGCCGTGCGCGTCGGCCACATGTGCAGCTTTGCGATCTACCTCGGCTTGTCGTGGACCGCGCTCCGCTTCGCGATGGGAAGCAAGGCCCACGCGGACAGCCGCACGCAGGACATGGCCGCGACCGCCCTCACATACGACCTTGGCGGCGTGGCCCTTGGCGTGGTCGGCGTCGGCCTGGTCGCGGCGGCACTGTTCCAGGTCAAGGAAGCTATTACCCTCGGCTTCATGAAGCGGGTATCGGCCCGCGCGCCGGGCTACACCTGCTGGCTGGGCCGTGCCGGCTATTTCACCCGAGGTCTCGTCTTCCTTGTCATGGGCTGGTCGCTGATCCGCTCGGGCTGGCTGGAAAGCAGCCGCGAGGCGCTATCGCTCGGCGATGCCATAACCGACCTGCGCGATATTGCGCCGCTTTACCTTGCGGTAGCCGCCGGCCTGATCCTTTTCGGCGTCTTCAGCATGATCGTCGCGCGGTACCGCATCATCCCCGACCCGGGACGCCGTTTCGAGGCCGCAAGAGCCAAGTTCACCTGAAATTCCAGACGAAACTGCACAGCCATGATCGATCCCAACAAGTCCGCCGTTCTCTATCGCATGGTGATGGAGAAGCACATCTGCCCCTTCGGGCTGAAGTCCAAGCATCTGCTCGAAAAACATGGCTACCGGATCGACGACCGATGGCTCGAGACGCGCGAGCAAACCGATGCGTTCAAGGCCCGGCATGACGTCGAGACGACGCCGCAGACCTTCATCGCCGGACAACGCATCGGCGGCTACCAGGACCTGCGCAAGTTCTTCGGGGAAAAGGTCCGCGATCCCGACGAAAAGAGCTACAAGCCGGTCATCGCGATCTTTGCCACGGCCGCCGTGCTGGCACTTGCTGCAAGCTGGGCCTCGCTCGGAACGGTCCTGGCAGTCCTGCCGATGGAATGGTTCGTGTCGATCTCGATGATGCTGCTGGCCATGCTCAAGCTGCAGGATGTCGAGCAATTCTCGACGATGTTCCTAGGCTATGACCTGCTGGCGCGGCGCTGGGTACCCTATGCCTATGCCTACCCCGTGCTCGAATGGGTGGCAGGCGCACTGATGACGGCGCAGGTGCTGCCGTGGATTTCCATTCCCATCGCCCTGTTCATCGGCTCGGTTGGCGCAGCCTCGGTCTATTACGCGGTCTATGTCCAGAAGCGCGAACTCAAGTGCGCGTGCGTCGGCGGTTCGGGCAATGTCCCGCTCGGCTTCGTTTCGCTCACGGAGAACCTGTTCATGATCGGGATGGGCCTCTGGATGTTCGCAAAAGCCGTGTCTTCGGGGATCTGATCCCCGCCGCGGCGCCGGGAAAACCGCGCGGTCAGGCGCTGCAGTCAACCGTGCCGTCTGCCATGAAGGCCACCCGTTCCTGCGAATCGTGCAGGATCAGGCGGGCCGGCCAGACATTCCCGTCCGCTCCGGTTCCCGAGTCGGGCAGCCGGACGATGTCCAGCCAGCTCGACAACCCGATGTACGTCGCACGCGCACCGCCGGGCAGTTCCGCACTCTGCGTCTTGGCCGCAAAGCGCTTGAGATCGCCCTTGATACGCAGGAAACCGTCGACGCTGTCACCAAAGAAGATCGGATCCGGCTTGTCGTCCGCGCTGCCTGCGCTCCCGACTTTCTCAGTCTTGCGGAAGAAACAGCCCGGTCGATCGAGGCCATAGCGATCGATATCGACCGAGGTAATCGCATCGGGAATGATGGGCTTGAACGGCTCGCGGCTCATGCGCTCGACCATGGCGATGTCCTTGGCGTCCTGCGCGGCTTCCTCTTGTGGATCCTTCTCCTCGCAACCGGCGAGGAGCGAGAGGAAAACCAGAACAGCCAATGTCTTGCGCATCACTTTCGTCCGAACAGCTTCTCGATATCCTGATGAGCAAGCTTAACCCACGTAGGGCGTCCATGGTTGCATTGGCCCGAGCGCGGCGTGCGTTCCATCTCGCGCAGCAGGGCGTTCATTTCCGCGACCGTCAGCGAACGGCCCGCGCGGACCGAACCGTGGCAGGCCATCGTCGCCAGCACGAGATCGAGCTTTTCGCCCAGCAGCAGCGCATCGCCGTTCTTTGCAAGGTCGTCGGCCAGATCGCGCAGCAGGCCCTGGACGTCGGTCTTGCCAAGCACCGAGGGGACTGCGCGCACCAGCATGGCCGCCGGGCCGAATCGCTCCAGCACAAGGCCGAAGCGGGCCATGTCGTCGATCCTGTCCTCCAGCGCATCGCAGGCGACTTCTTCCAGTTCGACGACTTCGGGAAGCAACAGCGCCTGGCTGCGCACCATGGCATCCTCCGCCCCTGCCGCCTTGAGCCGCTCCAGCACCAGTCGTTCATGCGCGGCGTGCTGGTCGACGATGACCAGCCCGTCTTGTGCCTCGGCCACGATGTAGGTCCCGGCGACCTGTCCGCGTGCCACACCGAGTGGGAAGTGCAGCGCCTCGTCGGGCTCATCGCCGACCTGCTCGGCGCGGGCGGCAGGCGGTGCCATGACCTCGGCCTCGTAGGATTTCCAGGCCGTGCCCGCCTCGGACAGGCGCGATCCGGAAAAGCCGGTGCGCGGCGCGGAATATTGCCGGGCAAAGAGCGAGCCGAGAGCGGGAGCCGGCTCCGGGGCTGCGGGTGCGGTCGGCTCGACCTGCCAGTTGCCCATTGCCGATGCCGATGGCGGCTGCGCGCTCTTTTGTCCCGCCCCCTCAAGCGCATGGCGCAGGGCCCCGACGAGGAAACCGCGCACGAAGGCGGGATCGCGAAAGCGCACTTCGGTCTTGGCGGGATGGACGTTGACGTCGACCTCCTCGGGCGGAATCTCGAGGAACAGGGCGAGTACCGCGTGACGGTCGCGCGCCAGCATGTCCGAATAGGCGCCGCGTACCGCGCCGACCAGCAGGCGGTCCTTCACCGGCCTGCCATTGACGAAAA
This sequence comes from Novosphingobium sp. PP1Y, assembly GCF_000253255.1. Classification (NCBI taxonomy): domain Bacteria; kingdom Pseudomonadati; phylum Pseudomonadota; class Alphaproteobacteria; order Sphingomonadales; family Sphingomonadaceae; genus Novosphingobium; species Novosphingobium sp. PP1Y. Next base: position 2,640,271 of record NC_015580.1, on the reverse strand, counting down.
GGTACTGGTGATCGGCAACGCCGCGATTGAAGGTGGGCAGCCCGGCGACGCCGGTAAGCCTGGCGGTTCCGCGCTCGGCCTCGATCACCACGCCGTCATCGGCCAGTTCACGGGCGACCAGGCGGGCGACGCGCGAAGCCAGTTCCTCGCGAGGCTGCACCGCGACCACGCGCCTGCCGTCATGCTCCATCACGAAGCCGACATCTGGCCGGGCCATCGCCAGGCGGCGCACGACGTCCTGGCAGGCGGCATATTCGGAACGCGGGGTGCGCAGGAACTTGCGGCGCGCGGGAACCTTGCCGAAGAGGTTTTCCACCCTGATCCGGGTACCGGGCGGCAGCGCGGCCGGACCGTCGGCGGCGACTTCGCCGTGATCGACGATTCGCTTCCAGCCCTCGGCGGCGGCGCGCGGGCGACTCTCTATCGTCAATCGGGCCACCGACCCGATCGAGGGAAGCGCCTCGCCGCGAAATCCCAGAGTCGAAACCTGCTCGATATGCTCGTCCGGCAATTTCGAGGTCGCGTGGCGTTCGAGCGCCAGGGCGATTTCGTCGGGCCGCATCCCGCACCCGTCATCGGTGACTTCGATCATGTCGAGCCCGCCCGACGCGATCCGCACGGTCACCTGGCTGGAGCCGGCATCTATAGCGTTTTCAACGAGTTCCTTGAGCGCAGAGGCCGGTCGTTCGACAACTTCACCCGCCGCAATCCGGTTGACGAGATGTTCGGGCAGGCGGCGAATTGTGGGCATGGGCCATTTCTAGCGGTGAAACGCTGTCAATTCGAGACGGACGCCCAAAGAATCCCACTACAATTCGACACAAAATTTTGGCGTTTCCCGAATCGATGGGTTAAGGGACCACCTTCCATGCCAACAAGCCTGTCATCCGATCCCAGCAGTGATCGACAAATGACTGGAAAAACGACGGATAACTGATGGCCTCGCCCTTCTCGCGATTCTTCAAACTCGGCTCCCAGAATATGGCGATCGACCTCGGGACCGCCAATACGCTCGTCTACGTACAGGACCGTGGAATCGTGCTGAACGAACCGTCGGTCGTGGCCATCGAGACGCTCAACGGCGTCAAGAAGGTCAAGGCCGTGGGCGATGACGCCAAGATGATGATGGGCAAGACTCCCGACAACATCGAGGCCATCCGTCCCTTGCGCGACGGCGTCATCGCCGACATCGAAATCGCGGAAGAGATGATCAAGCACTTCATCCGCAAGGTGCATGGCAAGAAGAACCTGTTCCGCTATCCGGAAATCGTGATCTGCGTTCCCTCGGGCTCAACCTCGGTCGAACGCCGCGCGATTCGCGACGCGGCCTCGAATGCCGGCGCCAGCCAAGTCTACCTGATTCTCGAGCCGATGGCCGCAGCCATCGGCGCCGACATGCCGGTGACCGAGCCGGTCGGCTCGATGGTCGTCGACATTGGCGGCGGCACCACCGAAGTCGCCGTCCTTTCGCTGCGCGGCCTCGCCTACACCACTTCGGTGCGCGTCGGCGGAGACAAGATGGACGAATCGATCGTCTCCTATGTGCGTCGTCACCATAACCTGCTGATCGGCGACGCCACGGCAGAGCGCATCAAGAAGGATTACGGCATCGCCATCACGCCCGAAGACGGCATCGGCGAAACCATCCACATCAAGGGCCGCGACCTCGTCAACGGCGTGCCCAAGGAAATCACGATCAGCCAGGCCAACGTGGCCGAAGCGCTGGCCGAACCGATCGGTGCAATCATCGAGGGCGTGCGCATCGCGCTTGAGAATACCGCCCCCGAACTGGCAGCCGACATCGTCGACCAGGGCATCGTCCTGACCGGCGGCGGCGCGCTGATCCAGGGACTCGACGACTACCTTCGCGAGGAAACCGGCCTGCCTGTCAGCGTCGCCGAGGATCCGCTGTCCTGCGTCGCACTCGGCACCGGCCGCGCGATGGAAGACCCGATCTACCGCGGCGTACTGATGTCCGCCTGATCTGTCGCAAGCGGGCGGCCCCGGCGCACGATGCGGGGCCGTTCGATGAAGGAGTGCAAGGCGCATGGCGCCGCCAGCAAACCGGCGCTCCGGCTTTTCCCGCAGAGCGCAATACTCGACGTTCCTCAGCTACATCGCAGGTGCGATCGGCGCCGTGGTGGGATTGGGACTCGTCGTCATCTCCATCGCCAATCCCGGCGCTTTCTCGGGCCTGCGCGGCGCGGCTGCAGACGTCACCGAACCGGCGGCGAAGGCAACGGCTGCGGGACGCACGGTATCGAAGACCGTCTTCAGCGATATCGCCGGCTTCTTCAAGTTCGGCAGTGAGCACGCTCGTCTCGAACGCGAGCTGGCCGAGGCCAAGGTGCGCCTTGTCGAGGCCGATGCCATCCGCGCCGAGAACAGGCGCCTCAAGCAGCTGCTGGACCTGACGCGATCGGACGAAGGCGCGGTCGCCACCGCGCGCCTGACCAGTTCGACCAGCGGCAGCACGCGGCGCTATGCCACGCTCGATGCCGGACGCGACAAGGGCCTGACCAAGGGCATGCCGATCCGCTCGAAGCTGGGCCTCGTCGGGCGCATCCTCGAAGTCGGCGCGTCGACCTCGCGGGTCCTGCTCATCACCGACACCGAAAGCCTCGTGCCGGTCCGCCGCTCTACCGACGGCGTTCCCGCCTTTGCGCAGGGCAACGGCGACGGCACCTTGCGCATCCGCCTGATCAACCTTGGCATCAACCCGCTCAAGAAGGGCGATGTCATGGTCACATCGGGCTCTGGCGGCCTCTATCGCCCCGGAACGCCGATGGCGATCCTGACAGAGATCGTGCGCGACGGTGCGGTCGCGCGCGTGCTCAGCAATCCGTCGGACACGGACTACGTCATGGTCGAGAAGGTCTGGACGCCCAAGCCTCCGCCCCCGGCCCGGGAAAACAGCGAGACGTTCGCCGAATGATGGGACCGCGACGCAGCGCTGCGACCGGTCCGCGTATCAATCGCGCTCCTTCGCCCCTGGTGGCGCTGACCCTGCCCTGGATCTCGATCATGCTGGCATCGCTGGTGCCGGGCTGGGCGATGATCGCCTCGGCTCCGGTCCTGCCACCGCTCGGCTTCCTGTTCTTCATTTCCTGGCAGCAGCTGCGACCCGGCCTGCTCCCGATCTGGGCCGGCCTGCCGCTCGGCCTGTTCGACGACCTGTTCTCGGGCCAGCCCTTCGGCTCGGCCGTACTGCTCTGGTCGCTTTCGGCCATCGTCCTCGAAGTGATCGAAACCCGGCTGCCCTGGCGCAATTTTGTGACCGAGTGGCTGGTAGCGATCGGGCTGATCGTCGCCTATATCGTACTCAGCCTCGCCCTCGTGAACATCGCCGGCGCCGCTGCCCCGATTCATGTTATTGTGCCGCAGATCGTGATTTCAGTGCTCTCATACCCGCTCGTCGGACTTATCGTTGCGAAGATCGACCGGATCCGGCTTACGCCGTTGATGGTCCTCAAATGAAGTTCAAATTCAAGTTCAACTTCAAGCGCCATGTCAGCATGGCCACCTTGCGCAACAGCTTCGACCGCCGCACCGTGGTTCTCGGCACTGTGCAGGGCGGCATCGGCGTATTGCTGGCCGCGCGCATGAGCTATCTCGCGGTAGCGCAGAACGAGAAGTACAAGCTCGAAGCTGAGAGCAACCGCGTAAACCTGTCGCTGATCCCGCCGCGGCGCGGCTGGATCCTCGATCGCCGTGGCACCCCGCTTGCCTCGAACCGCGCTGACTTTCGCGTCGACGTCATTCCCGAGCGCATGCAGGACAGCGCACGCACCATCGCACAGCTGGGCAAGTTGCTAGAACTGTCGCCCGTCGACATGCAGGATCTCGAGGACAAGCTCGACAAGGCGCGCGGCTTCGCGCCGGTCGAAGTCGCCTCGAACCTCGACTGGGAGCGCTTCGCCGCGGTCAGCGTCAGGCTGCCCGACCTGCCCGGCGTCGTCACCCAGCGCGGCTACTCGCGCGACTATCCCACCGGGCCTTCGGTGGGCCACCTGATCGGCTACGTCGGCGCGGCCTCGGCCGAGGAGTACGAGAAGGACCACGATCCCATCCTGATCACGCCAGGCTACAAGGTGGGCAAGGACGGGCTGGAAAAGATCTTCGAGCACGAACTGCGCGGCAAGCCCGGGGCTCGCCGAGTTGAAGTGACGGCCTCGGGGCGCATCGTGCGCGATCTCGACACGCGCGAGGACGTGCCCGGCAAGACCATCAAGCTGACCATAGACAGCGGCTTGCAGGACTACGCGGCGCGGCGCATCGGCGTGGAATCGGGCGCCGTCGTGGTGATGGACTGCCATTCGGGCGACATCCTGGCGATGGCATCGATGCCCAGCTTCGACCCGAACAGCTTCTCGGACGGCATCGGCCGCCTCGAATGGAAAATGCTGGCGGACGACGACCATGTGCCGCTGCGCAACAAGGTCCTGCGCGGGCTTTACCCACCGGGATCGACGGTCAAGCCGATGGTGGCGCTCTCCTTCATGGAAGCCGGGCTCGACCCCGACGAAAGCGTCTTCTGCGGCGGCGGCCTCAGGGTGGGCAATCGCGTGTTCCACTGCTGGAACCGGCGCGGCCACGGCCAGGTCAACATGGCCAAGGGCATCTACCAGAGCTGCGACGTCTATTTCTATCACTTCGCCCAGCGCATCGGCATGGATCCAATCGCTGCGATGGCCCGCAGGCTGGGCCTGGGCCAGGAATTCGACCTTCCGGTGGTGGGCCAGTCCTACGGCACCGTCCCGGATCCGGCCTGGAAGCTGAAGAAGTACGGGAAGGAATGGCAGACCTTCGACACGGTCAATGCCACGATCGGTCAGGGCTACTTCCTCGTAAACCCTTTGCAGCAGGCGGTCATGGCCTCGCGCATCGCCAGCGGCAAGGTTCTCATGCCGCGGCTGCTATACGGCCATGAAACGGATCGCATTCCATCGCTGGGCATTTCGCAGGAGCATCTCGACTACGTGCACCAGGCCATGTCGGACGTCGTCAATGGCCCGGGCACCGCGCACCGTGCCGCCCTGCCCTTCGATGACATCAAGATTGCCGGCAAGACGGGCACTGCACAAGTCGTCGGCCTCAACATCAGCAGCGGCAAGAGCGGCCCGTGGAAGTATCGCGACCATGGCCATTTCATCTGCTTCGCACCCTTCGACAATCCGCGCTACGCCTGCGCGGTCGTCATCGAACACGGCGGCGGTTCGAGCGCGGCCTATCCCGTCGCGCGTGACGTCATGACCTACTTGTGGGATCCAGAGCTCGCGCTCGAGAAGCTGCACGCATTCGAGAAGGAATGGGGCGGAACCGCCAAGGAGCGGCTCGATGCGCGCTACCAGTCCTACGTTTCCCAGTACGGCGTGACGGCACCGAAGGTGTCGACCGAAGAAGAGAGCCGCAGGGTGCGCGAATCGGAAGAAGACCAGAGCGAAAGCCAGCCCATCGTTCGCGAGGCGCAGTCGCCGCGTCCTGAACCGATAGCAACCGGCAGCGCCGAGGCCGGTGCAGCCGAGAATCCGAACCCGCGCACGAATTCCAGTACCCGTACGAATTCCAGCGACCGCACGAATACGAACGGAGGGACGCAATGAACCGTTCCGTCGTTCCCGACGCGGTTGCGCGCCAGCCCTGGCAGATGCTCATCCCGCTCTTCGGCCTGGTATGCCTGGGCGGCGCCGTACTCTATTCCGCGGCCGGCGGGCACCTTCAGCCCTATGCGCTGAGCCACGTGATCCGGTTCCTCGTGTTCCTGGTCATGGCGATCGTGATTTCGCGCTTCAGCCGAAACCTGTTCCGGCAGGCGGCCTATCCGATCTACGGCGGCATCATCGTGCTGCTGGTGCTGGTCGAGACGATCGGGGCCATGGGTGGCGGCAGCCAGCGTTGGCTGAACCTCGGCTTCATGACGCTGCAACCATCCGAGCTGATGAAGCCCGCGATCGTGCTTGTCCTCGCCAAGTTCTACGAAGCGCTTCCTGCCTCGATGATAGGAAGCTGGCGCGGCCTCGTGCCTGCGGGGGTGTTGATCGGCATTCCTGCCTTTCTGGTGATCCTGCAGCCCGACCTGGGCACCGCACTGGCAATCTGCTTTGGCGGAGCGATCATCATGTTCCTGGCCGGCCTGCCCCTCTGGTGGTTCATCAGTGCGGGCGTGGGCGTCCTGATCACGATCCCGATCGCCTTCTTCACGCTGCTCCATGATTATCAGCGCAACCGCGTCCTCACCTTCCTCAATCCCGAGGAAGATCCGCTGGGGACGGGCTATCACATCACCCAGTCCAAGATCGCCATCGGATCGGGCGGCATCTTCGGCAAGGGCTTCGGCAACGGTTCGCAAAGCCACCTGCAGTACCTGCCCGAGCCCCATACCGACTTCGTCTTCGCCACCATGGCCGAGGAATGGGGCATGATCGGCGGCTTCTTCGTGATCGCCGTCTTCGGCATCGTGCTGTTCTGGAGCCTGTCGGTCGCGCGCAGGTCGCCCGACCGCTTCGCCAGCCTGCTGGCCGCAGGCATGACGGCCACCGTATTCTTCTACGTCGCGATCAACCTGATGATGGTCATGGGGCTCGCCCCGGTCGTTGGCATTCCGCTACCCTTCATGAGCCATGGCGGCACGTCGATGCTGACGAACATGATCTGCATCGGCTCGATAATGGCGGTAAACCGCTGGAATCAGAAGCCGGGATCTTTCTCCTGAAATTGTTGAAAGTTTCCTCTTCTAATCCGCGAAACAGACGTTATACGGACCGCTCCGCCGCCGAATCGGCGGGGCCGCAAGGCCCTCAAGGCAGGTAGCGTGGACGCATAGCTCAGTTGGTAGAGCAGCTGACTCTTAATCAGCGGGTCCTAGGTTCGAGCCCTAGTGCGTCCACCAAGCCTTCCTTGCCGCGACGGGTCTTCGGGCCCATCCGTGTGGACGCATAGCTCAGTTGGTAGAGCAGCTGACTCTTAATCAGCGGGTCCTAGGTTCGAGCCCTAGTGCGTCCACCACCCTACCTTGCGCGACGGACCTTCGGGCCAATCGTGTGGACGCATAGCTCAGTTGGTAGAGCAGCTGACTCTTAATCAGCGGGTCCTAGGTTCGAGCCCTAGTGCGTCCACCACCCCTCATCTTCGAAATCACGCGCAGCCATCCCGCCAGAAGACTTCGCCAGCCTATCGCTTGCTGACGGTCAGAGTGCTGCCAAGCCCCGATTCCACCTGGGCATTGCCGGCAGGCGCCGAGCGCGTTTCAGGCAGGCCGAAGCTCGCCGCCAGTTCCTCGATCACGCGGGCCTTGATCGGCTTGCGGAACTCCACGCCGATCCGGTCTTCGCGCAGCCAGCGCACGGAACCTTCGACATTGCGCAAGTTCGCGAAGCGCAAGGAAACATGCTGGCCCTGGGCGAAGCGATCCGCATTGCCGATCACGCAGCAGCCGCCTTCCGAAATGTCGCCCAACTCGACATCGAAGACCTGCCAGCTGGACTGGCGGCAACGGCCATGCAGCAGAACGGTCAACCGCCGGTTGAGTCGATCGCAGTCGGCAATCTCTTTCATCGAAGCCCCTATTTGCGCTCGGAACTGGCGCTGAGGCTTAACAGCCAGAAGTAAAACTTCGGTTGCGCAGCAGGTTCGGATCAGGTCTTTCCGCCGTCCACCTGTGCGGCCTCGGACTCAGGGGATCCCGTGCCGGCAATGCGCTCGTCGATGTCCGCCGCCTTTTCCCGGATCTTCTTGCTTGCCGCATCGTAGCGCTCATCGAAGTCCGGCTCGCTGTGGCAGGCGGCTAGCGTGAGGACGGCAAGCGCCAGGATGGCGAGCCTGCGCATCAATAGTTCTTCTTGATGCGCAGGTTCACGCTGTTGACGCCCGAACCGCCGGCCTGACTCAGCACCGACAGCCACTTGGTCACGCTGACCTCGAGCTGCGTCGCGGTAAAGCCGCGCGCATCGGTGATCAGTTCGACATAGACGTCGTCGGTCAGATACTGACCTGCCGCCAGAGCCGTGCCCCGGCCCGATGCCTCGTCAGCACCCAGGATGCGCAGGCGGTCGATCCCCGTGGCCGAGCGCAGTTGCCCAAGCGGATTGAGCCCGCCCCCGGTTGAGTTGAGAGAATTGAGCGAGGATGCCAGCTGTACCGCCTGGATCGCCGAAAGGTTGGCGATGGAGCTGCCGAACAGAATGCGCGAGAGCACCTCGTCCTGCGGCAGGCTGGGCGTCGAGCTGAAAGTGATTTGCGGGCTGTAGGCCCTGCCGCCCACTTCCACGGTCACGTCGACATCGTCGATCGATTCCTGCGCGGTGATCGCCACCGCGGGATCGATGGTCCTTCCGCCGTTGAACGAAATCACGCCTTGGGTCAGTTCGAACGAGCGTCCAGCGAACCCGAGCGTACCGCGGATCAGTTCGACGTCGCCGGCCATCGTCGGCGCCGCACTGGTACCGCCGATGGTGAATTTCGCCTTCCACTCGGACTCAAGCCCCATGCCCGAGACGTAGAGTTTCTCCGGCGCACGCATGCGCAAGTCGAGGCGTAGCCTGGAGAACATCGACGAGATCGGTTCAGCGGGCTCGTCACCGGTAATGCGTTCCGGGCCGCGCCGCGGCTTGAAGCGCACTCCGGTCAGCCGCGGCACTTCGGCCGAGCCTTCTCGCACGATCTGGTAGCGTGTTTCGGGAAGTCGCAGGTCGCCGGAAAGAAGCGCATCCTCTCCGGCCTGCTTGCTCAGGCGCAGGTTGCCGGTCGCGCTGGCGGAAATGGAACTGCTGCGCGCTAGCCGCGCTTTTTCCAGCTCAACCGAGATGTCCATCGGATAGCCTTGGTCGGCGGCCAGGCTGACAAAGCCGTTTGCGCTCAACGTGCCATCGCCTGCCTTGGCGCTCAGCGTTTCCAGTTCCATCCGGTTGCCGTCGAACTTGCCCGCAAAATTGAGCTTGGACAGCCGCGTGCCGTAAGTCTGGTTTTCGTAAACCAGGTCCTTGCCGCGCACGATGCCGTTCAGGCACGGATCGGAAAGCTTGCAGGAGAAGTCGGCCGCCAGCCCCATCGGGCCGCTGAGGGTCTGCCCCGACATTCCCGCGAACGAGAACAGGGTATCGGCCGGGCCGTTGTATCGGATACCGCCGCCCAGCGGGGCATCGAACAAGCGCTCGGTCCACGGGCCGCTGCCCGGCGGCAAGGGCCGCAGGCTTGCGACCATGCGCCCGATCACGGAACCGCTGCGCCGGAACACCGCTCTCGCCTCGCCGCCGTCAGCCAGGAGCTTGCCGACGAAATTGATGTCGACAGGCTGGCTGACGATGTCCGAACTGGTGCGGGTGAATTTGTTGAGCGTCAGCCGCGCATCGGCACGAGGAAATGCGGCGGGATCGGCCTGCTCAAAGTCGAGACTGCCGCTCGCCGAACCGCCGAAGCCATACCCGGGCAGGAAAGCATTGAGCATGGTCATGTCGATGTTCTCAAGACGGCTCTGCAGCTTCATGCCGGTGCCATAGGTGCCCGCGATCTTGGCCGAGCCACCGCCGAAGGCCAGCTTGGTCGGCAAGAGTTCGTATCCGTCTTCCTTCGGCAGGATCCGGGCAGGCGACGTAGTCTTGACGCTCTGACCGCGAACCTTGCCGTCAAGCGCGATGCGCCAGACATCGGGCTGCAGGTCACCGTTCAGCGCCAGCTTGAAGGGTACTCCGCTATAGCCTTCGAGCATCGCTTTCGCCTTGCCCCGGCCATTGCGGTAATCGATCAGCGCGCGCGCCACGGCGATGCGAAGCGCCCCCATACGGGTTCCGGAAATCTGGGCGTCGGCCACCAGACTGGGCTGATCGTAAAGGACCGCGCGCCCGTCGATGATGGCAGAACGGATCGTCAGGTTCGCAGGGCCGGCGAAAGTCGAATCCTGCGCGCGCAGGTTGAAGTCGATGGCCTGGTATTTCCGCTCGGCCGAGAGGGTCAGAACCCCGTTCACACCGTTGCCTGTGGCAGTCAGCTCACCGGCAAAGGGGCCGCTGCGGGTCTGGCCGAGCTTGCCTGCGAAGGCGACGCCGGAAAGATTGGCCTCGTTGATCTGCAGGGACATCGCCTGCCCCATGCCCAGCGTGACATCGGCCTTGAGCGGGCCGTAGTCGGTATCGCCGGTCAGGGCGAGGTTGTAGCCGCCCCGCGCGCCGGTCACCCGCGCATCGAGGTTGGCGAGGCCGATGCCGAGGTTGGGCTTGTCCGCCGTGATATGGGCGTCAGGATCGGCAATCGTCCCGGCCACGCGAACGCCGATAGCGCCGTAGCGATCCGACGTTCCATCGGCGACGAGGGAAATGCGCCCGTCAGGCGACCAGAAGCCGCGGCCGCCGCGCACCTTGAGGTCCGGCGCGGTCATCTGCAGGTTGGAGAAGCGCACGAGGCCATCGGTGCCGTAATTCACGTGCGAGGCCGCTGCGAAATTGCCGCCGAGATAGCCCTTGAGGCTGTCGTTCAGCAGGCGCGTCGATTGTGCCCGCACCGTGCCGTCCAGGGCAAAGCCGTTCCCCTTGCTTTCGAGGTCCATGTCGGTGCGGATGTTGAAGATGCCCACGCTGGCAAGGCGATAATTGTCGATCTTGCCGTCGATGGCGCCGGTGTAGAGCCCCTTGCCGACATCGGCGACAAGGATCAGCCCGGCATCGATACGATCGGAGCGCAGCCGCATGTTGTCGGACAGGATGCGCGCCCCGTCTATCGCCAGATCGCCGTTGAGGCGGACATTGGGCAATGTCCCGCCGGCCACCGTATCGAGGCCGGTGATCCGCTCGACCCGCGCCGAGACCGGGATCATGATCTTGCCCGCGTCAACCCGCGCGGCGCCTTCTGCGAGGAAGCCCTGCAGGCCCATGTCGTTCATCACCAGCCGGCTCGCGCTGATGCGATAGCCGACCTTGGGCGCGGTGAAGGCACCGTCCAGCGTCAGGATAGCGCGAGTGCCCGCTCCGCTCAGGTTCTTCGCCAGGGCAGAAGGCTTGAGCAGCACGAAAGCCAGTTTGAAGTCCTCGAAGCTGTTGTCCGAAAGGTCAACGAGGCCATTGGGGGTGAGGTTGAACGCGTCGCTGGAAATCATGCCCGACACGTTCGCGCGCCGGTCCGCCAGCACTGCCTTTACGTCGACATTGGTGACTGGACCGAGCAGGTTCGCGGTCGGCCCGCTGAACATGCGTGCAAAGCGGGTCGGTCCCTTGATTGCGAAAGTTCCGTCGCGCGCAGTGAGATCCAGCCGCGCGAGATCCCCGGTTCCATAGTTCGCGGCGAGCTTGCCGTTCCAGGCGGCCCATGTGCCCTTGCCGTCGACTTCGAGCGTCAGCGGCTGCGTCAGCCCAGCCAGTGAGGCGATCACGCCTCCCGTCGGCGCGTCGAGATCCAGGCCGATGCCCAGACGGTTCTGCTTCGGCACGGCATCCAGCGAGAGATCGAAGCGATCTCCCCCCTCCTTGCCGGCAATCGCGATCGTCGCGCCCTTGGCGTCCACTTGTGCCCTGCCGTCGGCGATGTGCACCTTACCGGCGAACGACATGATCCGCCGCTCGCCCGATACCGCCGGCTCGAAGACGAAATTGCCGACGCGCATCGCGCCCACGTCGATATCGAGATCCGGCAGCAAGGGCGCATCACTGGGCGGCGTCTCGCGAAACTGCGGCGCCCGGCGCAGGATCATGCGCTGTGCCGTGGCGCTGCGCACGTTCACGTGATTGCTGAAATAGTCGAAGGGATTCCAGTCGACGTGGATCTCGGGCGAGAACAGGAACTCGCCCTTGGGATCGCGCACCGACAGATCGTGCAGGGTCATCTTGCCGTAGAGCGAGCCCTCGATCCGCCCGACCGAGATCTTCATGCCGTTCTCGAATTCGAGAGCGGCTATCTGGTCGGCGACGAAACGCCGCCCCGGTCCGGTATCGATGCCGAAGATCACCAGGACCGCAAGCGCCACGATGCCGATGCCGATCAGCGCAACGGTCTTGAGCGCGCGCACCTTGGCGCGCTGCAACAGCGAGGGCCGTTCGATCACGACCGCTTCTTCCATGGCCGGCGGGGGCGTTTCGGCGGGAATGTCGTCGTTTTCCGCCATCAGAACGCCTGTCCGATCGAAACGTAGATATTGATCCGCGATTCCCCGGGACGGCGCGCCAGCGGCGTTGCAACGTCCAGCCGGATCGGACCGAAGTTCGTATAGAAGCGGCCGCCGATGCCGACGCCGTACCGCAAGTCGGAGAACTGGGGCATGGTCTCGCGATAAGCCTGCCCGGCATCGACGAAGCCGACAATACCGTAATTGCCGAAGCGATAGCGCAGCTCGGCAGATGCCTCGTTGAGGCTGCGCCCGCCGACCGGATCACCGTCGGGAGCCTGCTCGCCCAGCTTCTGGTAGGCGAAGCCGCGAACCGAACCGCCGCCGCCGGCATAGAGACGCCGGGACGGCGCAATGTCGAAAAGCCCTACGCCCTGGATCGTGCCCAGTCGCATCCGCCCCGCAACCACCAGCTGATCGGAGATCGGGTAATAGGCCGAGGCATCCAGTCGCGCACGCACGTAAGGGTTGAATCCCTTGTTCACGGTCGTCTCAGGCTGGACCAGCGCAGTCAGGCGATATCCCTTTGTCGGGTCGAGGAGGCTGTCGGTCCGGTCGAAGCCGACCTGTCCGTTCACACCGGCAATGTAGAACGTGCGGCGCGACCGGTCTCCGGTAGCCGCGTCGAAATCGGTCTCGGAAGTGGCAAGCAGTTCCACGCCGAAGGCATAAGTGTATTTCTTCTGCCAGATCGGCGTGGAATCGCGCCCGATCTTGGCCGCGAGGCGTCCGGTATAGGCGCTGTACGCATCATAGTCGTTGTGGAAGGCCTCGGCGACGACTTCCAGCGTGCGATCGCGCTTGCCTGCATTGGAGCGGCGGAAAGTGACGCCCACACCCTGCTGGCGCGTACCGGCTACGGCATTGGCAATCAGCGCGCCTTCGGGCGGGAAGAAATTGCGGTGGGTCCAGCTCGCCTTGGCCGTGATGCCCTCGCCAGCGGCAAAACCCAGCGATCCGGCAATGGTGCGCGGCGGGCCTGCATCCTGCTTCACATGGAGATCGACGTATTCGGTGCCCTCCCCGGCTGCTTCACCGGTCTTCTTCGGTTCGACCGAGACCGTGGAGAACAGGCTCGTCGCGATCAGCGCCTTGCGCAGGTCGTCGACCTTCCGGCTGTCGAACAGATCCCCGCGCTTGAACCGGCTGAGGACCTCGATGTGATGGGCATCGAAAGCGAGGTCGCCGTCGGTGGTGATCCCGCCGAAGCGGCCGCGCGGACCGATGTCGACCGGCAGTGTGTAAACCCCTTCGCCGGTCTGCCGATCGAGCAGGATATCGCGATCGCCCACAGCCGCGAAGGGATAGCCGTTTTCAGGCAAGGCCACGGCAATCTGCGCCTCCGTACCCTGCACGCGCTCTGCGACGATCGGCTCGCCCGGTTTCAGCGCGACGTTGTCCTCGATCAGGTGGGGCGGCACGGTGGGGTCGGCCTTGATGACGATGTCGGAGAAGACATAACGCTTGCCGGGGCGGACCGTCAGCACGGCCTGTAGCGGCTGGCCGTCACCCTGGGCGCCGCGATCGATGCGGGTGCGCACGCGCGCCGAATACCAGCCCTCGGCCGCAAGAATGTTCTGCAGCAACTCGCTGTCCTCGGTCAGGCGCGCCGAGATCATCGCGATATTGGCGGCCTTGCCATCGCCCTTCCTGAGCGCGGAAAGACCGTTGAACTGGCTCTTGAGATTGACGCCCGTCTCGTCGTCAGCGGCCTCCAGTCCCTCGATGCTGACCTTGTAGGCGACCTGGACATCCTGCTTGTCTTCGTCGGCATTCTGATCGAACTCGACCGGCGTCACCTCGAACCGTTCGAGCGGCGGCAGGGGCGCAGCCAGTTCGGCATCGCGCACCGGTGCATCGCCGATTTCCTCGGTCTGGCCCTGGTCTGCCAGCGCCGGGTTGCCCAGCGGGGCCCCCTGCCCTTCGCCGGGCTTCGCATCGGCCTGGTCCGCCGCCAGACGACGTTCGAAAGCCTCGATCGATTCCAGTGGCTTATCCAGTTCGGGATCGTCGGCCTCATCGAGCTTGGGAACCGTGGAATTGAACTCGTCGTCGCCGATGACCGGATCGAGTTCCGGCAAGGTCACGTCAGGCGGAGGCGCGGGAACGGGAACCTTTTCGGCTTCCAGATCGATATCGCCATTGGAAACGGCTGCATCGCCAGCTTGCGCGGTTGGCTGCGCAGCGGATTGACCGGCCACGCCCTGCGCATGCGCGAGGCCCGTCGTCATCACAAGCGCCACCGAGAGAGTTGCAAGGCTCGGCGCGGAAAGGAAACGTCGGTCGCGCACCCGCCGGGAACAAGGTGAATTGCGATCCATTAGCCAAGGCATGAATTGTACGACGAATCTTCCCCTTTTGAAGCCGGACCGGACGGCTTTTCCTGAAATTCCCTATCGCATTGCAACAGGGAAAGTTCCCCGTAAGATTCGACAGGATCATGAAAACTAGCACGACGCCTCCATCGACGCAGCCAGGCGCTGACTCAAATTCACCCTGGTCCATGCCGCTTTCGGCCTGGGGCGGCGTGTTGAAACGCGTCTGGATCATGAGCGGCTTTCACGAACTCGGTTTGCTCTCCGCCGGGCTGGCCTTCTATTCCTTCCTTGCCCTCACCCCCCTGATCGCCGCGACGGTGATGATCTACGGCCTGATCGGCGATGTCGATACCGTCAGAAGCCAGATGGAACGGATCGCCAGGGTTGTGCCGCCTGAAGCGGCGCATATTTTGGAACAGCAGCTCATGCAGATCGTCTCGACCAACTCCGGCGTGACCGGGCTGGCGCTTTTCATAGCACTGTTCTTCGCGATCTTTGGCGGCATGCGCGCGGCCAACGGAATGATCAGCGCGCTCAACATCATCAATGAGGAACATGAAACACGCGGCATCTTCTCGACGATGATGCGCGCGGCCGGGCTGACGCTCGCCGGCGTGATGATCGCGCTGACCGGCGTGCTGGCTGGAGGCGTCTTCGCCTGGCTGCAGACGCAGACGAAAGTCTATCTCGGCGACTCGACGCAGATGCTCTTCAAGACACTGACCTGGGCAGCGGCCATTGCGCTTGGCAGTGCCGGATTTGCACTGATCATGCGATATGGGCCTGATCGCCGTCCCGCCAAATGGCGCTGGCTGACGCCGGGTGCGCTGCTTGCCACGCTGCTGTGGATCGCAGTGTCCTTCGGCTTCTCCCTCTACGTCGCCTACATTAGCGACTACAATGCGACATATGGCTCGCTCTCGGCCATCGTCGTCTTCCTGATGTGGCTGTTCCTCTCCGCTTACGGCGCGCTGCTCGGCGCGCTTCTCAACGCCGAGATCGAACGGCAGACCTTCCGCGACACGACGATCGGACCGGAACGTCCCCCGGGCGAACGCGGGGCAATCCTCGCCGATGTCATCGACAGTACCATTCCTTCGGTGAGCGAACTGGAAGGGCGCAAGCGTCGACGCGGCGACATTGCCCGCCATCAGGCGGACTGACCGCTTTCGATGGAAACCGGACGGCGCTGCTCGTCCAGGTGAATGACCAGATCCGCGCGTGCGGGCATTTCCTGGAGGATATGCCGGGTCAAGCGCTCGTAATGGCTAATGAAGCGGGCAATGCCTGCCTCGTCCATGAAAGCCCCTCCCGAAGGGGCGGACCGAGCCAGATCCCGCTCCTGCTCCAGTCGCCAGCCATGTACGACTGCGAAGTCCGGCGCCGCGATCAGGACGAGGCGTTCGAGCCTTGCGAACAACGAGGCGTAACTGTCAGCCAGCGCAGCGTTGACGAAGCGCCGCCAGCGTCCGTCTGCATCCTCGCATTCTTCGAGGCCGTTCACTGGTGCCGCGAGGTCCTCTTCGCTCTGGGGAGCGGCACCGACACACCAGCCTTCGAAGATCAGGACCTCGCAGGCCTCGGGTGCACTCGGCCATTCGGACATTGCCGCGCGATCGTCCCGGGCCTTGTCGAAGCGGGGCAGGCGTGTCGCCCCGCCCCTTGCCAGCGCATCCATGACCCGCAGGCCCAGGCCCACGTCATGGGTCCCGGGAACGCCTCGCGTGGCCAGGAGCGGATGCACCGAACGCGCAAGTTCCCCTCGCTCCGCCCGGGTGAGGTAGATGTCGTCGATGGAAAGCACGGCGGCGCGAACCCCCTTGCCCGAGCAGGATGCGAGGACAGAACTGGCCAGAGTCGTTTTGCCGCTCCCCTGCGCGCCGCACAGCCCAATCACCACCGGCCGACGAGTGGATTCGCCAAGAGCCGCATCGATCTGGCTCATCACGGCCGCCACGACGCGCGGATCGGCCTTGCTCATGGAACGAATGTCGCTGCCTGCCCCTGAACGCGCCCTTCCTCGTCGATCAGGTTCCACACGACCGCCGGCCCGATCCGAAACCGGCGCCCCTTTGCCGTGATGCGCACCCCGGCATAGTCATCGATGAAACCTTGCGCCGTGACCCGGTCGAGCAGCGCCTGTCGCTCCTCGCGCAAGGGAGCCTCGGCGGAAAGGCGCGAGGGCATCGCCGTAAAGCTCGAAACATCGCTTTCGAATGCCGCCAGGGCGCAGGCATTGCCGAAGAAAAAGACCGGATCGGGCTCGGTGCCGTGGGCGAGCAGTGCGAACGGCGCATTCCACAGACCGGCCACCATATCGTCGCACGCTGCGATCAGGTCCCGGCCTAGCAGGCGGCGATAGCTTGACGCGATCAGCGCAATCCGTTCGGCACGGCCGACCGCGCGATAAATCACCGGGACCGCGTCCGTTTCCGTTATCGACACCACACTCACGCCCAATTTTTCTCTTTCACGCCATTTCTGACAGGAGCGCATAACGCCTGCAATGGGCTGGCGCCTCATTATTGGCGTCGCAATGCGACGAGGAAACCCTTCACATCCAGAATACCACTTGAAGTTTAATGTGAGAGGTTCATATCGAGATCACATCAAAATGTGAAACGGTGATTCCCATGTCTGGAAATATAATCGAACAAGTCCGCAAGCTCGTGACCGAGGGCGGCATGAGCAAGGCCGGGCTCGCCCGCGCTGCCGGGCTGCACGCCAACACCCTGCGCGATTGCACCGAGCCGGACTGGAATCCCACGGCCGACACGCTGGGCAAGCTCGAGCGCGCCCTTTTCTCGAACGACGACCGTCAGGTTCTCGTGCCGATCGAGGAAATCATCGAAGAAGCGCGCAACGGCCGCATGTTCGTCCTCGTCGACGACGAAGACCGTGAGAATGAAGGCGATCTCGTCATTCCCGCGCAGATGGCAACTCCGTCCGCGATCAACTTCATGGCCACCCATGGCCGCGGCCTGATCTGCCTCTCGCTGACCAGCGAGCGCGTCAGCCAGCTCGGCCTCGACCTGATGAGCCAGAACAACGGCACCCGCCACGAAACCGCATTCACCACCTCGATCGAGGCGCGCGAGGGCGTCACCACCGGAATTTCCGCCGGCGACCGCGCCCGCACCGTCAGCGTCGCGATCGACGGCACCAAGACCAAGGATGATATCGTCACCCCAGGCCACGTCTTCCCGCTGCGCGCCCGCGACGGCGGCGTACTCGTGCGCGCCGGACACACCGAGGCAGCCGTCGACATCTCCCGCCTTGCCGGCCTCAATCCCTCCGGCGTGATCTGCGAGATCATGCGCGACGACGGCACGATGGCACGCATGGACGACCTGATAACCTTCGCGAGGATGCACGATCTCAAGATCGGCACGATCCGCGACCTCATCGCCTATCGCCGCAAGCATGACCGCCTTGTCGAAACCAAGAACGAAGTGACCTTCGAAAGCCGCTACGGCGGACACTGGATCGCCCGCAGCTACAACAACAAGGCGACCGGCGACGAGACCATCGCCCTTATCAAGGGCCGCATCGACCCCGCCAAGCCAACGCTCGTGCGCATGCACACGCTTTCGGTCTTCTCCGACGTCCTCGGAGAAACCTCCGAGGAACGCGGTGAGCTGCTGCACCGCTCGATGGAAATGATTGCCGAGGAAGGCTCCGGCGTCATCGTC
The DNA here is from genome assembly GCF_000253255.1 of Novosphingobium sp. PP1Y. Classification (NCBI taxonomy): domain Bacteria; kingdom Pseudomonadati; phylum Pseudomonadota; class Alphaproteobacteria; order Sphingomonadales; family Sphingomonadaceae; genus Novosphingobium; species Novosphingobium sp. PP1Y. The sequence continues at coordinate 2,622,176 of NC_015580.1, read as the reverse complement.
ATCATCAACCGCCCGATGAACCGCCTGATGTCGCGCATCATGGAGATCAAGAACCAGGCGCGGGCCGGTCAGGCGCCGGACCTCGAGGAACTGCGCGACTATGGCGTAGGTGCACAGATCCTTGCCGAGCTGGGCATTCACGACATGATCCTGCTCACCAACACCCACCATTCGCTTGTCGCACTGGAAGGCTATGGCCTCAACATCGTGAGCGAACGCGCCATTCCCGCGCATGCAACCGAAGGAGCGAAGTGAAATGGCCCGATTTCTGATCGTCGAAGCGCGTTTCTACGACCATCTGAATGACATGCTCGTCGCTGGCGCCAGCGAGGCACTCAAGACAGCCGGACACAAGGTCGACGTCATCACTGTCCCCGGCGCGCTCGAAATTCCCGGTGCGATCTCGCTGGCCGATGCAGCGGGCGACTATGATGGCTACGTCGCAATCGGCGTCGTCATCCGCGGCGAAACCTATCACTTCGAAATCGTCGCCGGCGAAAGCGCGCGTGGTATCATGGCGCTGACGATGGACGGCATCGCCATCGGCAATGGCATCCTGACCGTCGAGAACGAAGAGCAGGCGCTGGTTCGTGCCGACCCGGCACAGAAGGACAAGGGTGGGGAAGCAGCCAAGGCCGCGCTTGCCTTGCTCGAACTGCGCGAGCGCTTCGACAGTTGATCCTTCAGGCGACGTTCCGCCGCCGCCCATCGGCGTCGGAACGTCGCCGAAGCACCGCCTTGCACAATCGCGGACCGCTTCCAATGAAGCGGCGATGTTCTGGTATTTTTACTTATTTCTTCGAACTCATACGAAGACGATAACCAAATTATCGCTAAAAATGGCGGTCAATACGCATATAAACCCACCCCTTACAATCCGTTCACTTATGAAACACTGTCCTATAAACTGTTTCAACTTGGACGGTTTTCTGTATTCAACGCGAAAATCGGAATGAATTAAGATCCTGATTGGAGCCATCTGGCAACAGAGCCGAACGGCGCGGAACTGCGCCACGACGGCTCGCGTTGCGGCGTCTCTCAGGTCAGCGAGGCACGAGCCTCGTTTCACGGAGGTCGCTTGGATGAACAGGAAAAATCGCGCTGTCGGGCTCATTCCCGCCCTGGAACACATGCTTGTCGAGCTGGACAGGCTCGACGCCCCAATCGCTGCGGCCCACATCGATGCTGCCATCGCGTTGCTCGTTGAATCCTTCAATATCGAAAGAAGTCCGTCCAATTCGGACGAACCTGCGCAAGACGATCTCGCCACGGCGTGACATTGATCACCCCGGGTTGCGGCACCACGAAAGAAAACCGAGCCGGAACGTTTCTTTGGCACGGATGATTTTGGGGTCCGCAAACATGGGTTCAATCGCTGCGGATCTAGGTGTCGCAGGGAGCATTGGCTCCTTGCGCGATCCCGGCACGCAATGGGTGATCGCTGTCGATGGACATGTCAGACCAGCTAATGCGCAATCGCGCCAAGGCCATTCGACTGATCGGCATAGCGAACGAACTTCTGGCCATGGCGCGCGAACTCGAAATCGGGCAGCCGCTTGCGGGCGATCCCTTCGTGGCGGATGGAATGGAAGAAGCGCCGGGGCGCTTCAGAGAAGTCGCCAGCAAGGACCATCCCATCTGGGTGGAGCTGGCCAGACAGGCCTATGACGACAGGCGGCGCAGATCTAAGATCTTCCAGGCGGACGCTCTCTTCGGAGAACCGGCCTGGGATATCCTGCTCGACCTGTTCATTGCAGCGAAGGAACGCCGCCGCGTCTCGGTGACAAGCGCCTGCATCGGATCGGCCGTTCCCTCGACCACCGCCCTGCGCTGGATCAGCATTCTTGAAAAGCACCAGCTCCTGCAACGCGAAGCCGATCCCGGCGATGCCCGCAGGGTTTATGTCCGGCTCAGTGCCCGCGGCTATGCGGCCATGCTGGAATATTTCGCAGCTTCATCACGTTCGGTCGTGCTGCTGGACGATCCGAGCGCCCACTTCGCTGCCGCGCGATAAAATCAGGCGCCCCCGCCCTTTCCGCCCCCCTTGGAAGGGAGAACCTGTACGCATCCGGCAGCGCCGGGCGACTGCTCCAGCCCATGTGGAGCAGTCGCCCGGACCCAATTCAACGGCCTATCAAACGCTCAGGCGACCGAATGCGGCGGCACCGGCATAACGGGCCGCGTTGCCGAGCTCTTCCTCAATGCGGATGAGCTGATTGTACTTGGCAAGCCGGTCCGACCGGGCCAGCGAACCGGTCTTGATCTGGCCGCAGTTGGTCGCAACCGCGAGGTCGGCAATGGTCGAATCCTCGGTTTCGCCCGAGCGGTGCGACATGACCGCGGTGTAGCCCGCGCGGTTCGCAATGGAGACGGCCTCGAGCGTCTCGGTCAGCGAGCCGATCTGGTTAACCTTGACCAGCAGAGAGTTGGCGAGACCCTGCTCGATACCCATGGTCAGGCGCTTGGGATTGGTCACGAAAAGGTCATCACCGACGAGCTGAACCTTGTGCCCGACCTTGTCGGTCAGCGCCTTCCAGCCTTCGAAATCATCCTCGCTCATGCCGTCCTCGACCGAAATGATCGGGTAGGCGTCGCACAGATCGGCCAGATAATCGGCAAAGGCGACCGGGTCGAGCGAAAGGCCCTCGCCGCTGATCTCGTACTTGCCGTTCTTGAAGAATTCGGTCGAGGCGCAGTCCAGCGCGAGCTGGATGTCGGTGCCGGGCTTGAAGCCGGCTTTCTCGATCGAGGCCATCACGAAGTCGAGCGCGTCGCGGGTGCTGGCAAGGTTAGGGGCAAAACCGCCTTCATCGCCGACCGCCGTGGCGAGACCCTTTTCCGAGAGCCCCTTCTTGAGCGTGTGGAAGATTTCGGCGCCCCAGCGCACGGCCTCGGCGATCGAGTCCGCACCGACCGGCATGATCATGAATTCCTGAAAGTCGATCGGGTTGTCGGCATGTTCACCGCCGTTGATGATGTTCATCATCGGCACCGGCAGGACATGGGCCGAAACGCCGCCGACGTAGGAATAGAGCGGCAGACCGCGGGCATTGGCGGCGGCCTTGGCTGCTGCCAGGCTGGTGCCGAGTATTGCGTTGGCGCCAAGGCGCGCCTTGTTCTCGGTGCCGTCGAGAGCGATCATCGTCAGGTCGAGATCGCGCTGGTCTTCCGCATCAAGACCGACGAGCGCTTCGGCGATCTCCCCGTTCACCGCGTCTACGGCCTTGAGCACGCCCTTGCCGAGATAGCGGCCCTTGTCGCCGTCGCGCAGTTCGACGGCTTCATGGGCGCCGGTCGAAGCGCCCGAGGGCACTGCAGCGCGGCCGAAGCTGCCGTCTTCGAGCAGGACGTCGACTTCCACGGTGGGATTGCCGCGGCTGTCCAGAATTTCACGGCCATGAATGTCGATGATCGCGGTCATTTGAGCTGAACTCCTCCTTGCGGCGCCACACTGCGCCTTTGGCCGGCGTCTTAGCAGGGGAACTCCGCCTGACAAGTTGCGTTGGGGATCTATAGGCAAGATGTGTTACTCTGTACGCGCACCGCCTATATGGGGATAGTCCCGGCGAACGGGAAACGAAGGAAGGATAGACGTATGGCCGAACCTACCGCTACCACCGGAAACGATGCCGAATCCGCCAAGAACCACTTTGCCAAGGCGATGGAAGAAGCCAAGGCCGGCGCACAGGCTCTCGGCAAGGAAGCCCAGGCGCGTGCCGAAGAATATCGCGGAAAACTGACCCAGGCGACCAATGAATGGTCAAGCGAGGCCAAGACGCGGTCAGACGATGCGCGGACCAAGGCCAACGACTACGCGGCCGAAGCCCGCGAGAAGGCCAGTGCCTATGCTGCCGACGCGAAGGTCAAGGCCACCGATCTCGCCAACGAAGGCAAGGCGCGCACCAGCCAGGCCATGGTTGGCCTTTCGAAGATCATGGACGAGAATGTCCACCTGATCGATGAGAAGGTCGGGCCGAAGTACGGCGATTATGTGCGCACCGCTTCCAAGTCGGTCCAGGACGCCGCCACGAGGCTCGATGAAAAGTCGCTCGACGATCTGGGCGAAGATGCCAAGGAATTCGTCCGCACCAGCCCGGGGCTTGCCGTTGGGATGGCCGTCGCGGCCGGTTTCCTGTTCGGACGCATGTTCAAGAAGAGCAAGTGATGGCTCCGGGCAAGACCGATTGACAAGCATGGCCGAAGCCCAATCCAACCTCGTTCCTCCGCCCGACGAAGCGGAGACGGTGACCCTTTCCGAAGATCTGCGCCAATTGGCGCAGGACGCCCGCGTGCTGGCCGAGGCGGAATTCGCCTTCCAGAAGACGCGCGCAGCCTATGCCAGTGCAGAGGCCAAGGGCATCGCGCTGCTCGGCGTGGTCGCCCTCGTCCTGCTGTTCTTCGCAGTCATGGCACTGGTCGTCGGCGCCGTCATCGCGCTCGGCCCGGTGCTTGGACCTTGGGGTGCCATGCTCGCAGTTACCGGGACGCTGGTCCTCGTATCCGCTCTCTGCGCGCTTTCTGCCAGGACACGGCTCAGGAACATGCTGACTGCCATTTCCGACAACAGGGGATAGTCCGATGGGCAACCTAGCCCGCAAGCTCGAAGCGGATAGGGCCGCGCGCGATGCCGCGCGCGCCACATTCGATACGCGTTACGGCGCAATCAAGGCCGACATGGAAGAGCGCGGTATCGCCGGCCGGATGATCGATGAGACGCTGGAACAGGCCAAGGACATGTTCGGCGAGGCCGTCGACGTTGCCGAGAGCAATCCCGGCGTGGTCGGGGGAACCTTGGCCGCTCTCATGCTTTGGTTTTTGAGGAACCCGATCAAGGCCTGGTTCGACACCCTGCTCGGCCCGGAAGCGAAATGGAAGAAGGAAGCGGACAATGACTGACAGCGATCCCAACGCCCCGGAGATCCCGACCAGTGCAACTGGTGCGAATAACGTCGTGCCGCTTACTCCGGCCAAGACCGAACTTCGGCCGCGTGAGAAGGTCGTCGGCTTCGTCAAGAAGCATCCGGTGATCACCGTAGCAGGCGGGCTCGCCTTGGGAGTTGCCGCCAGCGCTTTGCTGCCGCGCAAGACCGGTCGCAGCCTCATCGGCCGCGCCACGAAGCTTGCCGAGGCAGCCGGTGCCGCAACGGTCATGTTCGGCCGGGAGACGTCCGAAAAGGCGCAGGAATTGGGCGTGGAAGCTCGGGAATCCGCCGGAAAGCTGGCGAGCACCGCTGAAAGGGCGAGCAGCGCCACGGCCGCCAGCATCGAGAAACTCGCTCTCGCAGCGGTCGCAGCTGCGGGCGCTTTCGGTCGGACCACCGCCAGGAAGGCCAGTAAAGTGAGTGAAGCCGCCGCCGAAAAGGGGCACGAGATCGCGGACATGGCCAGTGAACTGAAGAAGCGGGCTAAGCGCTGACACTGAAACGGCCTGCGCGGCTTACTGCTAACGATTTGCAGCAGCGAAGATAGGCCCGTCGCGCATGCGATGAAGCCTTGCCCTTGCCCCTGTCAAAAATTATAGGGATCGCTCCTCCCAACAGGAAAGCGGTCCTCCCTCATGCAGAAGCTTCATCTTGTCATGGGCGGCCGGGTCACGGACCCGCGCAGCCTCGAATTTTCAGACCTCAAGAACGTCGATCTCGTCGGCATCTTCCCTGACTACGCCTCGGCCGAAGAAGCCTGGCGCTCCAGCGCACAGCGCACCGTGGACGATGCCGAAATGAAGTACGTCATCGTGCATCTCCACCGCTTGCTCGAGCCTGAACTGCCCGAAGGCTGATCGGTTCTTTGAGGAAAGCCCAAACGAACAAAGGCCGGCGATTTCGCCGGCCTTTTTCATGTCCGTAACTGGCAGGGGCGTTATCGCCCCACGGCTCAGATGAATTCGATCTTCTGCACGAGGTAGAACTTGTCGCCCGCAGGGACGGTCACTTCCACTTCGTCCTCGACCTGGCGACCGATCAGCGCCTTGCCCAGCGGCGAGTTATAGCTGATGCGTCCGATCTTCGCGTCCGCTTCGTAGGGACCGACGATCTGGTACTTCACCGGCTTGTCGTCATCGTCAAGCAGGGTCACCGTCGCGCCGAAGATCACCTTCGAGCCCGAGAGGGTCTTGGGATCGACGATCTGCGCGCGGCTGACCTTGTCCTCGAGGTCGGCAATGGTCGCCTCGACCTGGCCCTGGCGTTCCTTGGCCGCATGATATTCTGCATTTTCGGAAAGATCGCCATGCGCGCGCGCTTCTTCGATGGCATCGACGATCCGCGGACGCTCCTCGCGCAGGGCCTTCAGCTCTGCGGTCAGCCTCTCATACCCTTCGGCGAGCATGGGCAGCTTTTCTATACTGGCCATCAATAATTCCTCCTGTTGCCTCCCTTGCTGCAGACTACTCGTCCGTCCCGTCCCTTGAGGCACGGGGGCCGACCTGCAGCGATGTGGGGAGGCAAGATCGATTTCAGTTATAATAATCCTGCAACGAGCGCACTTCAAGCTGGCTCCCGCGAATCGTCGCAATTGCCTCGCTTGCAGCCACGCTCGCAGCGGCTGTGGTGAAGATCGAGACCTTGGCCGTCAGCGCCGAAGCGCGGATCGACTGCGAGTCCTTCAGGCTCTGCCAGCCCTCGGTGGTGTTGAAGATCAAAGAGATCTCACCGTCGATGATCTTGTCGACGATGTGCGGACGCCCTTCGGCCACCTTGTTCACCATTTCGACCGGAATACCCGCATCGGCGAGGTACTTCTGCGTGCCCGAAGTGGCGATGATGCGGAAGCCCTCGTCCACCAGCTTGCGCACGGCAGGCAGGATGTACGGCTTGTCGCTGTTTTTCACCGAAACGAACGCGGTACCCTCGGTCGGCAGGCGCATGCCCGCGCCGAGCTGTGCCTTGGCGAAGGCGGTGGGATAGTCCGTGTCGATACCCATGACTTCGCCGGTCGACTTCATTTCCGGGCTGAGCACGGGATCGACGCCGGGGAAACGCGCGAAGGGGAACACCGCTTCCTTGACCGCGAAGTAGTCCAGCTTGCGCTTGAACGGCGGGAAGTCGGCCAGCTTTTCGCCCGCCATGACGCGCGCGGCGATCTTGGCGACCGGCTGGCCGATGGCCTTGGCGACGAAAGGCACGGTACGCGAGGCACGCGGGTTCACTTCGATGAGGTAGACCTCACCGTCCTTGACCGCGAACTGGACGTTCATCAGTCCGCGCACGCCAAGGCCTCTGGCGAGGGCTTCTGCCTGACGTTCCATCTCTTCGATGATCTCGTCGGGCAGGCTGTAGGGCGGGATCGTGCAGGCGCTGTCGCCTGAATGGATGCCCGCTTCCTCGATGTGCTGCATGACGCCTGCGACAACGACCTGATCGCCATCGCACAGCGCATCGACGTCGCACTCGATGGCATCGCGCAAGTACTGGTCGATCAGCACCGGGCTATCGCCCGAGACCTGCACGGCGGTGGCGATGTAGTCGTCGAGCTGCTGTTCGCTGTCGACGATCTCCATCGCGCGGCCGCCCAGCACGTAGCTGGGACGGGTCAGGACCGGATAGCCGATGCGGTTTGCGACCGCGACGGCCTCGTCACGGCTGCGGGCAATGCCGTTGAGCGGCTGCTTGAGGCCGAGTTTCTCGACCAGCGCGGCGAACCGCTCACGGTCTTCGGCAAGGTCGATAGCGTCGGGCGACGTGCCCAGGATCGGAATGCCCGCCTTCTCGAGCGCATCGGCGAGCTTGAGCGGAGTCTGCCCGCCGAACTGCACGATGACGCCGACGAGTTCGCCCTTCTGCTGCTCGACGCGCAGGATTTCCAGCACGTCCTCAGCCGTGAGCGGCTCGAAGTAGAGACGGTCCGAGGTGTCGTAGTCGGTCGAAACGGTCTCGGGATTGCAGTTGATCATGATCGTCTCATAGCCGGCATCGTCGAGCGCGAAGCAGGCATGGACGCAGCAGTAGTCGAACTCGATGCCCTGGCCGATGCGGTTGGGACCGCCGCCGAGGATGACGATCTTCCTGCGGTCCGACGGCATCGCCTCGTCCTCGGGCTCACCGAAGAACGGCGCCTCGTAGGTCGAGTACATGTAGGGCGTGATCGCCTCGAACTCGGCCGCGCAGGAATCGATCCGCTTGAACACCGGGTGGACGCCGAGCTTGGTACGCAGCTGGCGCACTTCGTCCTCGCTGGTTGCGCCTGCCATGGCGCGCAGGGCGTCATGGAGAAGACCCGAGCGCTTCGCCTGGGTCTCGCCGAGACCGCCTGCGACATGGACCGAGCGCACCGCCAGCGTGGCAAGGCGCTTGTCAGAGAAGCCCATGGACTTGAGACGGCGCATGCCGGCCGCGTCGATCGGCAGGCCGTCCTTCATGACCTTCGCCTCTTCGGCGATGATTTCCTCGATGTGGCGCAGGAACCACTTGTCGTAGAAAGTGATCGCGTGGATCTCATCCACGCTGAAGCCTTCGCGCATCGCCTGGGCGACGTTGAGCAGACGATCGGGCGTCGCCTTGGAAAGCGCCGCAGTGATCGTGTCGCGCCCTGCCCCTTCGAGTTCCGGCACGCGGTTGAAGCCGTCGAGGCCGGTTTCGAGGCCGCGCAGGGCCTTCTGCATCGATTCCTTGATGTTGCGGCCGATCGCCATGACTTCGCCGACCGACTTCATCGCCGTAGTCAGTTCGGGCTTGGAACCCTTGAACTTCTCGAAGGCGAACCGCGGGATCTTGGTCACGACGTAGTCGATGGTCGGCTCGAACGAGGCCGGCGTGGCCCCGGTGATCTCGTTCATGATCTCGTCGAGCGTGTAGCCCACTGCCAGCTTTGCAGCGACGCGCGCGATCGGGAAGCCGGTGGCCTTCGACGCCAGCGCCGAGGAGCGCGAGACGCGCGGGTTCATCTCGATGACGATGAGGCGGCCGTCCTTCGGGTTCACCGCGAACTGCACGTTCGAACCGCCGGTCTCGACGCCGATCTCGCGCAGCACCTCGATCGAGGCGGTACGCATGATCTGGTATTCCTTGTCGGTCAGCGTCAGCGCCGGGGCGACGGTGATCGAGTCGCCGGTATGGACGCCCATCGGATCGACGTTCTCGATGGAGCAGATGATGATGCAGTTGTCGTGCCTGTCGCGCACGACCTCCATCTCGTACTCCTTCCAGCCCAGCAGGCTTTCCTCGATGAGCACTTCGGTGGTCGGCGAGGCATCGAGGCCCGAGCGGACGATCGCTTCGAACTCTGCCTTGTTGTAGGCAACGCCGCCGCCGGTACCGCCAAGCGTGAAGCTGGGGCGGATGATCGAGGGAAGCCCGGTGCGCTCAAGCACTGCGTAGGCCTCTTCGAGCGTATGGGCGACGCCCGAGCGTGCGGATTCGAGCCCGATCTTGTCCATCGCCTCGCGGAAGCGCTGACGATCCTCGGCCTTGTCGATGGCATCGGCATCGGCGCCGATCATCTTGACGCCGTACTTCTCGAGCGTGCCGTCGTTGAACAGGGCCAACGCGCAGTTGAGCGCGGTCTGCCCGCCCATCGTCGGCAGAACCGCATCGGGGCGTTCCTTCTCGATGATCTTGGCGACGATCTCGGGCGTGATCGGCTCGACATAGGTCGCATCGGCCATGTCCGGGTCGGTCATGATCGTGGCCGGGTTCGAGTTCACGAGGATGACTCGGTAGCCCTCTTCCTTGAGCGCCTTGATCGCCTGCGTGCCCGAGTAGTCGAACTCGCACGCCTGGCCGATGATGATGGGACCGGCACCAATGACGAGGATCGAGGAGATATCTGTGCGCTTGGGCATGGGTTTCCTGCCTTGGAAGTGTGCTTACAGTTAAAGCCGCCCTGAGGCGACCGGGTTGCCGGATGCCGGGACCTGTCAGGGCAGGTCTTCGGCTCCGACCTTGGTTCTTGTTCCTGCGACTGCCGGACCATGTGCCTGTCCGTAATCGCAGGAAACGATTGGTTGCGAAACGCCGGTAATCATGAGGTCACTCCGTTCGAAGTGTCCTGCGATTTCCCATCGGCCGCATCCTGAATGCCGATCCGCGCCGCCGGGAAGCGTTCGCGGATCGCCTTGAACACGCAGGCAGCCCGGCTTCGGTCCGCCGGGCTGCGCGGCTCGAACGAGACTTCATCGCCCTTCAGGCTGATCGACGCTGCGGTTACACCGCACTTGTCGGAAACAACCTTGAAATCGGCATCGCTCAATGCCGGCTTGACGGGAGGCGCTTCGCATCCCGCAAGCAGGCCGGCCGCGCCGACCAGAAGGGCGAGGCCAGCCTTCAAGCCAGCGAGCCCACGAACTTCTCGAAGAGGTAGAAGCTGTCCTGCGGCCCCGGGCTTGCCTCGGGGTGATACTGGACGCCGAACGCCTTCTTGCCCTTGATCGCGATGCCGCAGTTCGAACCGTCGAACAGCGAGACGTGAGTCTCTTCGATGGTATCGGGCAACGTTGCATTGTCGACCGCGAAGCCGTGGTTCATCGAGGTGATCTCTACGACGTCGTCGGCAAGGCGCTTGACCGGGTGGTTGGCGCCGCGGTGGCCCTGGTGCATCTTCGATGTGCTGGCACCGGCGGCGAGCGCCAGCATCTGGTGACCCAGGCAGATGCCGAAGATCGGCACGTCGCGCTCAAGCAGGCCCTGGATGACGGGAACGGCATACTTGCCGGTCGCCGCCGGGTCGCCCGGGCCATTGGAAAGGAACACGCCTTCGGGCTTCAGCTCGAGCACCTGCTCCAGCGTCGCCTCGGCGGGAACCACCGTCACGCGCGCGCCGGCCTTCACCAGGTTGCGGAAGATGTTGTCCTTGGCGCCGAAATCCATCGCGACGACATGCGGCCGTTCGTCGCGCGGCGAGCGGCCGTAACCCTGGCCGAGCGTCCAGGTAGAGCCTTCCCAGCCCTCCTGGTGTTCGCGGCTGACGATCTTGGCAAGGTCCATGCCTTCGAGGCCCGGCCACTCCTGCGCCTTCTTGATCAGCGCCGGAATATCGAACTCGCCCTTGGGATCGTGCGCGATCACTGCATTGGGCGCGCCCGACAAGCGGATGCGGCGGGTCAGGGCGCGGGTATCGACACCGGCAAGGCCGATCTTGCCCTTGGCTGCGAGCCAATCGCCGAACTCGCCTTCCGCGCGGAAGTTAGACGAAGGCGTGACGTCCTCGCGGACGACGCAACCGACAGCGCTATCGACCCTGGATTCAAGATCCTCGTCGTTGACGCCGACGTTGCCGATGTGGGGAAAAGTGAAGGTGACGATCTGTCCGGCATAGGAAGGATCGGTCATCACTTCCTGGTAACCGGTCATCGAGGTGTTAAAGCAGACTTCGCCGACGGCATTGCCGACAGCGCCGAAGCCACGACCCCAGATGACGTGCCCGTCACTCAAGACAAGCACGCCTGTTGCCCCTTCCGGTTTGGGCGCAAGCGAAAATGCGGCGTCGGCCATGGTGGGTCGCTCCGTTTACGGCGTTTCTAACGTTTAGTGCTAAGGCCCACGCGCTAGAGACGCTTGTGCAGCGCGTCAAGGCAGCGGGTGCAAATTGGCGCGCGTCTTGCTAGTTTTATACGCTAATCTAATCGCCAACCTCAGGACAAAAGAAAAACAATGCTTCGTGATTCGATCAAGGCCGCGCAGATTTCCGCGATGAAAGCCGGCGACAAGCCGCGCCTTGCCGCCGTGCGACTCATCCTTGCCAAGCTCAAGGACCGCGACATCGAGCTTCGCACCGTCGACAAGAAACCGGAAGACGACGACCTCGTCATCGAGGTGCTGCAAAAGATGGTGAAGCAGCGCCGCGAATCGATTCAACTCTTCGAGGACGGCGGACGCCCCGAACGTGCCGCCGACGAACGCGCCGAACTGGTGGTGATCGAAGAGTTCCTGCCCGCGCAGATGTCCGAAGACGAAACGAAGGCCGCGATCGAATCGATCAAGGCCGAAACCGGCGCGGCAGGCATGAAGGACATGGGCAAGGTCATGGCCGAACTGAAGGCGCGCCACGGCAACCAGCTCGACATGGGCAAGGCCAGCGGCTGGGTTAAGGCGGCGCTGAGCTGACGGGCTTCACAGGAAACGGCGGCACGCTCCGTGCTCACACCGCAATGGCTAGACCAGCTCAGGTCCCGAACGACGCTCTCGGCGTTGATCGGCCGCTCCGTGCGCCTGCAGAAGGCAGGTCGCGAGCACAAGGCGTGCTGCCCCTTCCATAACGAGAAGTCGCCCAGCTTCACCGTCAACGACGAAAAGGGCTTCTATCACTGCTTCGGTTGCGGGGCCCATGGCGACGCGATTCGCTGGATGACCGACCACCAGGGCCTCGACTTCATGGATGCCGTGAAGGAACTCGCGGCCGAAGCCGGCATGGACGTGCCAGCCCCCGACCCGCGCGCCGCCAAGGCCGCGGAAAAGCGCGACACGCTGCATGACGTGATGCATGCGGCCCAGGACTGGTTCGTGCAGAACCTGTCCTCGCCCCAGGGCGAGGAAGCCCGCGCCTACCTCGCCACACGCGGGTTCGATGCCCATACCGTCGCCCGTTTCGGCTTCGGCTATGCCCCGGAAGGGCGGCAGGCGATGAAGGAAGCGCTCGACAAGTTCCCCGAACCGATGCTGATCGAGGCGGGCCTGCGCATCGCCGTGGAGAACCGCGATCCCTACGATCGCTTCCGCGGGCGCCTGATGCTTCCGATCGAGGACGCGCGCGGCCGCGTCATCGCTTTCGGCGGCCGCATTCTCACCAAGGAGAAGATGGACGCCCCCAAGTACCTGAATTCACCCGATACCCCGCTCTTCGACAAGGGCCGCACGCTCTACAACCTGCACCGCGCCGCGCCTGCGGCACGCCAGAGCGGCAGGATGATCGTCGTCGAAGGCTACATGGACGTCATCGCGCTGGCTGCGGCAGGCATCGGCGAATGCGTCGCCCCGCTCGGCACGGCGCTGACCGAACACCAGATCGAAATGCTCTGGCGCCAGGTCGAAACGCCGATCCTGTGCTTCGACGGCGACACCGCGGGCCAGCGCGCTGCAATGCGGGCGATTTCGCGCGCCCTGCCCCTGCTCCGCCCCGCCCATTCGCTGCGCATCGTGCGCCTGCCCGAGGGCCTCGACCCGGACGACCTGATCAAGGCGCGCGGAGTAAGGGCCCTGGAAGAGATCCTCGAGGGCGCGCGCAGCCTCGTCGAAGTACTCTGGGAATTCGAATGCGATTCGCACCCCCTAGTCACCCCCGAGGACAAGGCCGGCCTGAAGGCTCGCCTGATCGAGCATGTCGAGGCGATCCAGCACCCCGACATCGCCAGCCTCTATCGCCGCGAATTGCTCGACCGCTATTCCGAGTTCGCATTCCCGCGCCGCGAGAATCGCTGGCAGGGCGGCGGACAGAAGGGCGGCGGGTTCACCCGCTCCGGACCGCGCGGCAAGTGGAACGGGCGCCCTGCCCCGGTCCCCTCCAGCCCCGAATCGATTGACCGGCTCAAGCGCCGTTTCGACGCAGGCTCAGGCGGCGGGGCACGCGATGCACTTTCGGCTGCAGTACTTGCCGGCCTGATCCGCTGGCCTTCGCAACTGGCCCGCCATGCCGAGGCCCTGGCCCGCACGCCCGGCCTCGATCCGCGCTTCGAGGCCCTGCTCGATTGCTGCGATGCCGAAGACGCGCTTGAAAGCGGCGCGCTGGGCACCATATTGACGGAAAATGGTTTGCAGCCGCCCGGAACCGCAGAATATTCAGGCCTTCGTTTCAGTTTTCTCCATCCGGAAGCAAACGAGCAACAGGCGGTATCCGATCTGGCGCAGGCCATTGATCTCTTGGTTGAGCGTCCGGTTCTGGAGGCGGCTCTGGCCCAAGCGACTACGCGGTTTGAAAGCGAGTTGTCCGACGAGGCCTTTGCCGAGCAGCAGCGCCTGCTCAAGAGAAAGCTGGAATTTGACAGTCGCCTCAGGCAAATGGCGACAAGACAGGCGGGCTCCTGATTGTATAATCGAGGTGTTCGGCACGAATAAACGGCGGTGGAATGAGCAGAAACGACGACAGCAGCGGCGACAAGAACGACGGCACCGACGCGCCGCTGATCGATCTCAACGAAGCTTCGATCAAGAAGCTGATCGCGCGTGCGAAGCGCCGCGGTGTGATCACCTACGACGAATTGAACGAGGCCCTGCCGCAGGACCAGATGTCGTCCGAGCAGATCGAGGACATCATGGCGGCCATCTCCGAGATGGGCGTCAACATCGTCGAGAGCGACGAGGACGGCCAGAGCGACGACGATAACGATAACGATAACGACGTCGAAGAAGTCGATTCGGACGAATCGGCGCCCAAGATGGTCGCCGAGACGAAGAAAAAGGAAACGGTCGAGCGTACCGACGATCCGGTGCGCATGTACCTGCGCGAGATGGGCGCGGTCGAACTGCTCAGCCGTGAGGGCGAAATCGCCATCGCCAAGCGCATCGAAGCCGGCCGCGACATGATGATCCTGGGCCTGTGCGAAAGCCCGATCACCTTCCACGCCATCATCCAGTGGTCCGAAGCGCTCAACAACGGTGAAATGCAACTGCGCGAGATCCTCGATCTCGACGCCATGCTCTCGAAGGAGCCTGCGCCCGAAAGCCTCAACGAGGACGGCGAGAGCGACGACGACGGCGAGATCAGCGAAGCCACCGCGGGCCCCTCGTACAAGGAAGACGACGACGAGGAAGAAGAAGAGTCGGCTGACGGTGAGGAAGGCGAGGACGGCGAAGGCCGCAGCGAACGCCAGCGCGACGAGGACGAGGAAGACAACACCCTCAGCCTCGCGCAGATGGAAGCTGCCCTCAAGCCCGAAGCGCTCGAGAAGTTCGCGCGAATCACCGAGCTGTTCCAGGCTTTCGAAAAGCTGCAGTCGGAGCGTCTGGACGCTCTCGCGCTCGGAATCGACTTCCCGACCGCCAAGGAAGATCACTACCAGCAGCTGCGCGAGGAACTGACCGCGCAGGTGGAATCGGTGCAGTTTCACGCGACCAAGATCGAGTATCTGGTCGACAACCTTTACGCCTTCAACCGCCGCCTGACGACGCTGGGCGGGCAGATGCTGCGCCTTGCAGAGCGGCACAAGGTCAAGCGTGCAGACTTCCTGAACACTTACGTCGGCCGTGAACTCGACGACAGCTGGCTCCCGGAAATGTCCAGGAAGGACAAGAAGTGGGCCGCTTTCGCTGAAAACGAGGCCGATTCGGTCGAGCGCATCCGTTCGGAAATCTCGGACATCGCCGCTGCCACCGGCATGGCGCTCCCCGAGTTTCGCCGCATCGTCAACATGGTCCAGAAGGGTGAGCGCGAGGCGCGCATCGCCAAGAAGGAAATGGTCGAAGCGAACCTGCGCCTGGTGATCTCGATCGCCAAGAAGTACACCAACCGCGGCCTGCAGTTCCTGGACCTGATTCAAGAAGGCAACATCGGCCTGATGAAGGCGGTCGACAAGTTCGAGTACCGCCGCGGCTACAAGTTTTCGACTTACGCGACCTGGTGGATCAGACAGGCCATCACCCGCTCGATCGCGGACCAGGCCCGCACCATCCGTATCCCGGTCCACATGATCGAGACGATCAACAAGCTGGTGCGCACAAGCCGCCAGTTCCTGCACGAGCAGGGCCGCGAGCCGACGCCGGAAGAAATGGCCGAGCGTCTCTCGATGCCGCTCGAGAAGGTCCGCAAGGTGATGAAGATCGCCAAGGAACCGATCAGCCTCGAAACGCCGATCGGCGATGAGGAAGATTCGCACCTGGGCGATTTCATCGAGGACAAGAACGCGATCATCCCGGTGGACGCGGCGATCCAGGCGAACCTCAAGGAAACGGTCACCCGCGTCCTTGCCAGCCTCACCCCGCGTGAGGAACGCGTGCTGCGCATGCGCTTCGGCATCGGCATGAACACCGATCACACGCTGGAAGAAGTCGGCCAGCAATTCTCGGTGACCCGCGAACGTATCCGTCAGATCGAGGCCAAGGCGCTGAGGAAGCTCAAGCACCCGAGTCGCAGTCGCAAGATGCGCTCGTTCCTGGACCAGTAATGACGGAAAAGCCCCGCTTCGGCGGGGTTTTTCTTGTCCGCAATCCACAAAAAAGCCCCGCCGAAGCGGGGCTTTTCTTCTTCATGCGGGAAAGGCCGATTATTCGGCGAGCTCTTGCTCCGCGATCGCTTCGGCCGAGGCCATTCCGGGTGCCTCGGATTTGCCGCCCAGTTTCTCGCGCACGCCCTTTTCGACTTTCTCACCGGTCTCCGCGTCAATGGCCTTCCAGTAATCGAACGCGCGCGTGAGAACTTTCTCCGACACCCCGTCGCACAGGTGGCCGACGATATTCATCACGAGCCTTGCGCGCGCGGCATCGTCCATCACGTCGCGGATGAGCGCCCGCGGCTGGCTGACATCGTCGTCATCCTTGCGCGGCGTATAGGCCGAGCGCACCATTTCCCCGTCCGCGTACCACAGGCCCGCTTCGCCGGAGAGGTCGGGCTGCGCGGCCGGACCGCCGTAGCTGTTGGGCGCATAGACCGGATCGGACACGTTCTCGGTACGTCCTGCCCCATCCTTCGAATAACTGAAGACCGGGCACTGCGGCTTGTTCACCGGAATCTGCTTGTAGTTCACGCCCAGTCGCGCGCGATGGGCATCGGAGTAGGCAAACCCGCGTGCGAGCAGCATCTTGTCGGGAGACAGGCCGATGCCGGGCACCATGTTGTTGGGCTCGAACGCGGCCTGCTCGATCTCGGTATGGAAATCGGTTGGATTGCGGTCAAGCGTGAGCTTGCCGACCTCGATGAGGGGATAGTCCGAATGCGGCCAGACCTTGGTGAGATCGAAGGGATTGATGCGATAGGTCTTCGCATCCTCGAACGGCATGACCTGCCAGTAGAGCGTCCAGCTCGGATGGTCGCCGCGCGCAATGGCATCGAACAGGTCGCGCCGATGGAAGTCGCCGTCCTTTCCCGCCATCTCGTCGGCCTCATCCTGGGAAAGGTAGGCATTCCCGTCGCCGAGATCGGTCTTGAAGTGGAACTTCACCCAGAACTTCTCACCCGAGGCATTGACCAGCGAGTAGGTGTGGCTGGAATAGCCGTTCATCTCTCGCCAGGTTTTCGGTACGCCGCGGTCGCCCATGAGATAGGTAACCTGATGCGCACTTTCCGGTGAAAGCGTCCAGAAGTCCCACTGCATGTCGTGATCGCGAAGGCCGTTGTCGGCGCGGCGCTTCTGGCTGCGGATGAAGTGCTGGAACTTCATCGGATCGCGTATGAAGAAAATCGGCGTGTTGTTGCCGACCATGTCGAAATTGCCGTCCTCGGTGTAGAACTTTACGGCAAAGCCGCGCGGATCGCGCCAGGTGTCCGGACTGCCGCGCTCACCTGCAACGGTAGAGAAGCGGGCCAAGGTCTGGGCCCTGGCGCCGGGCTGGAAGACTTTCGCCTTGGTGTAGCGCGAGACGTCATTGGTCACCTCGAAATGACCGAAGGCCCCGCTGCCCTTGGCATGGGGCTGGCGCTCGGGAATGCGCTCCCGGTTGAAATTCGCTATCTGTTCAAGCAGATAATGGTCATTGAGTACGATCGGCCCGTCGCGTCCCACAGTCAGGGAATGCTCGTCGCTCTGGACGCGAATGCCGGCATCGGTGGTCGTGGGGGGAATGGTTTCGTCGGCCAAGGTCGTGTCCTCCGGACTGGGTTTGCGATACCCCTACCCAACACGCCGAACTCGCCGGTAGTTCCGAGGCCGATCCGGAGAAGTCCTCATCCCGGCCCGTTCTTGCCAAATCCCGCCGGACACTCCATGTCACCGCCGAGGTCTTATTGCGGTGGCCTTCCGGGGCGTATCGCACTAAGGCGCGTCGCGAACCCGATTCCCGGAACTGCCACGGAACGAACATGCGCATCGCCATCGCATCCGACCACGCCGCCGTCGACCTCAAGGCGACGCTGCGCGAATACCTCATCGATCTCGGCCACGAAGTCGCAGACCTCGGCCCTGAAACCGCAGACCGCGTCGACTATCCCGACTATGGCTACAAGCTCGCCTCGGTCGTTGCCGACGGCACCGCCGAATTTGGCGTGGCGCTGTGCGGTTCGGGCATCGGCATCTCGATCGCCGTCAACCGCGATCCCAAGTGCCGCTGCGCGCTCGTCTCGGAGCCGCTGTCGGCCGCCCTCGCGCGGGAGCACAACGATGCCAACGTCATCGCCATGGGCGCACGCCTGACCGGCGAGGACATGGCCAAGGCCTGCCTGGACGCATTCCTCTCGACCGAATTCGGCGGTGGTCGCCACGCCGGGCGCGTCGAGAAACTCTCCAACCCCAAAAGCTGATCCGAAGAGGTCCAACGAACATGACCGTCGAAACTGCCATCCGTTCCCCCGGCTTCTTCACCGACACGATCGCGGACAGCGATCCTGCCGTCGCCAAGGCCATCGGCAAGGAACTCAAGCGCGAGCGCAAGCAGATCGAGCTGATCGCCTCGGAGAACATCGTCTCCAAGGCCGTGCTTGAAGCGCAGGGCTCGGTCCTCACCAACAAGTACGCCGAAGGCTACCCGGGCAAGCGCTACTACCAGGGCTGCGAGCCTTCCGACGAAGTCGAGACGCTGGCCATCGAACGCGCCAAGCAGCTTTTCGACTGCGGCTTCGCGAACGTCCAGCCCCACTCGGGCGCACAGGCCAACGGTGCAGTCCTGCTCGCGACGGTCAAGCCGGGCGATACGGTCATGGGCATGAGCCTCGATGCCGGCGGCCACCTCACCCACGGCGCGCGCGCCGCGCTTTCGGGCAAGTGGTTCAACGCGGTGCAGTACGGCGTGACCAAGGACACCCACCTGATCGACTACGACCAGGTCGAGGCTCTCGCCAAGGAACACCGGCCCAAGCTGATCATCGCCGGCGGCTCGGCCTATCCGCGTGTGATCGATTTCAAGCGCATGCGCGAGATCGCCGACAGCGTGGGCGCGCTGTTCCAGGTCGACATGGCGCACTTCGCGGGCCTCGTGGCCGCGGGCGTGCACCCCTCGCCGTTCCCGCACGCGCACATCGCCACCACCACCACGCACAAGACCCTGCGCGGTCCGCGCGGCGGCATGATCCTCACCAATGACGAGGCGCTGGCCAAGAAGATCAACTCGGCCGTGTTCCCCGGCCTGCAGGGCGGTCCGCTGATGCATGTCATCGCCGCCAAGGCCGTGGCTTTCGGTGAAGCGCTGCGTCCCGATTTCAAGGACTACAGCAAGAAGGTCGTCGAGAACGCCAAGGCCCTTGCCGAAACGCTCAAGGCACGCGGCGCCGAGATCGTCTCGGGCGGCACCGACACGCACCTTGCGCTGATCGACCTCTCGCCGCTCGGCGTGACCGGCAAGGACGCCGACGAAGCGCTCGAGCGTGCCGGCATCACCTGCAACAAGAACGGCATTCCGTTCGACCCGCTGCCGCCGATGAAGACCAGCGGCATCCGCGTCGGTTCGCCTGCGGGCACCACCCGCGGCTTCGGGGTCGAGGAATTCCGCGAGATCGGCAACATGGTCGCCGACGTGCTCGACGGTCTGGCCAAGTGCGGCGAAGAAGGTGATGCGCAAGTGGAACAGAACGTGCGCGCACGCGTAGAAGCCTTGTGTGACCGCTTCCCGATCTACGAGGACTGATACGATGACCGACCCCCGTCGCCCCCAGGACAATGGCAGCTTCGTCAGCGATGCGCGCCATGAGCTTGCCGGAATGCTCCAGGACGGTCTCGACCATCCTTCGACCAGGCCGGTGCTGGTCTGGGGGGCGATGGGTGCGGTTGCAGGCGCGATGCTGCCCTTCGTATCGATCGGCCTCGGCCTTGCCGCAGGTGCCGGATACAAGTTCTACAAGCGCGTCCGGCCCGACTGACCGCGCCCTCTTTTCAAGGAAGTTCCCTCGTAAATGCGCTGTCCGTTCTGCGCCCACGACGATTCCCAGGTCAAGGACAGCCGCCCGACCGAGGACAACACCGCGATCCGCCGTCGCCGCCAGTGCTCCAGCTGCGGCGCGCGCTTCACGACTTTCGAACGCGTGCAGCTTCGTGAGATCACCGTGGTCAAGACCGGCGGCGAGAACGAGGAGCCGCGGCGCGAGCCTTTCGACCGCTCCAAGATCGAGCAATCGGTCACGCTGGCTTGCCGCAAGCGCGGTATCGACCGCGAAAAGATCGACCAGCTCGTTTCCGGCGTGCAGCGCCAGATCGAAACCTCGGGCGAAGCCGAAGTGGCCTCCCGCGAAATCGGCGAAATGGTGATGGACGGGCTGCGCCAGCTCGATTCGGTCGCCTACATCCGGTTTGCCTCGGTCTACCGTGCCTTCAACGAGGCCAGGGACTTCGAGGAATTCGCCGGAACCGTGCGCGATGTTGCCGATGATGAAGGAACTTCCACCAATGGCTGACAACCAGCCCGTCATCGTCCTCGTACGGCCGCAGCTGGGTGAGAACATCGGCAAGGCCGCGCGGGCAATGCTGAACTTCGGGCTTACCGAAATGCGGCTCGTCTCGCCGCGTGACGGCTGGCCGAACCCCTCCGCCGGGCCCGCGGCCGCCGGCGCCGACCAGGTACTCGATGGAGCGCAGGTTTACGAAACGCTCGCCGAGGCCGTTGCCGACTGCGCCAATGTCTATGCAACGACCGTTCGCAAGCGCGGCGTCACCAAGCCGGTGGTCACGCCCGAGCAGGCTGCGCGCGAAATCCATACCGCGCCGGGCCGATCCGCCTATGTCTTCGGACCGGAACGCTCGGGCCTGGAAACCGAGGACGTGGCGCTGGCCCGCGCAATTCTGACCGTTCCGATCAATCCGGAATTCGCTTCGCTCAACCTGGCGCAGGCGGTGATCCTGTGCGCCTACGAATGGTCGAAGGGCGCCGATCTGGCACAGCCGACGGCAGAAGAGCTGCTCCCCCCTGCCCCGCAGGACGAACTGGAAGGCCTGATCGGCCATTTCGAGCGGTTTCTGGAGACCAAGAACTATTTCTGGCCCGAAACGCGCGCGGCGGCCAATCGCCTGACCTTGCGCAACCTGCTGACCAAGCCGGGCTGGAATCACCTGGAAGTACGCACCTTGCGCGGCATTCTCAGCACACTGGAGGACGCCCGGCGCAAGCGCGATTGAGCCGGTTTCGCGCGCGAATGCCTCGGCGCGCTTGACATTCCCTGACAACCCCGTAAGGGCCACGCCTTCACATGGCGCCTGCCTGTTTCGGCAGATCCGTCCATTCGGCCCCGCACCCCGGTGAAGCGGCGGCCGCAACCAGCGAAGTACGGCTGGTTGGTGCGCCCCGGGACAACACGGATCGCTGGCCAAGGTGGCCTGGCGACAAGCAGAACGGAGACGACACATGTCGAAGCGCAAGAGCGCCAAGTACAAACTCGACCGCCGCATGGGCGAGAACATCTGGGGTCGCCCCAAGAGCTCGGTCAACCGCCGCAGCTACGGCCCGGGCCAGCACGGCCAGCGCCGCAAGGGCAAGCTCTCGGACTACGGCATCCAGCTGCGCGCCAAGCAGAAGCTCAAGGGCTACTACGGCGACGTGACCGAGAAGCAGTTCAAGCGCACCTACCAGGAAGCGTCGAAGATGAAGGGCGACACCGGTCAGAACCTGATCGGCCTGCTCGAGCAGCGCCTCGACATGATCGTGTACCGCGCCAAGTTCGCGCCGACGATCTTCGCGGCTCGCCAGATCGTTTCGCACGGCCACATCCGCGTCAACGGCGTGAAGTGCAACATCGCTTCGCGTCGCGTGAAGGTCGGTGACGTCGTCAGCCTCGGCAACAAGGCCAAGGAAATGGCGCTGATCATCGAAGCGCAGAGCCTGCCCGAGCGTGAAGTTCCCGACTATGTCGCGCCCGACGGCAACGACAAGGTCACCTTCGTTCGCGTGCCCTCGCTCGACGAAGTGCCCTACCCGGTGAAGATGGAACCGAACCTGGTCGTCGAGTTCTACTCGCGCTAAGTCACGGTTTTCCGGAAACGGAATTCAGCAAGAGGGCGGTCCTTTCGGGGCCGCCCTTTTCGCATGGGCAGACACCCTCAAAAAATACACGATTCGAAGCCCTTGTCAGGAAACTGAAGCAGACTTCGCGCATTTGACCATCGTCATGCAGCGATACCGTTTCATCACTCCCCACCGCACCGGCAAATGGTACCCCGATCTCGATACCGCAAAGCGCTTCGCCTGCGAGATCGGGGCAGGCTTTCTCGATTCCAGAACCGGCCGATTCGTGGCCTACGTCGGCACCCGGCTTGAGGTCATGAAGGCGCGCGGCGCCAGACAGGGCAGCGCCGCCGAACTGCACAAGGCTCCGGCCTGAAAACGGGCCTTATGCTCCCTGGCCGGGAAGTTGCTTCAACGTGATGTGGCCCGATGCCCATTTCCACAGGGCGTCGACTTCGCCCGCGGCCTTGCCGTCCGGCTCGATCTCTGCGGCAACCTCTCCCGTGCCTGAGGAGCGGTGAAAGGCAGCCCTTTCACCGAACTGGATCGGACAGACCTGCAGGCCCATTGCCTCGGCCGCCTTCGTCGCTTCCTCGATCATGCGGGTGGCCCGCGCAGGAACCGCGTTGAAGACGACGAAGGCCGGCTTGCGCGCATAGGACATCAGCCCGGCTGTCGCCTCGAGGGCATGAAGGTCGAAGGCGCGGGCACGGGTCGGGATCAGGACGAGATCGGCCACGCGCACCGCCTCACGCGATGCCGTGTCCCCGTGCGGCGGGGTATCGATGACGATCAGTTCGGCGCCGCCGCGCCGCGCCTTCTCTATCGTGCTGAACAGGCGTACCGGCGGGCAGGTCATGACTTCCGGCTTGAAATCGCCCCGCCAGTCACCCCATGTCGCGGAGGTGGCTTGAGGATCGGTGTCGATGACGCAGGTTTCCCGGCCGGCATAGACGGCGCTGGTGGCCAGATGGAGCGCCATGGTCGTCTTGCCCGAGCCGCCCTTCTGGCTGACGATCGCGATAGTCGGCATGAACAACACCCCCTGTCCTGCTGCTCCGGCACCGGAAAATCCGATTCGAGTGGGAAATGCCGGTCAGGGGAGTGTCCGGGTGATGCCGGCCCTTGTCCATAGCCGCGCGACATTGTCCCGCGAAACCTGCACGGGAACGGTCGAAAGACTTGCCGCAGGGTCCGCGTGGGCCTGCCCCGGGCGCGATTACTTTCTCAGGTAATCCCGGCGGAAATCGGCAGCGAAGGCAGCAAAACGGCTCTCGGCGATTGCATCGCGCATGGTCTGCATGAGCTGCTGGTAGAACGAGATGTTGTGCTCGGTCAGCAGCATTGCGCCCAGGATCTCGCCGGAGCGGATCAGGTGATGCAGATAGGCTCGGCTGTAAGTGCCGCAGGTCGGGCACTTGCAGCGCTCGTCGATGGGGCCGTTATCTTCGGCATGACGCGCGTTGCGCATGTTGAGCGGGCCATTCCAGGTGAAGGCCTGGCCATTGCGCCCTGAGCGCGTGGGCAACACGCAGTCGAACATGTCGACCCCGCGCTCGACCGCACCGACGAGATCATCGGGCTTGCCCACGCCCATAAGATAGCGTGGCCGATCGACAGGCAACTGGCCGGGGGCAAACTCGAGCGTGGCGAACATCGCTTCCTGCCCCTCGCCCACGGCGAGGCCGCCGATCGCGTAGCCATCAAAGCCGATATCGACGAGGGCATCGGCACTGACCTTGCGCAAGCCTTCGTCGAGGGCGCCCTGCTGGATTCCGAAAAGCGCGGAATTGGCGGCATGTTCGCCGCCGCTGTCAAAACCGTCGCGGCTGCGCCTCGCCCAGCGCATCGACATTTCCATCGAGCGGGCAATCACGTCGCGCGGCTGGTCGATCTTCGGACATTCATCGAAGCACATGACGATGTCGGAGCCGAGCAGGCGCTGGATCTCCATCGAGCGTTCGGGGCTGAGCATGTGCCGCGAACCGTCGAGGTGGCTGGCAAACGTCACCCCCTCCTCGGTGATCTTGCGAAGGTCGGAAAGGCTCATGACCTGATAGCCGCCGCTGTCGGTAAGGATAGGCCGGTCCCAGTTCATGAACTTGTGCAGGCCGCCAAGACGCGCGACGCGCTCGGCGCCCGGGCGCAGCATCAGGTGATAGGTATTGCCCAGAATGATGTCGGCGCCGGTCGCGCGCACGCTCTCTGGCTTCATCGCCTTGACCGTGGCGGCAGTTCCCACCGGCATGAAGGCGGGCGTGCGGATCTCGCCGCGGCGCATCTTGATGACGCCGGTGCGCGCCTTGCCGTCGGTGGCGTGGATGGAGAATTCGAAACGCGGGTTCATGGCCGCGTCCGTTAGACCGGTCAGAAGCCGTAGACCAGTGAGAACCGCGAAATCGTATCGGTCTTGAGCGAGCCGGCCGGCGGCGCGGTTTCATGCTCTATGGAATAGGACAGCTTGGCCTTGAGGCCCTTCGCCATCCCCGCCTCGATCCCGGTGAGCGAAGTGAAGGTGCTGTTGTCGGATCCGACATAGCTCGAAGCATCCTGGCTCAGCGCCAGTGTCCCGTTGAGCTTCCAGTCGAAATCGAGCGAAGTCAGCGCCGACCAGGTGGTCTCCGAGGGATCATCGATGTAGTTCGTTCGGCGCACCGCAGGACCTGCCTCGACCGACAGCGTCATGTTGCGGCGTTTGATGAGGCGGTAACCCAAACCTCCCGAGAACGAGAAGCGGTCCCGATAGCCCTGGATCTCGTCCTTCTCGTACTGCAGGCGGCCGTAGGTAAAGACACCGTCATTGATGGTATAGCGTGGCTGGTAGCTGGCCCCGTACTTCTCCCGCGTGACGGTGCCCGAATCCTTCTGGTAGTCCGCTGTCGCAAGGATCAGGTGCTCCCAGTCGATCCCCTTGCGATCGAGCTTGAGCGCGCCGGTGAAACCGAAGTTCGTGGTGTTGCCGGTGCTGTGGAAGGCGCCGAGTTCGATCTGTCCCTTCCACAATTCCAGCACGCCCGATTCGCGAATGCGGCGCGTTTCGGCCTCGGTCTTGGCCGCGAGGCGCGCGGCCTTGTCGTCGAGATAGGCGCGGTGCATCGCCTTGATCTCGTCCTTGTCGTAGGGCTGCGTCTCGATCGCCATTTTCACGACAGCGGCCACCGTTGCGGAATCGTCCGTTGCCACTGCCGCCTCGATCATCGCCTTGACGTTCTTGGGCAGGCTGGGAGGCGGAACTTCGATGAACGGCGTCGGCCAGGGATAGTCCGGCAGGTCCAGGCGCAGCGGTTCAGGCGCGAAATCCACCAAGCCTTCATCGACCGAAAGCCGCGCCTCTTCGACAGGCTGGGCCTGAGCGGGGACCGCAAGCAGCAGGGACGGGAGGGCGACCGGGAGGAACGTCTTCAAGGGCATGACCGAATCGAATCTATGAAATCAGGACCGCAGGCGCCAGCCCGTCTTGAAGATCCATGCGATGAAGGCCACGCAAATCGCGAGGAACGCCAGAGTCATCCCCAGCGAAGTGGCAATCGAGAAGTCCGAGCTACCGTAGAAGCACCAGCGCAAACCGTTGACGAGATAGACGACCGGGTTGGCCATGGCCACCGAGCGCCAGGGCTCGGGCAGGACATCGATCGAATAGAACGTACCGCCGAGGAAGGTCAGCGGAACGATGAACAGGACCGGCACGATGCCGAGTTTCTCGAAGCTGTCGGCCCAGATCCCGAGGATGAAGCCGAATAGCGAGAAACTGGCCGATACCAGCAGGATGAAGCCCAGCGTGTAGAGCGGGTGCAGGATCGTGTAGTCGACGAAGAAGGTCGCCGTCCCCAGGATGATCGCGGCGAGGATCAGCGACTTGGTCGCAGCCGCTCCAACGAAGCCCACCAGCGTCTCGGCCGTGCCTACCGGTGCGGAGAGCAACTCGTAGATCGCCCCGGTGAAACGCGGCATGTAGATGCCGAAGCTGCCGTTGGACGTACTTTCGCTGAGCAGCGTGAGCAAAAGCAGGCCGGGCACGATGAAGGCCCCGTAACTGACACCGTCCATCGTCTGCATACGGCCACCGATGGCCGCGCCGAAGACGACGAAATAAAGCACGGTTGTCAGCACCGGGCCCAGGATGGATTGCATGGCGGTACGCAGGGCGCGAGCGACTTCGCGCTTGTAGATGGTCCAGGCGCTGCGGGCGTTGAATGCGATCACTTCGCCTCTCCTTCAAGCAGATTGACGAAGATCTCTTCGAGGCTCGATTCGCGAATATCGATGGAAGTGTAGTCGATGCCGGCTGCGACCAGCGTCTTGGTCAGTTCGGCCACTTCGGCCTTGCCGCCCCCCGCGCCGTCGCCTCCGCGATAACACAGTTCAGTGCCGCCATCGCCAAGAGTGACCGCGAAGCGCTCCAGCGACGCAGGAATGTCCGAAAGCGGCTGGGCCAGCGCGATGTGCGCTTCTGTCCTGCCAAGCTGCTTCATCATGACCGACGTCCGCTCGACCATGCGGATCCGTCCGGCCTGGATGATGCCGACCCGGTCGGCCATTTCCTCGGCCTCTTCGATGTAGTGCGTCGTCAGGATGATCGTGGTGCCCAGGTCGCGCAGCTTGGCGATCTGCTGCCACATGTCGCGGCGCAGTTCGACGTCGACGCCCGCTGTCGGCTCGTCAAGAAACAGCAGCTGCGGTTCGTGTGCCAGCGCCTTGGCGATCAGCACGCGGCGCTTCATGCCACCGGACAGGGCGCGGATCTGCTCATTGCGCTTGTCCCACAGGCTGAGCGCCTTGAGGATCTCCTCGATCTTGTCCGCGTCCGGCGCGAGTCCGAACAGCCCGCGCGAATAATTGACCGTGTGCATGACCGTTTCGAACATGTCGGTCGCCAGTTCCTGCGGCACCAGTCCGATCCGGGCGCGCAAGCTGCGCCAGTGCGAGCGCAGATCTTCGCCGAAAACGCGGATCGTGCCCGCACTGGGCCGCACCAGTCCGCACACCGCTCCGATCAAGGTCGTCTTGCCTGCCCCGTTCGGGCCCAGCAGGGCAAAGATCTCGCCCTTGCGGATTTCGAGGTCGACGCCGTGAAGCGCGGTAAAGCCGCCCGCGTAAGTCTTGGTGAGACCGCGAATTTCAAGAATGGATTCCATCATGCCTTGATGGGGCATGACGATGGCAGTTCCAAGACCTGGACCGTGAGATTGCGACGCAATTCCCACAAGTTGGACCGCCTGTATCCAGTCAGGGGAGCAACAGGCTGGAATCGCCGTAGGAATAGAAGCGGTATTGCGCGCCGATGGCGTGGGCATAGACCGCCTGCATCTTGTCCAGACCCATCAGTGCGCTGACCAGCATGAACAGGGTCGACTTGGGCAGGTGGAAGTTCGTCATCAATCCGTCGATCGCCTTGAAGCGATAGCCCGGGGTGATGAAGATCGAGGTGTCACCTTCGAAGGGCCGGATCACGTCATCCTCGCCTGCGGCACTTTCCAGCAGGCGCAGGCTTGTCGTGCCTACGGCGATCAGGCGACCGCCAGCGGCGCGCGCGGCATTGAGTCGATCCGCCGTGGCCTGGTCGATCCGCCCCCATTCCGCATGCATCTTGTGATCGCTGGTATCGTCGGCCTTCACCGGCAGGAAGGTACCCGCCCCGACATGGAGCGTAAGCGTCTCGCGGGCGATGCCGGCTTCATCGAGCCGCTCGACGAGTTCAGGGGTGAAGTGCAGCGCCGCAGTCGGGGCGGCAACCGCGCCCTTCTCGCGCGCGAACATCGTCTGGTAGTCCGAGCGGTCGGCCTCATCGGTATCGCGCTTGCCGGCGATGTAGGGCGGCAGCGGCATGCGCCCTGCCCGCTCGAGCAGCACTTCAACCGGTTCGTCGCCCTCGAAGGCGAGCGTCCAGCTGCCGTCTTCGTGCCGCGCTTCCGCAATCGCGGTAACTTCGGCCGGAAACTCGACCCGGTCGCCGGGCCTGAGGCGCTTGGCATTGCGCACGAAGGCCTGCCAGCGGCGCAGGTCGATGCGCTTGTGCAGGGTCGCGCCGATCCGCGCTTCGCCCCGGCGGCCTTCGAGCTGGGCGGGAATGACGCGGGTGTCGTTGAAGACCAGCACGTCCCCCTTGCGCAGCATCTGTGGCAGGTCGCGGACATGGCGGTCCGAGAACGGCGCATCGCCATCGACCACCAGCATCCGCGCGGCATCGCGCGGCCTGGCCGGACGAAGGGCTATGCGTTCAGTGGGAAGGTCGAAATCGAAGAGGTCAACGCGCATGGCCGCGCGCTAGAGCAGCGCGCGGATTTCGACAAGATCGTGCGTTGCGATTGCGCGCGACTGAGCGCCGCCTTGCGCCGCGCTCAGTCGGAACTGGAATTGCTGAGCTGGTCCGCGGTGATCGGGGCCGCCGTCGCCGACGCCGCGACAGTGCCCGGTGCAGGCGGTGCCTTGTGGTCCGAGGCGAGCGAGGCCTGGACGATGCGCGTCGGGTTCTGCGGCGGCTCGCCGCGATGAATCGCATCGACGTATTGCATGCCCGAGATCACGCGGCCGAACACCGTGTACTTGTGATCGAGCGAGAAGCGCGGATAGAAAACGATGAAGAACTGGCTGTTCGCGCTGTTCGGATCGTTCGTGCGCGCCATCGATACGGTGCCGCGCAGGTGCGGCAGCGAATTGAATTCGGCCTCGAGGTCGGGGAGCTGCGAACCGCCCTGGCCGGTTCCCGTCGGGTCGCCGGTCTGCGCCATGAAGCCGTCGATCACGCGGTGGAAGATCACCCCGTTGTAGAAGCCCTGCTCGGCCAGCGTCTTGATCCGCTCGACATGGTGGGGCGCCCATTCCGGCATCAGGCGGATCGCCACGCGGCCGCCGTCCGAAAGATCCAGCACCAGGATGTTCTGCGGATCGTGCGACATGTCGGTATCGACTACCGGGGAGAGCGCCGGTGCGGCCGGTGCGGGTGCTTCCTTTTTCTTCGCCAGGGCCGGTGCAGCCACCAGCGCAAGCCCGATCATCGTCGCGGTGAGAGGAAGGCGAAATTTCATCGATTACTCACAAGCTGGAGCCAGTCATCGTGGGGGGCGATAGAGCGCCGGCGATGACGTGACAATGAACGAAACGGACTGATCTGTTCAGTAGTCGCCCTTGAGACCGGTCGCGGCGATGCGTTCGACCACGTCGTCGCGAACCGCAGGGCTGACGAACTTGGAGATATCGCCGCCGAACATGGCGATCTCCTTCACCAGCTTTGATGCGATCGGCTGGAGACTGACATCGGCCATGAGGAAGACGGTCTCGATGTTCGCGTTGAGCTGCTGGTTCATGCCGGCCATCTGGTACTCGTACTCGAAGTCGGCAACGGCCCGCAGGCCGCGCACGATCACCGTTGCTCCCTGCTTTTCGGCAAACTTCATCAGCAGTGCGTTGAAGCCCACCACCGAGACGTTGTCGATGCCCAGATTCTCCACTTCGCGCTCCACCATCGCGATGCGCTCGTCGGGGGTGAACAGCGGGTTCTTCGACATGTTGGTTGTGACGCCGATGATCAGCCGATCGACCAGCTTGGCACCGCGCCGGATGATGTCGGCATGACCGCGCGTGATCGGATCGAAAGTGCCGGGATAAACGCCGACGCGTTCGCCAGCGGTCTTCAAGGCCGTCATCAATGATCCCTCTCGATGATGTAGCGCGCCACGGCGCGCAGCAGGTCTGCTTCCTTGCCGTAGTGCGCAAGGTACGCGATCGCCTGATCAACCAGCAGCCTCGCCTGTTCACGCGCGCGTTCGGGGCCGAGCAGCGACACGAAAGTTTCCTTCCCGGCGCTGGCATCCTTGCCCACCGCCTTGCCGGCGGTGGCGGCATCGCCTTCATAATCGATCAGGTCGTCGGCGATCTGGAAGGCAAGCCCGATGTCGCGCGCATAGCCGCGAAGGTGCGTGCGCCCTTCCGGCGAGACCCGGCCCAGGATCGCGCCCATCTCGACCGCTGCTCCCAGCAGGGCCCCTGTCTTGAGCTGTTGCAGGCGGGTGACGGTCTGCAGGTCGAACTCGCTCGTCTCGGCGACGAGGTCCATCATCTGGCCGCCCGCCATGCCGTGCGCGCCGCTGGCATGGCCAAGCGCCTGGACCAGTTCGATGCGGGTGAAGGGATCGGCGCAGGTCGCCGGATCGGCCAGCACCTCGAATGCGAAGACGTGCAGCGAATCCCCGGCCAGAACCGCCGTCGCCTCGTCGAAAGCGATGTGGACGGTCGGCTTGCCGTGGCGCAGTGCATCATCGTCCATGCACGGCAGGTCGTCGTGGATCAGCGAATAGACGTGGATCGCCTCGATCGCGACGGCCGCCCGCACCGCGGCCCCGCGGTCGACGCCGTACATTTCGGCCACCGAGGTCAGCAGGAGCGGACGCAGCCGCTTGCCGCCGCCGATCGCGGCATAGCGCATGGCTTCGATCAGGCGCGTGCGCGCATCTTCCGGAACCGGCAACAGTGCATCGAAAGCGCCGTCGATCTCGGAAGCGATGCGCGCAAGACCCTCTGCGAGCAGCGAGTCGGTTACGCCCTGGGCCACGACTCAGCGATCCGCGGCATCGAAAGGCTGGGTGCCGGACGGCATCCCGTCGGGTCCGGCGACGATCTTCTCGATCCGTGCCTGGGCCGCATCGAGGCGCTTCTGGCAATGCTTGCGCAGCTCTTCACCACGTTCGTAGAGCGTGATCGAATCTTCCAGCGGCACATCGCCGCTTTCGAGCTTGCGCACCACGTCTTCCAGCGCGCGCAGCGCATCCTCAAAGCTCAAGGCGTCGATGTTCGGGGTCTCTCCGTTCATGCCGCAGCAATGGCCGTCTCGTGTCACACGGTCAAGGTGGGAACCGGAGAATCGCGTTTTGCCATGCCCTTGGCGTCAGGAACCCTGAATCAGGGCGTGAAAGCGGACTAGCGCGCGCGCGATGACATGGCTAAGGCGCGTCGCATGAGCGGAATCACCCCTGAAGTCGTCGAGGCCCACGGCCTCAGCCCCGAGGAATACGAGCGCGTCCTTCATGCGCTCGGCCGAGAGCCGAACCTTGTGGAACTCGGCATCTTTTCGGTCATGTGGTCGGAGCATTGCTCGTACAAGTCGAGTCGCTTCCACCTCAAGAAGTTGCCGACCGAGGCACCCTGGGTCATCCAGGGCCCCGGCGAGAACGCCGGCGTCATCGACATCGGCGACGGCCAGGCGGCCATCTTCAAGATGGAGAGCCACAACCACCCCAGCTACATCGAGCCCTACCAGGGCGCGGCGACGGGCGTCGGCGGCATCCTGCGCGACGTCTTCACGATGGGCGCGCGCCCGGTCGCGAACATGAACGCGCTGCGCTTCGGTAGCCCGGAGCACCCGAAGATGAAGCACCTCGTGCAGGGCGTGGTCGCGGGAATCGGCGGCTACGGCAACTGCGTGGGCGTGCCCACCGTCGGCGGTGAGACGAATTTCCACAAGGCCTACGACGGCAACATCCTCGTCAACGCGATGACCGTGGGCGTGGCCGAAACCGACAAGATCTTCTACTGCGCCGCCACCGGCCTGGGTAACCCCATCGTCTACGTCGGCTCGAAGACCGGCCGCGACGGCATTCACGGCGCCACCATGGCCTCTGCCGACTTCGACGAGAACTCGGACGAGAAGCGCCCGACCGTGCAGGTCGGCGATCCCTTCACCGAGAAGCTGCTGATCGAGGCCTGCCTCGAGCTGATGGCGACCGATGCTATCGTCGCGATCCAGGACATGGGCGCGGCGGGCCTCACCTCTTCCTCGGTCGAAATGGCCAGCAAGGGCGGCGCGGGCATCCGGCTCAACATGAATAAGGTGCCCTGCCGTGAAGAGGCGATGACGCCTTACGAGATGATGCTTTCGGAGAGCCAGGAGCGCATGCTCATGGTCCTCAAGCCGGGCAAGGAAGCCATGGCCGAAGCGATCTTCAGGAAGTGGGAACTCGACTTCGCGGTGATCGGTGAAGTCACCGATACCGGCCACATGGTCCTCGAGTTCGACGGCGAAGTGGTCTGCGACATTCCGCTCGGCCCGCTCGCCGACGATGCGCCGGAATACGAGCGCCCCTACGTCAGCCCCGAAGAGTACAAGGCATGGGCCAAGGTGCCCGCGCTGGGCGACGTGCCCGAAAGCACAGACCTGGGCGCGGATCTGCTCAAGCTGATGGGCGGGGCGGACCTCGCTTCGCGCAAGTGGATCTGGGAACAATACGACAGCCAGGTCGGCGCGGATACCATGCAAAAGTCGGGCGGCGATGCCGCGGTCGTGCGTGTCCACGGTACGCAGAAGGCGCTGGCGATCAGCACCGACTGCAGCCCGCGCTACTGCTATGCCGACCCTTACGAGGGCGGCAAGCAGGCGGTCGCAGAGACCTACCGCAACATCTGCGCGGTCGGCGGCCTGCCGCTGGCAATCACCAATTGCCTCAACTTCGCGAACCCGCAGCGCCCGCAGATCATGGCGCAGATCGTCGGCTGCCTCAACGGCATGGGCGATGCCTGCCGCGCGCTCGACTATCCGATCGTGTCCGGCAACGTCTCGCTCTACAACGAATCGAAAGCCACCGGCGGCGGCTCGGCGATCCTGCCGACACCGGCAATCGGCGGCGTCGGCCTGCTCGTCGACCACGACAAGATGGCTACCATCGCCTTCAAGAACGAAGGCGACGACATCTTTGTGCTGGGCGGTTCGGGCACGCACCTCGGCCAGTCGCTGTGGCTGCGCGAGATTGCCGGCCAGGAAGCGGGCGAAGCGCCGAAGGTCGATCTCGATGCCGAACGTGCCAACGGCGCAACCGTGCGTGAATGGATCGGCCAGGCCAAGGTCACCGCCGTCCATGACATCAGCGACGGCGGCCTGCTGGTCGCGCTTGCCGAAATGGCCCTCGCCAGCGGCAAGGGCTGCACCCTCGGCAGCGCTCTTTCGACTGCCGAAGCTTTCGGTGAAGATCAGGGCCGCTACGTCGTGACGGCCCCGGCCGGAACCGAACTGCCCGGTGCGGTCAGAATCGGCAGCGTCGGCGGAAGCAAGGTCGCCGGCGTCGAAATCGCGGATCTTCGCGAGGCCAACGAGGCGTTCTTCCGGGACTGGATGGAGGCGTAACACCCTTCCGCCAGTCCGGCGGCTGATCTCCCTCCCCATTGCTTCGCAACGGGGAGGAACTCAGCGAAGGTACAACCCCGCCATCAATCGCGGACCCAGTCCTTCTCGGGAATGCCCAGCAGGCGCAGGACCGAGGTGAGGTCTCCGCGGTTGATCCAGCCATTTGCGGCAGCGCGCGCCTTGGGCTTGGCGTGGTAGGCAATGCCGTAAGTGGCCGCTTCAAGCATCGGGATGTCATTGGCGCCATCGCCTGTGGCAAGGCTCGTCGCACCTTCGGCCAGCTCGGCCATGATCGAAAGCAGCGTGCCCTTCTTCACCGAACTGTCGACGATGCCGCCGACAAGGCCGCCGGTCAGCTTGCGATCCGCAACTTCAAGGCGATTGCCGACGACCTCTTCGAAGCCCAGCCATTCGGCGACCGGATCGGCGAAGTGGTGGAAGCCGCCCGTTACCAGCACGGTACGGCAACCCAGCTTCTTGAGCGTCTGCACCAGAACCTTCGATCCGGGCATGGGCTGGATACGACCGGCAAGGCACTGGTCGATCGCTTCGACCGACAGGCCCTCAAGCAATCCGACGCGTTCGCGAAGGGCCTGCTCGAAGTCCAGCTCACCCTGCATGGCTCGTTCGGTAATGTCGGCGATGCGATCCTTCAGGCCAGCGAAGTCCGCCAGTTCATCGATGCATTCCTGCCCGATCATGGTCGAATCCATGTCGGAAATGAACAGCGCGGGCACTTGCGGCTCGCTTTCGCAGACGAGGCCGTCGGTCACCTCGAAATGCGCATCGAGCGATGCGCGCATGGCCAGCGCATCGCTGTCGGGCGACTCGATCTGCATCGTCTGTCCGCAGAAATCGAGCATCGATGCCTCGGCCAGGCGCACGCCCCGTTGCTCCATGTCGGCACGGGCCGCGTCGATTCTTGCGGAGAGATGATCCGGTTCTGCTATCAGCCGGGCAATGAGCACTGCAAATATCCTTGATGCATCGTTGAATATCGCGGCCGCAGACCGGCCACCGCTGGCGCTCATCGCAGGGCCGACCGCCAGCGGCAAGAGCGATTGTGCGGTCATGCTGGCACGGGAACTCGAAAGACTCGGCCGCCGCTGCGTCGTCGTCAATGCCGACAGCTCGCAGGTCTATGCCGACCTGCAGGTCCTGAGCGCGCGGCCGACGTTCGAGGAAATGGGCGGGATCGAGCACCGCCTGTTCGGAGACTGGGACGGGTCGCGAAGCTGCTCCGCCGCCGACTGGGCGCAAGCTGCACGGCAGACGATCTCGGCGATCCACGCTGAAGGCGCCCTGCCCATCCTCGTCGGCGGTACCGGCCTTTATATAAAGACCCTGCTGGAAGGCATCGCTCCGGTCCCGGCGATAGATCCTGCCATCCGCGATTCCGTTCGCGCGCTGCCCGTCGATGAGGCCTTTGCCGCGCTCCGGCAGGAAGACCCGGAGCGTGCCAGTCGCCTCGCCCCAGCGGACACCGCCCGCATCGCTCGCGCACTGGAAGTCGTCCGGTCGAGCGGGAAGACGCTGGCGCAATGGCATGCCGAGACTTCAGGCGGCATCGCCAATGCCGTCACCGTGTTTCCCGCGATCCTCCTGCCCGAACGGCAGGCGCTCTACCGCCGCTGCGACCTGCGCTTCGAGCGGATGATCGAGCGCGGCGCGCTTGCCGAAGTCGAGACGCTCCTTACCCGCGATCTCGACCCCGCCCTGCCGGTGATGCGTGCAATCGGCGTACCAGAGCTTGCCGGAGTCGTGCGCGGAGACTGGCCCCTCGTGGACGCCATCGCGCGCGGCAGTCAGGCAACCCGCAACTACGCCAAGCGACAATTCACCTGGCTGCGGCACCAGCCCCCGGAAGATTGGCCAAGGCTGTCGTTTGAAAATTTTGATTCTAATGCAATACACGAAATTTTATTTCGAATTTTTCATTTGACGTAACATTTACGGTCCCGTACAGGCCACCAACACCTGCTGATGGAAGTTATGCAGGGAGGAGAGGATGACCCGGCGCGACGATTGTCGTGTCGGGTCGGTTTCATTAGAGAGCGCGTAGCCTGTGGAAATGCTTGTTTCCGGGGCTGATCCCCTTATGGAGGCGAGCTTTCTGAAGCGGTCTCTTGCGGGTCGCACACCAGAATACGAAGAGGAATGTGTTGTGAGTGAAGAGCGCAGCGGCGCGAACATCTTGGTCGAAAGCCTGGTCCGCCAGGGTGTCGAATTCGTATTCGGCTATCCCGGTGGCGCCGTGCTTCCGATCTACGATGCTCTCTTCGGTGACGAACGGCTTCGGCACATCCTCGTGCGTCACGAAGCAGGCGCGGCCCATGCCGCCGAAGGCTATGCCCGTTCGACCGGCAAGCCCGGCGTCGTGCTGGTCACCTCCGGCCCGGGCGCGACCAATGCCGTCACCGGCATTGCCGATGCCTTCCTCGATTCGATTCCGCTCGTCGTCATCACCGGCCAGGTTCCGACCGCGCTGATCGGCTCGGATGCATTCCAGGAAGCCGATACCGTCGGAATCTCGCGGCACTGCACCAAGCACAACTACCTGGTGAAGGATCCGGCCGATCTGGCCGCGACCATCGACGAGGCATTTCAGATCGCTACGACCGGCCGTCCCGGCCCCGTCCTGATCGACATTCCCAAGGACGTCCAGATCGCCACCGCGCCCTGGACCGACGCCCCCGCGCAGCGCCGCAACCGCTACTCGCCCCCCACGCAGGGCGGCGCTGACGAGATCGCGCAGGCCATCGACATGATTGCCGCGGCCAAGGCTCCTGTCCTCTACACCGGCGGCGGCATCATCAACTCGGGTCCGCGCGCGACGCAGCTCCTGCGCAAACTGCAGGCGAAGACCGGCGCTCCCGTCACCTCGACGCTGATGGGCCTGGGCGCCTTCCCGGCCGACCACGCGGACTGGCTGGGCATGCTGGGCATGCACGGCACCTACGAAGCCAACATGGCGATGAACCAATCGGACCTGATCGTCTGCCTCGGCGCCCGCTTCGACGACCGCGTGACCGGCCGCCTCGACGCCTTTGCGCCGAACTCGAAGAAGATCCACGTCGACATCGACCGTTCGTCGATCAACAAGACGGTCCAGGTGGACCTGCCCATCGTCGGCGACTGCGCTTCGGTGATCGAGCAGATCCTCGAAGGCTGGGGCAGCCGCAAGCCGCAGGACCTGACCGCGTGGAAGGGCCGCATCGAAGGCTGGCGCGAAAGGAAGAGCCTGTCGTTCCCGCTCAGCAAGGAGGCAATCATGCCCCAGCTGGCGATCCAGCGGCTGTTCGAGCTGACCAAGGACAAGGACCCGGTGATTTCCACCGAAGTCGGCCAGCACCAGATGTGGGCGGCGCAGCACTTCCACTTCTTCGGTCCGAACAAGTGGCTGACCTCGGGTGGCCTCGGCACCATGGGCTACGGTCTGCCCGCCGCGATCGGCGCCCAGTGCGGAAATCCGGACAGCCTCGTCATCGACATCGCTGGCGACGCCTCGATCCAGATGAACATCCAGGAGATGGGCACCGCCACGCAGTATCGCCTGCCGGTCAAGGTGTTCATCCTCAACAACGAGTGGATGGGCATGGTCCGCCAGTGGCAGGAGCTCACGTATGAGAGCCGCTATTCGAACTCCTATTCGGACAGCCTGCCAGACTTCGTGAAGCTGGCAGAGGCCTATGGCTGGAAGGGCATTCGCATCGAGAACGAAAGCCAGCTCGACGCGGGCATCAAAGCCATGATCGAGCATGATGGCCCGGTCATCGTCGATTGCCTGGTCGCCAAGGAATCGAACTGCTTCCCGATGATCCCCTCGGGCGCCTCGCACACCGAGATGATCCTCTACGGAGACACCGTGGCCGGCACCATGGACGACGAAGCCAAGGCGCTCGTCTGAGCCGGCCCCGAAGGAAAACATGATGATGCATATCAAGCACGAGGCCGAAGAACGGCACGTCCTGACCGTCACGGTCGACAACGAGGCCGGTATCCTCGCCAAGATCGCCGGTCTGTTCACCGCGCGCGGCTACAACATCGACAGCCTGACCGTGGCCGACATCACCGAGAACCACTCGGTAAGCCGGATCACGATCGTTACCCACGGCCCGCCGAGCCAGATCGACCAGATCCACGCTCAGCTGGAGCGCCTCGTACCGGTCCACAAGGTCGTCGACCTGACCGAAGTCGGCCCTTACGTGCAGCGCGAACTGGCGCTGGTGAAGGTGGCCGGCGTCGGCGAGAAGCGCGTCGAGGCGCTGCGCATCGCGGATGTGTTCCGGGCCAAGCCGGTCGACACGACCACCGGCAGCTTCATCTTCGAACTGACCGGTGCGCCGGACAAGATCGACACTTTCGTCACATTGATGCGCGAACTCGGCCTCGTCGAGGTCGGACGCACCGGCATCGTGGCGATGATCCGAGGGGCGGAAGAAGCCTGATTTTTTGAGTTTGCGTCGTCCCGGACCGAATTTCGGGACCTTCGGCCCCTGCGGCGGCGCATGATCGACAGCGATCCCGGCACATGCCGGGATGACGGAAGGAAAGACCAATGAAAGTCTATTACGACGCCGATTGCGACATCAACCTGATCACCGGCAAGAAGATCGCCATTCTCGGCTACGGCAGCCAGGGCCATGCCCACGCGCAGAACCTGCGCGACAGCGGCGTGAAGGAAGTGGCCATCGCGCTGCGCGAAGGTTCGGCAACTGCCAAGAAGGCCGAAGCTGCCGGCTTCAAGGTCCTGACGAACAAGGAAGCAGCCGCATGGGCCGATGTGCTCATGATCCTGGCGCCCGACGAGCACCAGGCCGCAATCTACGCCGCCGACATTCATGAGAACCTGAAGCCGGGCGCGGCGCTCGCCTTCGCCCACGGCCTCAACGTCCACTTCGGCCTGATCGAACCCCGCGCCGACATCGATGTCTTCCTGATCGCGCCGAAGGGCCCGGGCCACACCGTGCGTTCGGAATACCAGCGCGGCGGCGGCGTGCCCTGCCTCATCGCGATCCATCAGGACGTGACCGGCAATGCGCAGGATATCGCCCTCGCCTATGCTTCGGGCGTCGGTGGCGGCCGCTCGGGCATCATCGAGACCAACTTCCGCGAAGAGTGCGAAACCGACCTGTTCGGTGAGCAGGCCGTTCTGTGCGGCGGCGCGACCGCCCTTGTCCAGGCTGGTTTCGAAACCCTCGTCGAAGCCGGTTATGCGCCCGAGATGGCCTACTTCGAGTGCCTTCACGAGCTGAAGCTGATCGTCGACCTGATGTATGAAGGCGGCATCGCCAACATGCGCTACTCGATCTCGAACACCGCCGAATACGGCGACATCAAGACGGGTCCGCGCATCATCACCGATGAGACCAAGAAGGAAATGAAGCGCGTACTGGAAGACATCCAGTCGGGCCGTTTCGTCAAGGACTTCGTGATGGACAACCGCGCCGGCCAGCCCGAGCTGAAGGCTTCGCGCAAGGCTGCCCTGCGTCACCCGATCGAGGAAACCGGCGCCAAGCTGCGCGCGATGATGCCCTGGATCGGTGCCAACGCACTGGTCGACAAGACCAAGAACTAATTCAAAACAGACGGAAAAGACGAACGGCTTGCGTCGTTCGTCTTTTCGGAACAAACTCCCGGCCGGGCCGTTCGCAACAGAACGTAACGACCGGGAGGACTTCCTGATGAACCGACTGCTCGGCGCTGCCTGCGCCCTGCCGCCCGCAATTGCCTTTGCAGCTGCTTTCGCGCTTTCCACGCCGCTTCCTGCGCAGGAAGCGGAAGCCGACCCCGCACCTGCTGCACCACCCTCTGCTTTCGGCAAACCCGATCCATCATTGGTCAGCGGTGGGCATTACGTGGCCGATCCGCACCACACGCTCGTCGAATGGAGCGTCGATCACCTCGGCTTCACGCCCTATTTCGGGATTTTCGGCGACGCCACCGGAACGCTGGACATCGATCCCAAACGCCCCGAACAGGCGCGCGTTGCCATGAGCATTCCCGTGGCAAGCGTCACCGTCGCCAGCGCCGGATTGAAGAGCCACCTGCTCAAGGCCCCCGCCAGCGAAGGCGGGAAGCCCGACTTCTTCGGCCCCAAGCCGGAAGACGCGCGTTTCGTCTCCACCTTGGTCAGGATCACCGGCGACCAGCAGGCGGAGATGACCGGCAATCTCACGCTCAACGGCATCACCAAGCCGGTCACCCTGCAGGTTCTCTTCCACGGCGCCGGGACGGTGCCGCCGCAGATGGGCGGCGGCGAAGGACTTGGATTCGATGCGACGGGTACGCTCAAGCGCAGCGACTTCGGGCTCGATTTCGGAATTCCGATGGTATCCGATCAGGTCGAACTCAAGATCGCTGCCGCTTTCATGAAGGACGCAGCCAAGGCCGCGCCCTGAACATGACCTGATTCGCCGGGTCACCGGCGGTACATGTGCCTTGCTGCAGCGCCCCAAGTCATTAAGGGTAACTTCCTGAAATGGAGTACGAAAAGATGACTGCACACCGCCCGATGATGCTCGCCGCCGCCCTGGCCGGCAGCCTCCTCGCATTGAGCGCATGCACCGCCGATCAGGCCGCGCCGGAGACCGCGCCGCCCGCGCCTGTCGCCCAGAGCTGCGGAGCCGAGCAGCTCGGTTCCTATGTCGGTCAGCCTGCGAGCGACGAAGTGCTCGGCCTCATCCGGCAATGGCGCGGCGACAATCCAATCCGCGTGCTCAAGCCCGGTTCGGCCATGACGATGGATTATCGTCCGAACCGACTCAACGTGTTCCTCGACACCAAAGGCGTGATCGAGAAATTCGAGTGCAATTGACGCGCTGACAACAGGCCCTCACCGCCGCGGCCATCCCGCTGCGCAGCGATCGGCAGCGCACGGGATCGGCCGCGTTTACCCCCTTTACATCTCCTCCGGCTGTCCCCATAGGCACAGTCATGACTCTCCGGCTTGGCCTTCTTCTGCGACTTACCCGCCCTTGGGCGTGAGGTGACGCGTCGTCCGGTCGGCGCGCTCGGCGCTCAAGGGACCTGATAAGACGACACGCAAAGCGCAGACTTTCCCGAGCGAGACATTACCCATGACTATGTTGAAAGACCCTTCGGTCAAATATCGCCCTTTCCCGCAGATCCAGCTGCAGGAGCGCCGGTGGCCCTCGCAGGTCATCACGAAGGCGCCGCGCTGGCTCTCCACCGACCTGCGTGACGGCAACCAGGCGCTGATCGATCCGATGAGCTCGGAAAAGAAGACCCGCTTCTTCGACCTGCTCATCAAGGTTGGCCTGAAAGAGATTGAAGTCGGCTTCCCCAGCTCGGGCGCGACCGACTATGACTTCATCCGTGGTCTGGTCGACACCGGACGTATCCCCGAGGACGTACTGGTGCAGGTGCTGACCCAATCGCGGCAGGACCTGATCGAAAAGTCGTTCGAAAGCCTGGCCGGCGTTCATGCCGCCATCGTCCACCTCTACAACGCCGTCTCGCCGCTGTGGCGTCAGGTCGTCTTCGGCATGGACCAGTCCGAAGTCCGCCAGATTGCAGTTAACGGCGCGAAGGTCATGCGCGATCAGGCCGCAAAGTACCCGCAGACCAGGTGGCACTTCGAGTACTCGCCCGAGACGTTCTCAACCGCCGAGCTCGATTTCTCGATCGAGTGCTGCGAAGCGGTGATGGAAGTGCTCCAGCCCACGCCGGAACATCCGATCATCCTCAACCTGCCGGCGACGGTCGAGGCAGCGACGCCGAACATCTACGCCGACCAGATCGAGTACTTCTGCCGCAACCTGCCCAACCGCGAAAGCGCGGTGATCAGCCTGCATACCCACAACGACCGGGGCACAGGCGTGGCTGCAGCGGAGCTGGGACTGATGGCCGGCGCCGACCGTGTAGAGGGTTGCCTGTTCGGCAACGGTGAGCGCACCGGCAACTGCTGCCTGGTGACAGTCGCTCTCAACATGTATACGCAAGGCGTTGATCCCGGGCTGGATTTCTCGGACATCGACGAAGTCATCCAGACCGTCGAGTACTGCAACCAGCTCAAGGTGCCCGAGCGCCATCCCTATGGCGGGGAATTGGTCTTCACCGCTTTCTCCGGCTCGCACCAGGACGCGATCAAGAAAGGCTTCGCCGCGCGCGAGAAGCGCAATGACGAGACCTGGGCGGTGCCCTACCTGCCGATCGACCCGGCGGACCTGGGTCGCAACTACGAGGCGGTCATCCGCGTCAACTCGCAGTCGGGCAAGGGCGGCTTTGCCTGGGTGATCGAGCAGGACCAGGGCCTCAAGCTGCCCAAGCGCATGCAGGCGCATTTCTCCGGCCATGTGCAGGACCTGGCCGACGAGCTGGGCCGCGAACTGCAGGCCGGCGATATCTGGGAAGTCTTCCGCAAGGTCTATCGCATCGATGAGCCGCAGCACTTCCAGTTGATCGACTGGGACGAAAAGCGCGCCTCGGACGGCACCCGCGTCTTCGCCGGCAAGATCGGTGTAGACGGCAAGGAACAGACCGTCTCGGGCCGCGGCAATGGCCTGATCTCCTCGGTCACGGCGACTCTGGCCGAGAGCTTTGGCGTAACCCTCGAAGTGCGCGACTACGCCGAGCATTCGATGGGCTCAAGCTCGGATGCCCGCGCCGCCGCCTACGTCGAGTGCATGACGAGCGACGGCCGCACCATCTGGGGCGTCGGCATCGACGAGGACGTCGCAACCGCCAGCGTGCGGGCCATGCTCAGCGCGGCGAACGCGGCCAGCAACGGCGCCTGATCAGGCGACAACAGAGTGGGGGCTTGCCGGATGGCAGGCCCCTTTCGCTTTTACGCCTTGTTTCGGAGCATCCCCAGAACGGATTTACGCAGCCTCTCGACAGCGCTGCCCGAGGGCATTAGTGCTGCCGTTTAATCGATTGATTAAACGGAACTGAAATGGCCCTTCCCGCGCTCTTCGAGAATCTGCGCCTCCCCGTCATCGGCTCGCCGATGTTCATCGTCTCCAATCCGGACCTCGTCATCGCGCAAGTGCGCTCGGGCATTGTCGGCAGCTTTCCGGCCCTCAACGCGCGTCCCGCCAGCCAGCTCGACGAATGGCTGCACCGGATCAGCGAGGAAACCGCCGATTGCGGCGTCCCCTTCGCCGTCAACCTCATCGTCCACCGTTCCAACAACCGGTTGGATGAGGACCTCGCGATGTGCGCGAAATGGAAGGTCCCGCTTGTCATCACCTCGCTGGGCGCACGCGAAGACGTCAACGCCGCGGTTCACGACTGGGGTGGCCTCGTCTTTCATGACATCATAGACAACCGCTTCGCGCGCAAGGCAGTCGAGAAGGGGGCCGACGGCCTGATCGCGGTCGCAGCCGGAGCCGGCGGTCATGCCGGGGCGCAATCGCCTTTCGCGCTGATGCAGGAAATCCGTGAGTGGTTCGAAGGTCCGCTCGCGCTCTCGGGTGCCATCGCATGCGGTCGCTCGATCCTCGCCGCGCAAGCTCTGGGGGCCGACTTCGCCTATATCGGCAGCCCTTGGATCGCGACGCCGGAAGCCAACGCGGTCGCAGGCTACAAACAGTCGATCGTCGACAGTCACGCCGCCGACATCGTCAATTCCAGCCTCTTCACCGGTGTTCACGGCAATTACCTGCGCCCTTCGATCGAAGCCGCCGGCATGGATCCAGACAATCTTCCCGAGGGCGACAAGAGCCAGATGGATTTCGGATCGGGCGGAAAGATGGAAGCCAAGGCCTGGAAGGACATCTGGGGCGCAGGGCAAGGCATCGGCGCGATCAAGGCAATCGAACCGGTTGCCGACCGTGTCGCCAAGCTTCACGCCGAGTATGAGGCAGCAAAGGCCGATCTGCTGGCCCGCACCGGGCAGACCTGACGCGCGCGCCTAGCGCTTGCGCCAGACCCAGACCCGATCCTCGAATTGCGAGGGTTCGGCCAGCAGTGCGGCACCGGCAACGGTAAGTTCCATGGGAAGCAGCAGCCGCCCCTGTCG
This sequence comes from Novosphingobium sp. PP1Y, assembly GCF_000253255.1. Taxonomy (NCBI): domain Bacteria; kingdom Pseudomonadati; phylum Pseudomonadota; class Alphaproteobacteria; order Sphingomonadales; family Sphingomonadaceae; genus Novosphingobium; species Novosphingobium sp. PP1Y. Next base: position 2,579,143 of record NC_015580.1, on the reverse strand, counting down.
CACCAGCTGATCGACCACGCCGACAGCGAGGCGCATGGTGCTTGCCTCGTCTTCACCTTCCGCGCCGACGAGATGCATTTCCTGACCGGTAAAGTGGATCAGCCCTTCGCTGACGATGCTGCCGTCCGATTTGAACGACAGCGAGGTGAGACACTGCGCCGGAAAAGGCCCGCCGGCCAGCCAGTTGAGTGCCGAGCGCGAGAACGCGTGCGGTTCCGCCACGGTGCCCGCCATATCCCACGAGATCGCCGCAACGGGCAAGTGAAGCGCCAGATTGGCGACGAGCCCCGCCAGTGCCCTGACGACCGGGAGCAAGGTCGCGCCCGCTGAAACATGCTCGCCGGGCGCGATCCGAATGACCTGCCCATTGGGCGAATGGCGGCCATCGCCGTCCTGAAGCGCTTGACCTTCTGCAAAGCGCAGATCGAATGCCAGCCCTCCGGAAAGCACCTCTATCGCATTGCCGGGAACACGGGATCGATTGGCGACAACCGCGCCGATCCCCAGCATCGCCGGCGAATCAAAAAGGGATACTAGAGCGCAAGCAGTTGGTCGTGCGCCTTCGGCAAAGAGGAGCGACGCACCGGGATTGGAATTTTCGTGAGGGCTGTCCGGGGGTGACATGGGGTACTTTCAGAGACTTAGGCGTAAAATCGTCGATTTGCCTGCTTGCCCCCGACGCCGTCGAGCCGGTTGCCGAAACTTAATCCGGCAGGCCGCCACTTCAGAAAATGCCTATCGAAAGCCCTTCGCCCATCAACACGCCCAGTTCTCGGCATTCCTCCAGACGCCTGCTCGGGACCGTCTTTTGGGCGAGAATTTCCTGCGGCGTCTGCGCCTGCAGATTGACGATCATCGGTTCGGCCACCCGCTTGAGCCGCCAGCCCCTGGCTATGCGATCGATCTGCGCCTGTGCGCCCGCCCCATCCGATCCCGCCGCAATGACAGTGGCATAGGCCCTGCCCTCGATGCGGCCGAGCACCGGATAATAACAGCGGTCGAACATCTCCTTCATCATGCCGGACATCGTCGCGAGATTTTCCGGACAGACGAAGACATAGGCACCTGCGACCAGCAGATCCTCTGGCACGACATCCGCCGCTGCAATCAGCCGCGCGCGGCTTCCGGCCCCCTCGGCCACTTGCGCCGCCATCGCCCGCGAGGCGCCCGTCCGCGAATGCCAGATGACGGCGAGAACTGCCTCGCTCACGGCAACAAGTCCGGGCCCATGGGGCGGATTGCCAGATCGGGGGGAAGCGCTGCCATCCAGCGAATTTAGGCCCGATCGGGGCCCGCTGTCACGCCCTGCCCTGTTGAAAGGGCATGAACCTGTGGGCTGAAGCCTTCCCGCTGGTGACGCGCTCGTATAATCGGGATGGCATGGCTTCTCGATCTGCTTCACTCTTCGGCATCGACAAATCCCTCACCGGCAAGGCCTGGCGCTGGCGCGGCGGCAACATGGACCTCTCGGACGGCCCGGGCGGGCTGGAAAACGACATCGTCACCCAGCTCCTGCTTTCGCGCGGCGTCCCGCGTGAGGAGCTGGACCGCCATCGCACCCCCTCGCTGCGGGCTTTCCTGCCCGATCCGTCCGAATTCCGCGACATGGACGCCGCCGCCGAAAGGCTGGCACAGGCGATCATGACCGGCGAGGCCGTGACGGTCTATGGCGACTACGACGTCGACGGAGCGACGAGCGCAGCCCTGCTGATCCTGCTGATGCGCTCACTGGGGCACGATGCCCGCTACTACATTCCCGACCGCCTGCTTGAAGGCTACGGCCCATCGGGAGAGGCGCTCGTACGCATTGCCGGAGAAGGCTCCAGTCTGATCGTCACCGTCGACTGCGGCGCGATGGCGCATGAAGCGCTGGAAATGGCCCACGGCGCGGGTGTCGACGTGATCGTCGTCGACCATCACAAGTGCTCGCCGGAACTGCCGCGCGCCGCTGCGCTGGTCAATCCGAACCGTCTCGACGAAAGCGCCATCGGCGCCGATCACGGCCATCTTGCCGCCGTCGGTGTCGCCTTCCTGCTTGCCGTCGCCACTGTGCGCACCTTGCGCCGTCAGGGCTTCTTCGCCGAGCGCCGCGAACCAGACCTTTTCGCACTTCTCGACCTCGTGGCACTGGGCACCGTGGCCGATGTCGCCGCGCTCCACGGCCTCAACCGCGCCCTCGTCGCCCAAGGCCTGAAGGTCATGGCCCGGCGCGACAACATCGGCATGTCGGCGCTTATCGACGCAAGCCGTCTCAACCGCGCGCCAACGTGCAGCGACCTGGGCTTTGCCCTCGGCCCGCGCATCAATGCCGGGGGCCGCGTGGGCGAATCGACGCTGGGCGTTCGCCTGCTGACCACCACCGATCCCGACGAAGCGCGCGACATCGCTGCCCAGCTCTCACGCCTCAACGACGAGAGGCGCGCGATCGAGCAGGTGGTTCAGGAAGCGGCCGAAGCGCAGATCGATCGCCAGCACAACCGCGCGGTGCTCGTACTCGCCGGAGCCGGGTGGCACCCGGGGGTCATCGGCATCGTGGCCGGGCGGATCAAGGAAAAGACCGGCAAGCCGACGCTCGTCATCGCGCTCGACGCGGACGAAGCGGGCAACGGCAAGGGATCGGGACGCTCGATTACCGGGGTCGACCTTGGCGCCGCGATCATTGCCGCGCGCGAGGCAGGCCTGCTCGTGGCGGGCGGCGGACATGCCATGGCGGCGGGGCTGACTATCGCGCCCGACAAGCTCGAAGCCTTGTCCGAATGGCTCGATTCGCGTCTCGCCACCGATGTGGCCCATGCCAGCGCGAACCAGGCGATGTTGCTCGACCTCGCACTCGCACCGGGCGGATTGACTCCTACGCTGGTCGAAACGCTGGAAAGCGCCGGTCCCTACGGCATGGGCTGGCCGGGGCCGCGCGTCGCAGTCGGCCCGGTGCGGATCGTCAAGGCCGACATCGTGGGCGCAGACCACGTCCGGCTGATCGTCGGCGGAACGGATGGGGGCCGTTTCAAGGCCATGGCCTTCCGTTCGGCCGAAACCGAGATGGGCCAGGCCCTCCTCCATGCCTCGCAGGGGCGCCGCCTCTGGCTTGCCGGACGAGCGAAGATCGACGACTGGGGCAGCCGCCCCCAAGCCGAATTGCATATCGACGATGCCGCATTTGCGGACTGAAACCAGCCTGCCTCAATAGCGTGCCACAAAGAGTGCAATTTATCTGCGATCAGGGGGTTGACCCCCCCGCAACCCACCGCTAGAGGGCCGGTCCTGCCTCCGGCGCAGCTCGGAATGGCCCCTTCGTCTAGCGGTCTAGGACGCGGCCCTTTCACGGCTGAAACACGGGTTCGAGTCCCGTAGGGGTCACCATCCGGTGCTGCGCCAGGCAGGCTTTCAAATGGCTATATGGCCCCTTCGTCTAGCGGTCTAGGACGCGGCCCTCTCACGGCTGAAACACGGGTTCGAGTCCCGTAGGGGTCACCACTTATGTGGCTGATTTCGCTGCATATGTACTTGCTCCGTGGGAGCGTCGTGGGAGTATTGCGTTTTTTGCAATAGAATTTTGCGGCATTTGGCCCCTTCGTCTAGCGGTTAGGACGCGGCCCTCTCACGGCTGAAACACGAGTTCGATTCTCGTAGGGGTCACCACCAAAGCACGTCGCAATACCACCGGCAGCGACACCCAATTCGGCGCGGCTTACGCCTGTTCGGCCCTTGCCGAGCCACCTTCATCGCTGCTGTAGAGAACCTCGAGTTTCGCTGCTTCTCGCCCGCCGTCAGCACCGTCGATCCACTTCGAATAATGCTTGAACAGCATGGCCGCGCTGCGATGACCTAATTGCCGTGAGATGTAGGCAGGGTTCACGCCCGCCATGAGCGCCGTCGTCGCGTAAGTATGACGCGTCTGATAGGCATCGCGGCTCCGGATGCCCAATGCCCGCAGGGCGGGATGAAAATAAAGTTTGCGCTGATCCTGTACGTCCGGCCACGGCGTGTTCGTCACCGGATTGATGAAGACCGGTGTATCCGCACCCCGCATGAAGCTGTGTACTTTCTGCCGTTGGAGCACGGCGATCATACGGCTGGTGAGATCGACATCTCGAGCGCTTCGGGTCTTGGTCGACTTGAGGACGTGACGTACGCGGGCTCGCTGAACGCGGATGGTCCGGCGTTTCCAGTCGATGTCGCTCCACTGGACGACTATCTGTTCACTCGGTCGCATACCCGTTCCGAAGGCGAATTCGTACCAGTTCCAGACTTGCTGGTCGAAGTAGTCGCGTAGGTAGACAAGGATCCGCTCCATCTCCTCGCGGTCGAATGGATCGGGCATCGGCGCCTGATGGCTGAGGTTACGAATCCGCTCGAGGGGAGATCGGTCGATAATCCCATCGTCGACCGCAGTGGCAAAAATGGCGCGCAAAGGAATAAGGTTGTTGTTGACGGTCTTTCCGCTGACACGCTTGGCCAGCTTGGCGATTTCTCGCTTGATCTCGCTGGGCTTGATGCTGGCCAACTGGCGCTCGCCGAATGCCGGCCCCCAAATCTTCTCGATTGCCGCCGTGTAGCCTTGCATGGTCGATTTTTCCGCCGTCACGGTTTCGAGCCACTCCCTGGCAATGGTCGTGAACCCCCGCACCCCGGCCGTCTGAGCAGATTTCGGGAATGTGGTTTCGTAGTCGAAGACCCCGAGTTCGATCTCCTGGAACACCTTCGCCATCAACCGCTCTGCGGCCTTGATGTTGGCGGGCGTAGGCTGAAGGTCGAGCGTTTCCCGGCAGCGCCTGCCAAGCCAGACGAATGTAACGCGTATGCAGGATTTCAACGGCTCTACACCGGACCCGCGGCCCCTTCTACCCATCGGTAGAATCCTTCCATGTCTATGCAGATATGGCCGTCGGGCGCACGGCGATAGTGACGGCCCTGAAGCCAGGTGCCGTTCTCGATCTTGTGGTAGATCGCCTTCTCCGTGTAGCCGGTCAATTCCGCGAACTTCTTGATGCGAACATAGCGGGCATGAACGACGCCAGTCTCTGCGGTCATGATGATGGCGCGCCAGGAAGACACCCGAAGCGTGCCGCTATGTCTTTTCCCCCTCCCTCCGTGGGGTCGGGACCAAGACAAAGCCCGTATCCGGGAACCGCGTTCCGCGACCAAAAATTGGCCATGGAACTGGCAAGCGGCGACCGATGTGGAGAAATTTGGCCGGACAGTTGCACCGACAGGTTTCCTTCCGAAACCCTGCCGAACGGCCATGAAGCACTTTGATGATATGGAAATCGGCAGACCGCGTGAAGGACGATTTGCCGCACTCGATTGCCGCAGCCGTTATGATGGCGAACTCGTTACGAGAATGGAAATTGCGCCAGCGACGATAGAAATCGTAAATGACGACAGCCCCCCGTCGGGGACGGGAGGCTGCTTGCGCGACGACGGTTGCCGAAGGTCAAGAGTCGGTGCGAAGGATCATCCGTTAAGTTTGTCCTTCACCGCCTTCGCTGCCGAGAAGGTCAGCTTCCTGGAGGCCGCGATCATTATTGTCTCGCCATTGGCCGGGTTACGGCCTTCGCGTGCCGGAGTATGCTTCACCTTGAACTTCCCGAACGCATTCAAAGCGACCTCTTCACCACGCGCCGCGGCTTCGCCGATCGAGACAAACACGGAATCGACGATCTTGCGGGCATCCGCCTTGGTAAGATCGTTGGCGGTGGCGACCAGTTCGGCGAGTTCGGCATTGTTCATCAAATTTCTCCAGTCGGTGGTGATCCAGAGGCCCAGGAATGACGAGCGTTCCTCAGCCTTGAAAAGGAGTAGCGGATAGTTTCTTGCGGGGTGCCTTCGCCATCGGCGCGGGCGGTGCTTTCGCTGCAACCTTACCCGGCTTGCGGCCAAGGCCGATCTTCTTCGCCAGCGCGCGCCGCCGCTCGGCATAGTCGGGCGCGACCATGGGATAGTCGGTCGGCAGGTTCCACTTGGCGCGGTACTGGTCAGGCGTCAGCTGGTAATGCGTCATCAGATGGCGCTTGAGCATCTTCAGTTTCTTGCCGTCCTCGAGGCAGACAATGTAGTCCGGCTTGACCGATCGCCTGATCGAAACCGCTGGCTCCTGTTCAGCCGCTGCAGGTTCATCCGCGGCACCCAGTCCAGCAAGCGAGGCATGAACGTTGACAATCAACGCCGGCACATCGGCAATAGACAAATTATTGTTGGAAACATGCGCGGAAACGATATCGGCTGTTAGAGCGAGCAGGTCGAGGGCGGCAACCGGCTGATTGTCCATCTATCGGGATCCTTCCGTTTAGGGCGGCGCATAAAAGAATACTCACCGAGCCTCTATCGCCCGCAATAAGTGTTGAAAAGATTGCCGCACAAATATCCCTGATGAGTTTCCGCACGGTTCTACGAGATTTGTGGGTAGTTCATCCTGAAGGCTCGAGCATGATCTGCGTCGATGAAGCCCCATGGCCGATCAATCTGGCAAGGTAATTCTCCATCAGTTCCTTGGCCCAGGGGCTCAGTCGGATGTGGACGCGGCGGGCGTCGGTCGGATCCCTTTCCCGGACCAGAAATCCCGAGCGAGTCATGTTCTTCGCCCAGCGGATGGCTGTGCTGTGCGGGACGCGTGCGGCTACGGCGAGGCTGGAAATCTGCACGCTCTCGCCCTTGGCTTCGGCCGTGTAGAGATCGAGCAAAATGTCCCAGGCGGGTTCGGCAAACATCTCGGAACCGAACATTTCTTCCCGCAAGCGGCGGGCCTTCAGCCACCAGTTCGCTATCCGAAGCCCCGTGGCGTGAACCTCATCCTCATCTGCGGTGCCTGCTGAACCAGTTCCTTCGAGCATGAATGCGTGCTGCCGGTGCGGCCGACTCTCACCCTCCAGGTCATCGTGGGCCACCGGATGCCCCGGTGATGTGCTCGAAGTCCAACAATCCCGTGCGGATCGACTGCGTTGCGCCATTATCGGAAGCGCCAGAAAATTCATTTGCCGCAGGCGGCCAGTTTCGCACCATGGATGAAACTCCTCGCAGATTGATAAATGTGACTTCTGCGCCCGAAGCTCGAACGATGGCCGTTTCTCATGTGACCTTTCCGCCCTATATTTTTGAGATTTGTTGGCAAATTCTTCGTGCGGGATGGCCTGCGATTTGGGCCATGCCGCAATCGCGACCGGCCCGGTTTCATCTCTGTTCCGCAAGAAGGTCATCGCTTCCGCCGTCGAAAAGTGTCTTGCGCATGTCGGCAATGTTCTGATCGACGATGAACTGAAGCCAGCGGCGCTCGAGCTCGAAGAGGTTGCCGGCAAGCAGCTGCGGGGCGAACCGCAACCCATGCACCGTGAACAGCAGGGGGATGAAAATGTAGCTCGGCGAAATCCGAAGCGCCGCGGAGCAGCGCAGATGATCGTCGATCTTCGTTTTGGGGTTGCCCGATTCGATCTCTCGGATCCAACTGACGCCAAGACCCACACGCTTTGCCAGCATCGACTGCGTGAGACCTTCGCGTTTGCGTCCATTTTCGATCCTCCGGCCTGACATCTGCTTGATTTCGGCAAGCGACGATGCGTCTGAGCCGGATGCCATGCATTCCTGCGGCATCACCTACTCCTGACTGCAGCTAATCGCCCGCCACGGCAGCTCGACAGTCAGGAATTGGTGTCTGATACACAATTGGTCAATCGAAATTCAGGCCATTATTGCCCGATCGGTCCGAGCTCCGTACGACGTGACCGCAATGTCTTACCGATCTTCAAATAATCGCCCGCTTGACTGAGCATTTCGTCATAGGCGCCAAGGATTGCTTCGGACGGCGCGAGGCGAAACTGCTTCAGCGCAACGATGAACAGCCGCGAATTGAGGGCCGTTGGTCCGCGCCGCTGCGACGCGGGTCCGAGCCGCGCGGCGACCCGCGACATGACATCGGTCAGCGACAGGGGGGCGCCGACGAAGCAGACGCGATCCCCATTGAGCCCTGAATCCCTCAAGGTTTTCAGATCGTCAGCAATGAGCTGCACATCGACGTGATCCAGATAGAGAAGCGCGCAGTAAAGTGTGTTGCCAAAGGGAAGCAGTTCCTTGACGAGATGGCCAAGCCGGCAATGACAGTCGAGGAACAGCTCGACCCCGGCGGGCGACAGTTTCAGTTTGAAGGTTCTCGATACCCTTCCCACCGCGCGACTCGTCCCTTCTCATCTTGCTGAGCCGATCCTCGAATTCCTCCCGCCGGCTCCTCGACCGGGCACATCTACAACGAATTAGTAACCAAAAGCGTAACTCGCTGGCGCTTCGAACGATGACGCAAGCCTAACCGCATGACAATGGCCTGCACCTTGCGGCTTTGAAGTCAAACACACCATTCCTTCTCCCACGAACTGCATCCGATAACGGCTCCCCGCTCGTGGGGTTCCAGAACCGGGTGCACCAACCACGGGCAGGAAGCGGTCAATGTATCGATATCGAAGGATCTGCTTGAGCCTTGCACTGCTGGCGCTTGTGGCGGGCACGGCCGAGGCCCATCCGGCGCGGCACCCCCGACCGGTCGTTCCGCAGCCGCGGCACCCGCGCCTCGTCATCGCCCAGGCTGACGGCGGCTTCTTCATCCGCTGCGAGACACCGCGAGAGCCGCAGAACATCCCATTTCCGCGTGGTGCAATTCCCCTTGGTGCCAGCGTCCACATCGATCGGACGGCGCTTCTCCCCTCCCAACAGAAGGACATCTCCCATGGCGAAACTCGCTAAGTACGGTCAGCTTTATGCCGCGACCTGCGGCCTCGCGCTGCTCCTGGGTGCCAGCGCCGCGCTGGCCGCGCCGGACGGCGACGCCAAGTCCGAAGCCCAAGGTGCGACCAGGGTGCTCAGCGAAGCGGCCGAAGCCGCTCAGCGTCAGCTCCACGAGACGTTCACCAATCTGAAGTTCGAGGATTTCGGGCCGGCGCCGGTCAAGGGTCCGATCTATCAGGCGATCGCGGGCGGGCGGATCCTCTATTACGCGCCGGCAAGCGAGCACATCCTGTTCGCCACCGTCTACGACCGCAACGGCGTCAATGTCACGGCGCTTGCCCAGGAAGCGAGCGCGCGCAAGCGGCTGAAGCTGATCGATCCGGCCAAGGCGCTGGTGATCGGCCCCGATAAGGCGCCGACGGTGATCGAGTTCACCGACCCCGACTGCCCCTATTGCCGCGCGCTGGAAAAGTTCTGGGCGGCGAAGACGGCCGAGGGCAAGCCGGTGCGAAGGCTGGTCTATTTCGTCAGCGGGATTCACCCGGCGGCGGCCGCCAAGGCCGAGCACATCCTGTGCTCGCCCGACCGGGAGGCCGCATTCCACGCCATCTATGCCGGCGCCGCGCCCAAAGAACTGGCAAAATGCGCCGCAGGCGCGACCAAGGTCGCGGCCGATGCCGAGATCGTGCGCGAAATAGGCGTCGCTGGCACGCCGACGCTGATCGTCAACGGCAAGCTCATTTCGGGTTTCCAGCAGGCCGAGCTCGAGGCCTTCCTCGACGGCAAGAAGGGGAGCGTCGATGCCGCGCGCTGACGGGCGGCGCGGCGCCGCTCGCCGCAACCCATCCTACATGGCGGACGCCTGTCCTCCGGCCGAGCGGCCGGGTCCGGGCGGACCGGAATGCCGGCGCTCGCGGCCAGCTTGGAGCCGCCCACCGCGCGCGTCGGCCGACAGCGATCTTCATCGATGCCGGCAGGCAGAAATTCGGGTGGCTTCACCAACCGGAGTAGCAAGATGATCAAGACACTTCGCAGTCACGCACTGGGGATCGCCAATCTCGGCGTCCCTTTGGCCGTCCTCGCGCTGGCGAGCACCAGCGCCCATGCCTTCACCGCGCCAGCGGCGGGCGACCTCGGCTACGACATCTACGACATTGTCGTGAACAAGGGGGTCAAGGGTCCGCTCGGCTTTGTCGGCGGCGTCGCGGCCTTTCTGTTCGGTGTCAGCCGCCTGTTTTCGAACGTCATGGTCGGCATCCCGACCATCGTCGCCGCGGTCTGCCTGATCAAGTCGGACACCATCCTCCAGACCTTCGGCATGGTGATCTGATCCACGAGGGACGCTCCGGCTCCCGATGTGGAGCGGAATCCGGAGCGCCCTGACACGAGCTGGAGGCCGATGGTCGGCCTTCGGAAATGACCCCTGACGACGGGTGTCATGAAGCAGGAGGAGAAGGGCATTGGACGAGCGTCTGCCCCAGTATCTGCACGGCCCGGTCCAGATCCTCTGGTTTGGCTCGGACGAGTTCATCCTGGTGATGTCGACCATCTTCGTCGCGGTCATCGTCGGCGGACTGGTCGGCTGGACGCTCATCGGCGCCCTTCTCCTTTTCATTCCCTGGAAGCGATCGAAGCCGCGCGGGTTTCTCTCGCACCTCGCCTGGCGCTGGGGGCTGGTCGCTTTCCGTCACTATCCGGGTCCGACCCAGACCCGCTTCTTCGAGTGAGGACGCCCATGCCCTTTCTCAAATTCCGCAAGCGGTCAGACGAGGATCCCCTGGCGGGAAAGCCCGCGAGCTACGGCCTCCATCGCTACCTGCAGGGCTCGGCGAACCTCTTCGAGGAGAACCGGCTCCTGAAGTTCGCGATTGCAGGGATGTTCGGCGTGAGCGCGGTGCTCGGTACGCTGATCTACACCACCAACCAGAACCAGCGCACGGTGATCGTGCCATTCGGGGCAGGTGGCGATCTCTATGTGACCGGCAATACGCCCTCGGCCGCGTATCTCAGAACCATGACCCGCAACATCGTTAGTCTGTCGGGCACCTATTCGGCCTACAGCGCCGACAAGCAGTTCCAGGAACTGCTGAGCCTCGCCCATCCCAGCGCCTACAACGCCATGCGCGACAGCTTCAACGGCATTCTCGACGAGCTGGCCGACAATCCGACGCTGTCGATCGCGACGTATATTCGCCCCGACCAGCCCGTCACTTGGGACAAGACCGACATCGTCGTGCCTGTCGAGAAGGTCCGCGTCATTGGCGGGGTGATCCGCAAGTTCCGCGGCAATCTCCATATCGGTTACGCGATCGACAATGGCCGCTTCTGGCTCACCAGGCTCACAGAGGAAAATTTCGATGCCGAAACCCGGTAAACGGCGGCGCACAAGCGCCTGCCCGGCGGTGCTGCTCACCGCCTTGATCCTGACGCCCACCGCGCCCGCTATGGCTCAAGCGCCAAATCAGCCGATCATCGCGCTACCCGATCAGACGAGCAGCATTCGCCTGTCCAATCGTGACATCAACCATGTGATCTGCGAGGGCGGCGAAATCGAGGACGTCAAGTTCTCGGCGGAAAAGGCGATCGCGGTCGAGAAAGCCGGGGCGGACGCCTGGATCAAGTTCCTGGTCAAGGAGACCGATGACTCCGGGCAGGTCACGCGCAGCTATGTGACGACCCCGTCCGAATTCTTCATCTCATGCAACGGAGCGATCTACCCGCTCTACGCCGAACCTTCGGACATTCCGGCGCAGACGGTGACGCTGGCGCCGGGCGCGAGCCAACGGGCCAAGGCGAATGCCGACCTGTTGGGGCCGCTGGTCGAGGAAGACCGCGCGGTTTCGATCACGCTGGCGCTGCTGCAGGACCGGGTGCCAGCGAGCTTTGCCGAAGTCGCGCCGCGCAGCGACAGCATGATCCTGGCCGGACTTCCCGCCGCGAGGCTTAGCGAGCGCCGCCGCGTGGCGATCGAAGGCGCGGGGCTGTCGGCATCGGAGTATCTGGTCACCGCCGGTGCCGACGTGGTGCTGGATGAGCGGGCGTTCCTCGACCGCGCGCTCGGCGCCAACATCTTCGCTGTCTCGCTTGACCGGCTGTCGCTGAAAGCCGGCGAGACCGCGCGGCTCATTGTTGTGCGCCGGGGAGAAGAGCAATGAGCGCCGACGACAAGCCCGCAGATGAGGGCGCTCGCTCGCCGAGCACCGAAGCGCCCGGCGCGGAGCATTCGTATCGCGCACATTTGGCGCAGCAGGCCTTGGCCGATGGCAAGCAGGCGCGCCTGCCCGCATTTGCCGACTGGAAGACCCGCTGGGACGCGCTCGGTTCGACCGCGAGGCTGAGGGTCAAGCAAGCGGCACTCGCGGGCACGATCGCGGTTCTGGGCGGTGGTCTTTACCTGGCAAGCCGCGGCGATGCACCTGAGAAGGTCGCGCCTGCTGCATCCAAGCTCGACATGGGTGCGGGGCTGCGCGGCGACAGTCTCGAGGAGAAGCTGCGCGGCGATTTCAAGAAGATCCTCGACGGCCAGCAGCTGCTCGGCGACCGGGTGACCGCGATCGAGGAAGGCAAGGTCGTGCCGCATGGTGCGGCTGTAGCTGGCGAGGATAACGATAGCGGGGCTCTGCCGCCCGCACTGCCTGGAGCGGCACCGCCCTTCCCGCCCTCGCCATCCGAAGCCGATACGGCCTTGCCTTCGGCGCCCATCCCGCCGGTGCCTCCGGCGGCGCCGCCGGCACCGCCAGTTGAGAAAGTCGTTGGTTCGATCGGCGCGGCAACCAGTCCGGTCATTCCGAAGGACGGTGCGGGAAATGCCGCAGACTCGAAAAAAAAGAATCGGACGATCTATTTGCCGCCTGGTTTCATGAAGGCGCGGCTGCTGACGGGGGTGGACGCGCTGGCGAGCCGGGACGCGACCTCGAATCCGGAACCGATCATCGCCCGCGTCCAGGCGCCCGCCGTGCTCCCCAATGATGTCAAGGCGAACCTTTCGGGCTGTTTCGTCATCGGCAATGCGACCGGCAGCCTCGCCAAGGAGCGCGTCGAGGTCCAGCTGGTCTCGCTGTCCTGCGTCGATTTCGACGAACACTCGGTGGTCGATCAGCCGGTCAAGGGCTTCTTCGTCGACGCCGACGGCAAGAAGGGCCTGTCGGGCCGGGTGGTGACTCGCGCCGGCGCGGCGCTGGCGCGAAGCTTCCTCGCCGGCACCATCAGCGGCATCAGCCAGTCGGTCGAGAACACTTTCGGTTCGACCTCGACCTCGGCGCTCGGCACGGTGCGCACGCTCGATGCGGGCGATGCGGCCAAGACCGGTATCGCCGGGGGGCTTTCCAAGTCCTCGGACAAGCTGACCGACTTCTACCTCGACCTTGCGCGTCAGGCCGGACCGATCGTCGAGGTCGGCGCTGCCAAGGAGGTCGTCGTGGTCATTCAGGAGGGCGTCACCCTCGAGATCAAGCCCAGCGTGGAAAGTCACTTCTGATGCCCCGTCTTCACCCTCACCCCCAATTCGGAGATTCGCTCATGGACATTCCCGTGTCCGCCGTGCGGCGACGCCAACGCCGTCCACACATGCTGCTGCTCGTCGCCGCGGCGCTGCCGCTCTCAGCCTGTGCGACGATCGGTTCGGTCATGTCGCCCTATTCCGAGAAATTCTCGTGCAAGAACCCCGACCACGGCCAATGCATTCACCCCGAGAAGGCCTATGAAGATGCCGTGGCGGGGCGTCCACCGCGCTCCGATTCCGCCGTCACCCGCGACAGGAAACTGCTGCGCAAGGCGAAGTCGGCTTCGGTCGAGGCCATGGCGTCCGGTGCGAAACGCACAGCGCAGGCACGCGGCAAACCAGGGCCGAGCGCCTTTGCCGGCTATCGCGACAGTGTCTACCGCGAGCTCCAGGGGCTGATCGACCAGCCCGAAACGCCGATGCTGAAACCTGCCCAAGCGGTGCGCACGCTGATCCTGCCCTATGCCGACCGGCAGCGGCCCGACCGGCTCTACATGCCGCGCTATGTCTATTCGATCCTCGACAAGCCCTCCTGGGTGGTTGGCGGCTATCTGGTCGAACCTGTTTCGCCAGCCAGCCAGCTCCCGGTGCTGGGGCAACTGCGCGAGAAGGCGACTGGCAATATCGATCCGCCTGCCACCGTGCCCGCCCCCGCTCTCGCTCCGGTCAAGGAGCCGAAGCGGTGAGCGCGGGTTCCAACGACACCGGCGGCCTCAGCTTCGCCGCGCTTCGGCGCCATGTCGCGCGCGATTCCTATTCGGACCATCTGCCGCTGGTCGCCTGGGTCGAAGAGGAGGAAGCCTTCCTCACCATTGACGACGGTTGGGGTTATGCTTGGGAGCTGGTGCCTTCGGCCTATATGTTCTCCCATGTTCACAGTGCCTTGCTCGGGCTTCTCAACATCCATTTTGAGCCGGGCACGGTGCTTCAGACTATGAGCTTTGCCGACCCGCTGATCACCGATGCGCTCGACAGCTACCTCGATCTCAAGACTCGCGACGACCCGTTGATCCAGGCTTCCGCCCGGCGCACCTACGACTATCTTCAGGGCGGAACGCGGGGATTGCGTGCCCTCCACGGCATTCCGATCCGGAATTTCCGCACGATCCTTGCCGTCAAGACCCGCAAACCTCTGGGATCCGACATAAGGCGTCAGATCGAAGAGCAGCTCGCCAAGCTCGGCATCGTTTCCCTGCCGCCCGAGGAGATCATGGCCTTCTACCGCCGGGTGTTCAACGGCGTGTTCGAGGCAGCGCCCGGCAGTTTTGTGGGCGGGTCCGCCGACGGCAGCGTGCCCAGGCCCTTGCGCAAGCAGATCATCGATGCCGGACCAGACCTCCTGTTCGAAGGCCCCGAGGTTTTCCTCGGCAACCAGGTCGCGCGCTGCCTCACCCCCAAGGCGCCGGCACGGCGGATAAGCGCCGAGCGCGCCAATCGCCTCACAGGCGGCATGCGCGGGAGCGCCGAGGACAGCGACCAGATCGGCGGGCCGTTCCTCTACACGCTCAATGTCCTGTTCGACCACTCGGCCTTCGAGATCCACAAGCGCGCGCAGATCCTCTCGGCGCAGAAAGCGGCGGGCTCTTTCGCGGTCGAGGTCGGCAAGCAGATCGAGGAGATCGGTTGGGTCCTGGACGAAGCCGGCAACAGCCGATTCGTGCGCGTCATCCCTTGTGTTTGGGTGTTCGGCCGAAACCGCGCCCAGGCGCGCGAAATGGCCGCACGTGCCAAGCGGCTGTGGGAATCGGAGCCCCTCCCCTTCATGATGCAGGAGGAGAGCTACCTCAACCCGATCCTGTTGCCGATGAGCCTGCCCTTCGGGCTCTATCCCGACGGCAAGACATTGAGGATGCTCGAACGCGATTTCCGCATGCCGGTCAAGGCCGCGGTGCTGATGGCGCCGATCCAGACCGATTTTCGCGGGGGCGGCCGTCCGGCGCTGCTCTATACGGGGCGCAAGGGCCAGCTCATCACGCTCGACCTCTTCGACCAGCGCATCAACAATTACAACTTCATCGTCTCGGCTGAAAGCGGCGCGGGCAAGAGCTTCCTGCTCAACAACCTGTGCCAGCAATATTACGCGTCCGGCGCGCTCATCCGCATCATCGACATCGGCGGCTCGTACCGGAAGCTCTGCACGCTGTGCTCGGGCCGCTATATCGACATCGGCGAGGAGCGCCTCGTTCTCAACCCCTTCGACATGGGACTGGCGCTCGACGGCGAGGACAGGCAGTCGGCAATTGCCATGGCGGTCGCGATCGTCGCCGAGATGGCCAATGCCGCGACGCGCAAGGGCGTCTCGACCTCGGAATGGAACCTGCTCAAGTCGGCCGTCCAGTGGACAATCGATACGGGCCGAGCCGAGGACGGGATCGACGCGGTGCGCGACTGGCTCGGCGCCTATCCCGCCCAGACCATGAGCGATCTCGACCGGGTCGATCATCTCGTGCCGGTCGCGCGCGAGCTTGCCTTCAACCTGAGGGATTTCGCCTCGGACGGCGCCTATGGGCATTATTTCAACGGACCCTCGAGCCTCGACATCTCCCGCGACGAATTCGTGGTGCTCGAACTCGAGCGTCTCAAGAACATGCCCGACCTCTTCAACGTCGTCGTGATGGTGGTGGTGAACGCCGTCACCCAGGAGCTCTACCTCTCTGGCCGCGACCGACCGCGTTTCGTGCTCTGCGACGAAGCCGCGCAGTTCATGACCAGGACCGAAGGGCAGGATCTCTCGCGGCTCGCCGAAGCCTTCGGCCAGGGCTACCGCCGCGCGCGCAAATACCAGGGCAGCTTCGGCATCGTCATGCAGTCGATGAACGACCTGCTACTGTTCGGCGGCACCGGCCAGGTCATTCTCGAGAATGCCGCGACGCGCTTCCTGCTGCAGGGTTCGACTTACGACAAGGCGGTCGAGAACAAGATCCTCGACTACTCGCCCTTCGTGCTCGACCTCCTGAAGTCGGTCCGCAACAACAAGCCCAACTACTCCGAGGTGTTCATCGACAGCCCGCTCGGCCTCGGCATCGCGCGGCTGGTGGTCGATCCCTTCAGCTACTGGATCAACACCTCCGCGCCGACCGAAGTCGCCGCCTTCGAGGCGCTGCTCAGAACCGGCCGCTCGCCGCTCGAGGCGGTGTGCGAACTCGCCGGCGTCGATCCCGCCGAGATCCTTGGGACAAACAGACCGCCCTTCCCCCACATGCCAATGCGGGAGGCGGTGTGATGCGCTTCAAACGCACCCATCCCGACCAGCTTCCGCTCGACTGGAGCAAGGATGCCGAGATCGAGCGCATCATCGAGGCGCGCGTTGCGATCCGCGCCGAAGCTGCGGCGCTGCGCTGGCGGCTCCGGCTGATCCTGATCGAGACCGTGCTGATGGCAAGCCTGGTATTCGTCGCCGGCCTTACCCTCCATCAGCCGACCGCCATGGTGCTGCGCGGAGCAGCGATGGTCGGGGCGGCCTGCCTCATAAGCGGTCTGTTGCTGATTGCGCTCGCCGGGCTCACTGGCCACATGATCGCGCGCTATCGTCGCTGGAGGGGTCAATGAACGGTCCCTCGTCGCTGAACGGCTCGCATCGTCTGCAGGCCTGCCCCTTCGCCGGTCGCCGCCCCGACGAAACGCTCCACGCCTTCCTGCTGCGCCGCCATCAGGAAATGGGCGACGAGATTACCGCGCTCGAAGCGATGGGCGAACGGCAAGCTGCGATGCTTTGGGCCGAGCAGGAGGCGCGCATCGCGCACGAATGTACGCTGCTTGTCGGCCAGGCCTGGATCGCCGCCGCCGTGGCGGGGCTGTTCGGAATCCTTCGTCCGGATGACTGGCTCGGCCTGGTCATTGCCGTCGCGCTCGCGAGCATGATCGGCGGCATCTGCCTCGTTCGCTTGCCATCGGCGCTTTGGCACATGCTTGAGCGCATCCGCGGATGGAGGCGGCGATGAGAGGCATCCTTTCCGCCGCGCCCGGTCCCTCGGCGGTCCGTCTGATAGTCGGCACGCACCTGCCGCTGATCCAGGCCGCGCTGGTGCTGTGGTCATTGCCGCGCGTCGATGTTGCGCTGCGGGTTCTGGTCGCGCTGGTGTTCACAATGGCGCTCGGCGGCCTCGTCGCCGCGATCCATGGAGGTTCGAACGACGATCGCCGGAGCTGCTGGAGGCACGGTCATGGCCGGTAAACTTCCAGCTCGGAACCCGCGCGAACCGCAGCAGGGCTGGGGCGTGGTCAAGTTCCAGTCGGCCACGGTCGCGCTAATGCTCGCGGCTTCCATCATCGCTGCCGCCAGCGCACGTGCCGCGACATCGACGATCGGGCGGACCTGGCCGATCGCCGAGCCCGACGCACTCGCCGAAATCGAGGCACGCACGGCAAAGCTCCCGCCCGATATGCGCGAGAGATTTGGGCCGCGCTCGTCCTGGTCGGCAATGAAGGCGGCGAGCCTGGCGCCCGCAACCCGGAACCAGACCCGCAGCGTCGTACCCTTCTACACGCTCGACACCGATATCCGCCTGCCGACGGGCGACCTGCTCTACCCCAAGGGCTACAGCTTCAATCCGCTCGAATATGTGAAGCTTCCGCAGCGGCTCGTCGTGGTCCATCCGCGCGATCTCGGCTGGGCCCTGAAGACCGCACGGTTGACCGACTTCATCCTGCTCGCGGCGGGCGGAGCGCATGACGACGACGCCATCACGCTTTCCGAGCGGACCGGCCGCGCGATCTATATCCTCGAACCCCGGATCAAGGAGCGGCTTGGCCTGACGGTAGCGCCGGTGATCATCACCCAGGTCGGCACGAGGCTCGAACTCACCGAAGTCCGTCTCGAGAGCACCGCGCGCGGCGCACCGAATATTTCCCAACCCGTTCGGAGGCCCGCGCCATGACCCGATCATGCAGGAAATCCTGGATCGCCGCCGCCTCGCTACTGCTGGCAGGTCTTGGTGTCAGTGCACCGGCGCACGCCTCCTCCTGTCCCACGGGCACAGTATTCAATCCGATCACCAAGGTACGCTGGAACTGCATTTTCCCGATCACCATCGGCGGTGTGCGGATCGGCAGTTTCGACAAGCTCTCGAAGGAATTGGACGCGCAGTCCTCGTCCAAACCCTTGTGCGCCTGCCGCAAAGGCGCGACATTCTGGTTCGGGGTCAAGGTCAGCTTCTGGTCGCCCAACCGGATGGTCGACGTCGTCACTGAGCCCGGCTGCATGATGGCTTTGGGCGCCGATCTGATGCCGACCCACGGCAAGCTCCAGGGTTCGCAAAGTTCGATCTCGGACGGAACGAACACCCGCAAGATGTTCGCGCAGATGCATTATTACATCTCGCCGGTCTGGAAGATGCTCGACATGTTCACGGACCTTCCCTGCCTAGAGGATGACGGGTTCGATGTCGCCCTCATCACCGAGGTGCTGCCGACCTGGCAATCGGGGATCTTGGGCGCGATCATCCAGCCCGAGGGCATATTGTTCGGCAATCCCGCCGCAGGGCTTGCCTGCATGGCCGACAGCGCGGCCGCCGCCGCGGGCAAGGTCATCGATCCCTTGTTCTGGTGCATGGGATCCTGGGGCGCGACCTATCCCATCGCCGGCGATATTCATTTCGACGATTCGGTCGAAGCCTGGGCCGGGCTCGCCGCACGCGGCACCTTCATGATGGGCAGGCTCGGCGCGCTCACCATTTCGTCGAGCGACGGCTGCTCGTTCATTCCGCAGCCGATCTGGACCAAGTCGCGCTACAAGCTCCAGATCATGGAGCCGGTCAAGGGCGGCAAATGCGTCAATATTGGCCGGCCCGGAGCACTGTGGTCTTCGGCCAAGCATGCGCCGGGCAAAGACAATGCCCAGTTCATGCTCTTCGAAAAGGTGATCTGCTGCGCCGGGGTCGCCGTGCCATGAGCTGCCCCGCCCTCACTTTTGTTCGCAAACGTCTCGCGCAAGCCCCGGAATTGCCGTGGTCTGCCCGCCACAGCCAGCAAGGCTGCCAGGGCGCGCGCGAGGCGGGAGCGGCGCCGCCAGCCCCCCATGGCGCCGCTCCAACCCCGGCCAGCACGGTCGTCGATGTGTCACCGCGAGCGTTTCCCCTCTCAGACGCTCGGACACCCATCACGGCCGTGCTGGCCACCTTCGAAGGCGAGGCATTGTTCCATGTGCTCGGCGCTGGCGAGGCCGACTTCAAGACGGGCGACCTGTTCCGCCTGCGCAGGGGATCGCGCCTACGTGCGTCCCGGAGTGCGGGATCTTGAAGAGACCAGCTTTCATCCTCGCAGGCGCGGCGCTGCTCCTGCCTGCGCTAGTGCATGCGCAGACCATGGAGGACCGAGCGCGTGCCGCCGCCGATGCTTCGCGCGCCAAAAGCGGCGACAGCGATACGCTGCTCAAGAACTATGTGACCCCGGGGATGAGCGGACAGCCGGTTTCGACGGTCGACGGCAGCAAAAGCTTCACCCCGACGCTCGCCTGCCAGAAGACCGCGAACCTGCTGGAAGTGCTGATCCAGCCTTCGGCGACCGGTGATATCTCCCTCGTCCGGATTTCGCGCGACAAGAATCTCGACGGCACCTTCGACAGCAGTTTGACGCTCCCCGTGCCGGTCTCGGGAATCTGCGCCAACGGCGTGATTTCCTGCAGTCCCGGCACCTGGAACCAGTGCCGCTCGCTGCGCTGGGATCTGGACGCGGCGAAGGAATTGAAGCTGACCCAGGTCGACATGGCCGAGCTCTCGGCCTGCTATTGCGTGAACGACAGCTGCGGCAGCAATCTCGTGCTGACCAATCTCGCTTCTGTGCTGAAGGACTTGGGCGGTGGCATGGTCGGGGCGCTCACCACGGCCGATCCCCGCATCGGCGTCGCCGAAGCGCGGATCAACGGCCCGGTGATCGACTATGTTGGCGCGCAGACCACAGCCTGCACCTCCAGTCCCGCGATCGGCCAGACCGCCTACCGCGCCAACCCGGCGGCGATCCAGGGCGACGCCTTTGCCCTCTCCTCGGCCAATCCCGTGTTTCAGGTCCTGGCAGCCTCGCCCGCCGGCGCCGGCAAGGCGCAGCAGCTCCGCGCCTGCACGGTAACCCGCGAGGTGACGCTGAACCATGTCACGATCGACGACGTCATTTCGCGCAGGTCGGGCGGCTATGCGACGATTGCCGACCCTTCGGGCATGGTCGATTTCCTGATGGGCTCGCCCGGCAAGAACAATCTCTACGGCGGCCGCTGTGGCTTTTTCGACTACAGGATGACGCTCCATATCGAAGATCCCGACCGGCTGAAGTCGGTGACCCTGCCGCTGTTCTTCGCCGATGACTGGGCGCAGATCCGGGTCGACGGCAATCTCGTCGGCTACGGTCCTGGCGCCTGGACCGGCAGCGGCTATCCACCGGGAAGCTGCGAGCAGAACCACACCACCTACTATTGGCCGAATACCGATCTCAAACCCTGGCTCACCAGGGGCGATCACGAGATCTGGCTGCATGTGGCGGTGGGCAACCGGGGCGAAGCCTATGCGCGGGTTCACGCCGAGGTCGATACGAGTTGCAAGACGGCCGAACGGATCGTCGATCTGTGCGCGGGCTATGCCACCGATCCCAAATGCCATCTGTCGGCAGAACAGGTCGATGGTATCGAAACTTTCCGTAACGGTGTCGCGACCGGGCTCAAACCGCTGCCGCAGACGCGCCTCTTCGGCGATGCGACCTGCACGCTGCAACTGACCCGGGACTTCTTCGAACGCGACCGGACCTATGCCTGCATGACTGACAGCGCGGCGCTCCCCGAACCGGACCTGAGTCGCGGCGCCTATATCATCGACCATTCGACCGAGACGCTACTCGCCGACCGGACCAAAGCGGCGGACGGTACCGTGACCACCTCAACGCGCGCCTTCTCGCTGCCACCGCAGGCTGCAGTGCCGACATGCGAGGCGATATGCAAAACGCGCGCACCCAAGGCCAATACCGCCGCCGCGCCCGCCGGCGTAGTGGGAAGCCGGCAAAACACGCCCACCGGCTACGATACCTTCTATCATAGCTGCGATGCCGCCAACGTCTGCCCGGCGGGCCCCGGCGAGGAGATCGTGTCGGCCTGTGGTTGTCTCGACGACTTTCCCGAAGCCGTGGTGATGATGCAGACCGTCCGCCTCGCCGGCGCCGACATGACTTGCACGAGTGCAACCCCATGAAGCGCTTGACCTTTACCCTTGCCCTGTTTTTGGGCACCGCTGCCATCAGCATTACGCCTGCCCATGCCGAGCAGATCTGCGCGGCCGACCTCAACGGCAACGGCGATGCCGCCGATCCCGGCGAGACCGCAAGCTGCACCGAGACCCAAAGCGGGACCTGGCAATGTCCCCTCCAGCAGGTGGCCTGCACCGTTACAGGACCCGGCGCCTATGCCTGCCCCCTGGGTACGCAATATCCGTGCGAGGCACCGGCCTCGGGCGGCGCGCCGACCTGCGCGCCCAATGCCTGCCAGGACACAAACGTGAACCCGATCGTCGAGGAACCTCCGATGGGTGATCCCGGCGTGCCGGCCGATGGTAGCGTCGATGCCAATGGCAATTGCACCGCCAATATCGAGATTTTTGCGGGGCGCGCGATGCGCTGCCGGCCGCCGGGGCTTTTCACGACCTTCAGCAACTGCTGCAAGGACAAGGGCAAGATCGTCAAGGACGGCATGGGTTCGGCGATCGGCTCGCTCGGGACCAAGATCGCGGTGGCCAAGGGCGTTCTGACCGGGATGAAGGCGGCCTATACCGCTTATCTGGCCGGCGCGACGGCGAGCGAAGCGGCAAGCGCCGGCGCCAATGCGATGATCGTCGGGATTGATCCGACCTCGATCGCGATCAGTCTTGCCATAAATTTCATGATCGAGGTGCTGCTCCAGGG
Source organism: Novosphingobium sp. PP1Y (assembly GCF_000253255.1). Taxonomy (NCBI): domain Bacteria; kingdom Pseudomonadati; phylum Pseudomonadota; class Alphaproteobacteria; order Sphingomonadales; family Sphingomonadaceae; genus Novosphingobium; species Novosphingobium sp. PP1Y. Next base: position 2,557,062 of record NC_015580.1, on the reverse strand, counting down.
CTGCGACCAAGAAGACATGGAAACCGGCATGCTACGCGGCTCGGGCATGTGCCACGAAGTCGGCAGCTACTGCACCGCGAAGTTTCTGGGTATCTGCCTTCAGAAGGCCAAGGGGCACTGCTGCTTCAACACCAAGCTCGGCCGCATTATCCAGGAGCAGGGGCGGCCACAGCTCAAGAGCTTCAACGCGGTCGGCTGGGGCACGCCCAAGGCGCCCTATTGCCGCGGCTTCACGCCCGAAGAGTTCCAGGCCCTGGATTTCTCCAGAATGGACCTTTCCGAATATTATTCGGACATCGAGGCCCGCACGCAAGGCCAGATCCAGATCGACATGAAGGATAGGATTGATGCCTATATGCAAACCGTCGGGCAATAGCGCCCGGGCGGGTGAACGACTGCTCGCGCCCACCCTGCTGCTCGCGGTGGTGCTGGGAAACCCTCTCCCCGCCGCCGCGCAGGAATCGGCATCGACGACGCCAGCCAGCGGACGGGCCAAGGCCCAGCAGCAGGGCGATGCCGCGATGGAGCGGCTGAAGGAAGCAGTCGCGCTGCAGAAGGCGAATACCGCCTCGGCCCCCCCCACACTTCCCGCACTGCCTGAGGCGGAACGCCGCCGCGCCTTCGACGGGCTGCACGCCCGCGCACCATCGCCCGCCATGGAAGCCCGCGCGCGCGCCGCGCTCGAGGCGGGCAAGGATGCCCTTGCCGCCCAGCGGGAGGCGATGGCGAAACGCCTGCGCCAGGCGCTCGGCTTGGACGCCCCCGACATGGAAGTCGTGGCCAAGACCGCCGCGCCCGATGGGACGCACAGCTGGGTGCCGCTGCTGTTCGTCTCGTCCTCGATGCCGATCGCGGAGCTTCGGACCTATGCTAGGCAGCTCGAGAAGGTCGGCGGGGTCATGGCGTTTCGCGGGATGCCCGGCGGTCTCTCCAGGGTCGGGCCGATGGCGAAGCTCTCCGCCGAAATCCTGCGGCTCGATCCCGGCTGCGAGGGCCCGGCTTGCGCGATGCGGGGTGTCCAGCTGATCGTCGATCCGCGGGCGTTCCGCCAGCACGGCGTCAATACGGTGCCGGCTCTGGCGATGATCCCGGGCGATCCGACCCAGCCCTATTGCGAACGCGACGAGAGCAGTCCGCAGGCCACTCATGTGGTTTACGGCGACGCCGCGCTCTCCGGAATGCTCGAGGAATATGCCCGTCTGGGCGGGAAAGTGGAGGTGCGCGATGCTCAGGCTCGCCTGGAACGCCGTTAGGGCCGCTTGGGGCCAGGTCAAGCTGCTGCCCTTGCGCGCCGCCGTCGCGCTCGGGAGCTCGGGGCTTGGAAGCCCGCCCCGCCCCGCCCAGCTATGGAAAGCCTATGGCATCGTGCTCCCGATCGGTTTCGCTGCCGCGTGGGCGATACCGCAGGTGACCTGGGTGATGAGCCCCTCGATCGATGCGGTCGCGGTTCGGACAAGCCCCGGGCCGATCCGCAAGGGCGACTATGTCATGTTCATGCTCTCGCATCCGCTCGCTGGGCCAAAGCCGGTCAATGTCACCAAGCAGGCGCTCTGTATGCCGGGCGAGCGGATCGTCATGATCGAAAAACCTTCGATGACGCCGGGAGCCTGGGATGGGTATTATTTCTGCAACGGGCGCCTGTTGGGCGTGTCCAAACCTTTCGGCCGCAACGGGCAGAAGCTCGTCCATTGGCAGCCGAAGCAAGACACGATCCCGCCAGGGTTCATCTTCGTAGGCTCGCATCATCCCGACGGCTTCGACAGCCGCTATTACGGCCCGGTCGCGATTGGCCGTCTCACCCGCATGGAGAAGATCCTGTGAGTACGATCAGGCGCCTGTGCGCTACGATCGCAATGCTACCCGCACTCTTCGCCGGCGCCGCTTCGGTCGAGGCGCAGGCGAGCCAGGGAATGAGCGAGCCCGCCAAGCAGGGCTATTGGTGGTACGCGCCACCAACCAGGCCGGAAGAGCCCGCTGCCCCCGATCCCGATGCGCTGATCAAGCCAGTGATTCCTCCGATGGGCGAGCTCGCAACATGGACCCCGCCCAGAATCCACAAGCTGATCGAGCAGCAGCGCGACTATGCCGCAACGGTACTTACCGTCGATGCCGTCGCCGACTTCTGGCGGCTTGAGGATTTTGCTCGGAGGAAAGCGCGCGCTTTCGCGGGACTGACGCAGATCGCGATGCTCCAGCATCCCGAACTCAATTCCAAATCGGCCAATCCGATGGTCGGCGATGCGCGTTCTGAGCTTGCCGCGTGGAAGGACCAGGTGCGCCGCTCGTATCTGCGCGCCCACTCGAACGAATTCGCGCTGGTCATGTTCTCGCGCGCGACCTGCGGCTATTGCCGGGTCGAGTGGCCGATCGTGCAGCGTTTCCAGGACGAGATGGGTTGGCAGGTCACGCTGATGGACATCGATAAACGCCCCGATCTCGGCCAGCGCTTCGGGGTCGAGGTGACGCCCACCACGATGATCATCCGCCGAGGCAGCAAACAGCGCATGGTCATCGCCGCCGGGGTCGAGACCTACCCCAATCTCGCGCAGATGGCCTATCAGGCCGTAAAGCTCCTCACCGGCGACATCCGCCCCGAGCAGTTCATGACCGGCGCCGGCGAAGAGGACGGTTTTTTCGACGCGCTCGCCAACGGCCCGGTAGGAGCCGGTGATCCGCGCACGCGTAGCAGCGACATGCTCGGCGGCGATCTCGTTGAAACGGGCGAGGAGCGGCGGCCATGACAGCAATCCCTACCCGCAAAATCTCAGAGACGACGACGCCGCTATTGTGGCAGCAAGACCTTTGTGCCCCCCTTCTTGAGCAAGGCAACTGCTTTCTGGTCGAAAGAGACGAAGGTTTCGCCGCCAAGCCACTGGCCGCCATGAGCAATAACACCGTCGGCGAAGTCACCACCGACATCCAGTATCGCGAGTCCGGCATCGACCGCCTGCCTGTCGATGGCAACATTGTCGGCGTCAAGCAGCAAACGGATGGCTGCAGCAACGTCCGCGTTCCCGAACTTGTAGACTGTACGAAGCACCCAGCAGAGTTCGCACAGTGCCGGCAACGTCACGGCGACCAAACCAGCAGTCGTGACGAGTTTGCGCGCCAGCGGCCCCTGAATGGGATCATCCTCAGTGACGGCGCGAACGAGAATGTTTGTGTCGGCGGTAATCTTCACGGCAACCCAGCCCAACCCCTGGCGATGGCGTCGTTCATCTCCTCGATGGAAACCGGTTTTTGCCCCTCCCGCTTGAGAAAGCCGCAGAAGTCGGAAATCTTGCCCTTCGCAGGTACAGGGGTCAGTTTGAT